>JAJUHD010000233.1 GCA_029268085.1 Bacillota bacterium | reverse complement strand
GCCGTTGCTCCAGTTCACGAAAATCGTCCCGGTATCATCAACGAAGGTAACGACCCCGCGCAGTCCGGGAGGCATTTCTCGGTATGGGTCATTCATTCGAACAAGTTCTACTTCCGTACCGGGCTTGTAGTATTCGCGGAGCTGCTTCAGCATTTCAGGATGTATTTTCATTCACTGTCCTCCTTGCTGTTTCTGAATGCGGAGTTACCTGAAAGGTTCTCCAGCAGTGTTTTCCTCACGGCTTTATACTCGTCGCCTATAAAGCCCAGCCTAAGAAGAAAGCAGCGAAACGCATATTTGTCATTGTCGGTTTCTTTTATCTTGGCGGTAATGCGCTGTTGGTTCTTTGCCATAGCGCACAAGGCGCCTATAAAACGTGAGTAGGCGCTGATCTTCTCTGCAGTTGGATAACCCGTGAACCATGGAAAGCTCACGTTTTCATCTGTTACTTCAATCGGGAGCACATCTGCGCCTATTGCCTTTTTAATAAGATTCTCTTTGCTCTCAACGATGCGGCGGAGATTATTAAGGGCCGTGTCAGTAAAATAATCTCTGGGTATGTGGATGATAAGATTGTCAGGAGCGTTGGGTTCTTCACAGATAAAGCCGCGTTCTGCAAGCCCATTAAGGAGCTTCTCGACCTCTTTGCTGTCCGCCATGTCATCAAAAGAGATCGTCCCGTCTTTGCTTATGGTGAAGTAGTTCACCTCATAGGCAAATGACGGGGCACCTTTGTATTTGATTTCATATCCCAGTATTTCGCTAACGGCCATAACCAGTGCTTTGCGCTCAGAGCCTGTTTTGTTGTATCGTATTTCCATGTGCGTACCTCCTCGTTTTTTGGTATACACATCTATCGCTCTTAACGCTGTAAACAGCAAGGAGAACGTCCAAATATTCCGAAAAAATATCGTAGAAAATGCCGCTCATGATTTGTCGATACCCGACAATCGGGTGGCTGCATTGATTTTTATGTTTTCTCGTTATAATTTACCTGTAGGCAATAAAAAGGCCAGTTCAGGCCCGAATAATCTCCATTATTAGGAGCATTTACTACTCTTCGAAAATTATAGGCAAGGAAAGAAAGCCCTGTTTGACTTTGCCCTTTGTCAGAAATTATCAGATGGTACATCCGCAAATTGCATACATGTTCCGCAACGACTCAAAAAGACGCCATCAGAAGACCCTGCCTGTTCAATAAACCGCTTCACTATAACGTCGCAGTATTTTGGGTCAATTTCGGAGAGGTAGCATGTGCGTCCTGTCTGCTCACAAGCAATCATGGTAGAGCCGCTGCCGCCGAACAGGTCAAGGACGATATCGCCTTCCTTGGTGGAGTTGCTTATAAAATAGCCGCACAGTCCGACCGGCTTCATCGTGGGATGATCGGCGTTCTTGTGCGGCTTGTCATATTTGATGACAGTAGTCTGCTTGCGGTCACTATACCATGCGTGGCTTGCCCCGTCCTTCCATCCGTACAGCACAGGTTCATGCTGCCACTGATAGTCCTGCTTTCCCAT
>JAJUHD010000232.1 GCA_029268085.1 Bacillota bacterium | reverse complement strand
TGCGCACCCGCCCATTCGTTCTGCATGATGCCGAGAAAGTTGACCATTTGGTTGCAGAGCGTGGAAAGATGGCTTGCCGGAGAGGATGTGATTTTTCCAGGAATACCGCCAAGTCCTTCCTTAATGAGCTGACGGAGAGACCAGCCGGCGCAGTAGCCCGTGAGCATGGAGAGGTCATGCAGATGGAGATCAGCGTTGCGGTGAGCGTTTGCAATCTCTTCGTCATATACCTCGGAAAGCCAATAGTTCGCTGTTATTGCGCCGGAGTTGGAGAGGATAAGTCCGCCGACGGAATAGGTGACGGTGGAGTTCTCCTTTACGCGCCAGTCAGTGGCCTTGACGTAGCTGTCGACAAGATCCTTGTAGTCGAGTATCGTCGACTTCATGTTGCGGATTTTCTCGCGCTGCTTGCGATAGAGAATATATGCCTTGGCAACGTCTGCATAGCCGGCCTGAACAAGGACGGATTCCACGCTGTCCTGGATTTCTTCGACTCCGATAAGCCCGTCCTTTATCTTGCTTTCGTAATCAGCTGTGACTTTGAGGGCAAGAAGATCGACAATATCGGGCGTGAACTGCTTGTTCTGCGCCTCGAACGCCTTAGTTATTGCGACACAGATTTTGGATATATTAAAATCAACTACCTGTCCGTCACGTTTTACTACTTTATACATCTAAAAGCCCCCTATAATGTAACTATCTTTTAAAATAGATACTCTAATTGATAAAAATGTAACTATTTTGTATTTTTTGTTATTTTATGATACAATCAGTATAGTACACTGATATATTGTGTTTGTCAATGGCAAATCGGTAGAAATAACCACTAAATATTGATCGGCTATGTCAATTCCTGATACCGACATTCTCCGCATATTGTGACAGAATGTCCCTGAAATGCTCAATTTCGCGGGAGGGAAAGCCTTCCAGAGGTACGCACGGCATATTGTTTCCGAAACCGACAAGATCACCGCTGTTCTTAAAATTCTGCAAAAAATAATTTTTTGCGCCATCAAGCGACCGGCCGATTTTTACCATGTCTTCCTCTGTATGAAAGCCCCGCACAAGGGTCGTCCTGAATTCATAGGGGACGGAGCCATTGAGAAGGAGCTTTGCGCTTTTGAAAACAGGCGCTGCATCGAAATCGGGAATACCTACGGTTATCGCATATTTCTCGAAAGAGTTTTTTATATCCATAGCAACATAATCGACCAGAGATCGTCTAATAAGAGAATCCAGCTTTTCGGGAAATGCTCCGTTCGTATCCAGCTTAACGAGAAAACCCATCTTGCGCACCTTTATAATAAAGTCGGCAAGATCCTCATGCAAAAGCGGTTCGCCGCCGGTGATGCAGACGCCGTCCAAAAGTCCTTTCCGCTTTTCGAGGAAAGTGAAGACCTCCTCTTCGGATATCCTTTCACATTCCGAAAAGCGGGTCACAAGTAATGGGTTATGGCAGAAGGGACAGCGCAGGTTGCAGCCCCCTGTGAAAATCGTCGCTGCCAGCCTCCCCGGATAATCGAGAAGCGACAGCTTTTGAAGTCCGTTTATTAACATTTGTTCCTCCGCTGAGGCATTCGAGCCAATTATTATTCTACTTTATAAGGGCTTATTTGGCAAGTATTATTTATATACAAAAATCATACATATTGTTCTACACATTTGAATTATTCGAAAAT
>JAJUHD010000231.1 GCA_029268085.1 Bacillota bacterium | reverse complement strand
GCACGAGTTGTGCAAGACCTGAAAATCCCTCAATCTCAGAAGATGGCACAAAGCTTATCTATACCGCAACCGTAAAAGAGGATGTATACTACACCGATAAAGAGGGTAAGCCGGATCCAACCCCAGTCCAACCTAAGGGGGTCTACACGGTTACCATGGACTTGAAGACGGGGGAGCAGACCTATACCCGTGCTGACTTCAACAAAAGCTGACAAGGAAAGTTCTATATGCAATTAAGACTGTATAGAGGACTTGGCCTGTCAAAGAATCACGGCTTTCGAAAGCTGAAATCTGCGGTTTTTTGACACGCTCAGCGTCGCGCCTTTCCCAGCGACGCTTTTGGCGTTTGCTTATTTTTTATATGATATTATATGAGATATCCACAATGGTGCCGATAAACCTTGATTCGCGGTGGCGCCTCCAGAACGGTTCCATCTTGAAAGATGAATCCGTTTTATATTTACAGCGCAGCAAGCAATCTCCGCAGAGCAAAAAGCCCTGCGGAGATGTAAGCAAAAATCATATCAAAGCGGTGCTGAAGTACCTTTCAACCCTGTCAGGCAGAATTGTTATAATATTTTTGTCGCAGCCGTATTTCTTCGCAGCCTCAACGGAGGCCCACACGTTTGCGCCGGAAGAGGTTCCGGCGAGTATGCCCATGCGGCGGGCAAGGGCTCTCGCGGTCTTAATAGCATCGTCGTCCGAAACCTCGATCACCTCGTCTATCATTTTGGTGTCGAGTATCTGCGGAACAAAGCCGTCCCCGATGCCCTGTATCTTGTGCAGGCCGGGCTCATGCCCCAAAAGCGCCGACACGTTTTTCGGCTCAACGGCAACGATCTTTACAAGGGGGTTTTTGTCTTTGAGAAACCTGCCTATGCCCTGAAGCGTACCTCCGCTGCCCAAGCCAGATACGAATATGTCCACCCGTCCTTCCGCCTGCTCCCATATTTCCTCCGCAGTGGACAAATAGTGGATTTGCGGATTGTCCGGGTTTTCAAATTGCTGAGGCACAAAAATGTCGGGATTCATGGCCTTCTGCCTCTCAACCTCCGATACCGAGCCGCCTATGCTTTTTTCGGCATCGGTCAGTATCAGCTCGGCGCCCAGCGCTGAAATAATCTTTTTTCTTTCCTCGCTCATGTTTTCCGGCATAACTATTACCACGCGGTATCCTTTCTGGACGCCCGCCAGAGCCAGGCCTATTCCGGTGTTGCCGGAAGTGGGCTCCATAATGGTCATTCCCGGCTTGAGGATACCCTTGGCCTCGGCGCGTTCTATCATGTACTTTGCGATACGGTCCTTTATGCTGCCGCCCGGGTTCAGATATTCGGCCTTGCCAAAGATGTTCATGCCCGTCATTTTTCTCAGACTGAGCATGGGAGTGTTGCCTATAATGTCAAGAACGCTTTCAGTAATCATATTTATCAATCCCAATCCGCTGATTTATTTCGTCCGCTTAAGTTTATGTATTTTTTCTCCATAAGTCAAGTTTTAGTGATACATTCATCCCAGCAATATATGATATTCATGATTGCTTTTCATGACAAAGCAAAAATCGGTTTCGAAAAAAAGATTTTGCAATTTGAAGGATCGATTTAACAATTCTTGTACTGAAATTTTGTAGAAAAAGCTTTGTTTACATTATCGCAATAAAATGTTAACATAAAAAGAGTGTAATTTGACCGAAACCCGGTTTTGTAGACAAATTAAACGTCCAGTAGCTCATGATTTCATAGTATTGCTCGGAATAGCTTGCGATTGCGTGGTCCGAGCCGTTTTACCCTGCGGCGGTTAGCCGCAAATGGCGGCTTAACAGCT
>JAJUHD010000230.1 GCA_029268085.1 Bacillota bacterium | reverse complement strand
ACCGCCCCCGCCGCTGATACGGCAAAAGCGCGCGACTACCTCCGCATCCGCGAGGGCGAAAGCCCGGCTCAGGCGATGATATGCGCGCTCTGGGGCAGCGTAGCCGATCTGGCAGTCGCGCCTATGCAGGATCTTCTTGAGCTGGGCTCTGAGGCCAGAATGAACACCCCGGCAACACTCGGCGGCAACTGGCAATGGCGGCTTAAGCCCGGACTCGATTTATCCTCTCTTTCCGTTAGACTGCGGAATATAACCGAGCTTTACGGAAGGACATAAGTCATATCAAAAAACATGGAGTGATTGACGGAAAAACATATCAATTCTATAACAGTCGGATGTATTATTGGAAAGCACGAGGTTATTTTCGGTCGCGATATATGCAGCTAAATGGATTATGTCTAAGGATAAAGGGATGTTCACCATGGAGCAGGCGCTGTTTTTAAACTTATCTGATCCGGAAAAAAATTCAAAAAAAGTGGTTCGTAGAAACACCCATTCGGGTTCTTCTGGTGATTATAACGTTGTTTGTTAACCAAAAATAAGTTTTAATATGTTTATTTAATTCATAGGATGTACCAAACGGAATTTCGGGAGGTCATCCTATGAATTACAGAACATATAGAGCAAAAAAATGGCTGATGAGATATAAAAGAGAGGCCGCCGCGCTGCTCTGCCTTTGCTTTCTCTTCGGTCTGCCGTGGGTTATAAACAGCCCTGCAATAGTTGGCGCCAGTGCGGCTGCGCGAGCCCTTCCTATATATTGCGTAGACCGTGACAACAAATGCGTCAGCCTGACTTTTGATGCGGCTTGGGGCAACGAGGATACTCAGCAGCTTATCGATATTTTGGAAAAATATAATGTAAAGGCCACGTTTTTCGTTGTCGGGACTTGGGTAGATAAATATCCCGAGTCCGTGAAAGCTCTGTTTGACGCAGGGCACGAGGTTATGAGCCATTCAAACGACCACGCTCATTTTTCGCAGCTTTCAGCAAGCCAGATCATAGACAATCTCAACAAGTGCAACGAAAAAATCGAAAAGGTTACGGGTGTCAAGCCCACGCTGTTCCGCTGTCCTTACGGAGAGTACGACGACCATGTCATTAATACGGTCAATTCAATCGGCATGACGGCTATCCAGTGGAACGTAGATAGCCTAGACTGGAAAGGGATCTCCGCGTCTGAAATTTCCCAGCGTGTATTGAGCAGAGTTGTACCCGGGTCGATAGTCTTGTTCCACAACGCCGCTGAAAATACTCCGGAAGCTCTGCCTTCAATTATTGAGGGCTTGATAGCTGACGGCTATGATATCGTTCCCGTCTCGGAGATACTGCTTAAGGACGATTACAAAATCGATCATACAGGTATGCAATATAAGCCTTAAATTCATTTTATATGAGAAAACCGCCCGGATTTACCGGGCGGTTTATTTATGTTCGTTTTATTCTATTACTATAGATTTTGCCGAGAAGTTTCTCGAATCCGAGTATGCGCCGTAAGCTACAAGTCCGGAGCCGATAGGAATATTTGTATAATACATACTGCCGCCGGATTTAGCGCTAATTATCGAAGCTGACGATGCGGTGATATAAACAAGCTTGCTGTCTGACGTTAAAATCGTGATTTTCGAACTTGCAGCTTCGATAAGCAGGACAGTTCCTGTAACCTTTGTGGATGCCGAAACGGTGCTCTCCAGTTTGACCTCAGTTATAATATCGTCATATACGGAAACGGAAACCGTATCGCCTACGGCAATCTTTGAAACCGAGATCTCCGTCGTTCCGCTGTATGCCGTTGCGTCAGCATCAAGCGTATATGTAGCCGATGTTCCGCTCGAGTTCTTAATAACCCATGCAGTGCCGCCGGTCGAGTTTGTGATGGAGGTGATAGTTCCAGATACGGTTGTCTGCGAGCCGCTTATAGCAATTTTTGTTATGTTGCAGTCGTCGATTGTAAGAGTAACATCACTGCCAGCCTTAATGCGGTCGATCGTCACGGTAGTTTCGCCTCGCTTGATTGTCGGGAGGCTGGCAATCTTAAACTGGAAGCTGTACAGTGTTCCGGCTGTGTCGGTT
>JAJUHD010000229.1 GCA_029268085.1 Bacillota bacterium | reverse complement strand
GTGCGGTGTCCGGCGGGCTCACCACAAGCGACTTCGTTATAACGACATCGACAAAACCCGTCGAGCCCGGCACGCAAGTACGTCTTGCGGATAACTGATAATATACAAAGGAGGGGCGGGGTTGAAGACTAAAAAGAAAATACTGCTGTATGCCGTAAACGCCCTCGTGCTTATTCTGATCGGGATCTGCTTTCTTAGAATACACAGTTACAGCAATATTCTTTCAAGCCAGCAGGCGGCATCATACTGGAAGGGCGATAGCGAAGAACGCTTTGCGCAGGTGTCATGCTTTTTCCCGGTAAACAATCTGGCGAATATTGATCTAATAAATACCTTCAGAAAAACTATCGGCAGCAAGCTCGTCGATGCGGGTATGGAGCCGAAGAAGGAAGAGGAAGGGGAATACTGGACAGACTGTTATTCTGCAACAGACAGCCTTACGGTCAAGGGCGACCGGAACTCGTCAGAGGTAACGGCAATCGGTGTCGGCGGTGACTTTTTCCTTTTTCACCCATATGTACTCCTGTCGGGAAGCTATATTAACGAAGACGACCTTATGGAAGACAGGGTCGTTCTGGATTATGAGCTTGCCTGGAAACTCTTCGGCGGGACTGCGCTAGAGGGTATGACGGTTACAATTGACGGAAAGCCGTATTATGTCGCGGGCGTTGTACGCAGGGAAACGGATAAGTTTTCGGATAAGGCCTATAAAGGCGAGCCGGTTATGTTTATGTCCTATACCGCCCTTACCGCCCTGAAAGAGAATACGGGCATAAACTGCTATGAGATCGCAATGCCTGACCATATCTCGAAATTCGCAAAAAGCTTCGTTCAAGAGAGCTTCAAGACTGCGAAAGGTGTTGTAGTGGAGAATAGCACGCGCTACAATTTTACGAGTATTTTCAAGATGTTTGAGGATTTCGGGGATCGCTCGATTGCGGATACTGGAGTCAGTTATCCGTATTGGGAGAACGCGGCAAGAATCTCGGAGGTATATATTGCGCGTCTGTATGTCTTCATTCTGCTGTTGCTTATATTTCCGCTGATCTGCCTTATCTTGCTCGCAGCAAGGCTTATCAAGTTCATCATTGCTAAGCTTAAAATTCTTAAATTCAAAGTTTGGGATGCGTGGGACGACAGATACGCGCGCGAAGCCGCATGGAAGGAGCGCAGGAAACAGAAGCAAAGTTTAAAAAAACAAAACCATACAGTTTCGGGCGGAAGGATAACGGCATGGAAGGAGCGCTGTGTACAGAAGCGCAGGGCACGAAACCTTAAGACCCATGAGAGAAAGCAAAAACAAGAAACGCTGCCGGAAATAAAGGTTTCAAAACAAAAAAAGAAGGCTTTGCCCCGTAAGAAAAATTCCAACCAAGCCGTATCCGTTCAGACGGAGGATCCTCTGGAGAAGGAACTCATACCGGACATCGAAAGTATAGTTCGCGAAATCATGGAGGAAATGGGCAATCCTGATAATAAGTAGAATAAAAAGACGCAGGCGAACGTTCATCCTGCGTCTTTTTTTTAATTGACTCTCGCCGTCGTCCATCCATTATTTTAACCCTAAAGATGCAATGTGTTCACGCGCGAGGGCGCTGACTCCGTCGAAATCCACATTGGGATTGAAGATGCTCTCGATACGGTCATGTACTGTTTTGGCTTCATTCAGCGCCGAGACGGCTTCGCTTATCAGCGTTTCTTTAATTTTCTCACAGCGGCGCAGCTCTGCTCTGATCTTCCTGAGCCGATTACTGTCAGCCAGAGCATCAAGCCTGATGTGGCGCGCACCGGGAATGCCGGCCAGAGGCAAACCGGTACTCAGAAACCCGAGCCGGAGAGCGGGAATGAGCACGGCCTCGGCTGATTCGGGAACCAGCGGGTCGGGGCATACGATAACGTTATGCCCGGCCTCTTTTGCCGCTTGAATGATGTGCTGCAGGGCGGGAGAACCCAAACGCAGCCTGTTTTCAAAGACACAGAAGCGGTCGCAGAACGCTGTTGCTGTTTCGGGGAAATGAACGCATCCCTTGCAGGTAAGAGCACTTAAAAAGCGGTATGTTATTTGTCCTTTATCTCTGCGCCGTTTCCCGAATTCGCGAAGGGCGATCCCGGAAGCTCGCTTAACCGCTGCCTCAATTTCAGAATCCGACACGAAAGAGTCCTGCCAGCCTGACTGAAGCCGCCCGGCGGCTGCGAGCAGGGCGTATGCTTTCTTATAGCCTTCCGAGCAGCCCCGATAAAGCTCTGACAGCTCCGCCTTGTGTTCGGCTATGGCTTCGTAGTCGTAAAAGGCG
>JAJUHD010000228.1 GCA_029268085.1 Bacillota bacterium | reverse complement strand
ATAGCAGAATAGCCGACCAGCTTCAGAAACATCAGGGCGATCCATGCCGCCTGTACAAGGATCAGGATGAGCGTTACAGACAACCGGCTTGTAAGAAACTTAAAAAACTTGAATTTCTCCGTAACTGTCTCCCCTTCAAACTATATTCGCAGAGCGTCTCCCATTTTCGACATGGACAAGTATCATAAACAGTGTATATACGGGGCTTCAAAGCGCAATTTTCTTCTATTCTATTATTATTTTTCGATTATATCAACCGTCAATTTACAAAAAAGAAACTAAAATTTCTGCGCGCCTTTGGAAAGGAATGTTCATGATTATGAAAGGCAGAATCGTTATCTCCGCTATAATTTTTATAATCTTGTGTTTGGCTAAGATTTTTTTTCCCGAAAATGCCGCGAAGGTCAGAAACGCTGTCCTGCCAGCGATAAACCGTGAGGCAAGCCTTCGCGAGGACTGCATCGCCATCGGAAAGGCCATATCGGGCGAAAATGACTATGTCGGCGTCTGGGAGCGTCTGACGGGCAGAGAAAAGACGGTGCGTGAAAGCCCTGCCCCATCGTCAGCCGCAGAAACGCCCGAACCGAAGGCTGCCGCCAGCGGTGAATTTGTGCTCTCTGAAATGGTAAGCCTGAACCTGAAGGGCTATGAGACTATTGCCGGACTGCCCGCGCAGGAGAACGCAGTATCCGAAGTCTCAGCAGCGCCTTCTCAGCCGCCGTCCGAAACGCCCGCCGCCGAACCGACCGCACCACAAGCTCAGGCCGCTGTTCCGCCTAAGGCTCCGGTCGCGCCGGAAACTCTGCCCATTGAGAGTGCGGCCTCCGTTTCGGAGCAAAACTCAAAGCTTGAGAAATTTCTTGCGGAGCAAGCCGCGTTTTCAGATTACGCCGTACCTGCAAACGTCAGCTATGACGCCCCTGTCCTGCCCTTTGAGTATTCAAACCCATGTGCGTGCGCGGTGACGAGCGGCTTCGGCTACCGTGAACACCCGCTTGACGGAGGCGTAAAGTTCCATTACGGTACCGATCTCGGAGCAATTGACGGCACGAGTGTTACAGCGTTCGCAGATGGAAAAGTAATCTCCGTTCAGGAACTGGACGGTTACGGGCTGACGGTGCTCATCGAGCATACGGGCGGCTTCTCCACGCTTTATGCTCATTGCGGGCAGATACTTGTTGAAGAGGGTGACACCGTAAAGCGCGGAGATAAAATCGCTTTATCCGGCCACTCGGGAAAGGTAACGGGGCCGCACCTGCATTTTGAACTCATTTATAATGGAAAATACTTGAATCCGGAGTTCTATCTGTAATGAAGCAGTCAAAAGTAAATACGAATGAAGCTCCCTACTTCCGCATTGAGCTCGGCAGCGGCTTCATTCTTTTTTTAGCGCTGGTTTGGTTTTTCGACGAGAGCGGCTTTCTTGCGGCGCTTCTCCCTGCGGTTCTCGTACATGAGCTGGGGCACATTATGTTCCTTCTATTTTTCGGAGCCCGCCCGACGCGGCTGAAGGCTGCAATTTCGGGCTTCAGGATCGACTACTCTGGCTGTCTAAGCGAAACGCAGGAAATGCTTGCGGCTCTTGCGGGCCCCGCCTTTGGGCTTCTGTTTTCGTTCCTGAGTGCAAGACTCGGGCGGTTTTGGAACAGCGAATATCTCCTGATGTGTGCGGGACTGGGCTTCATCCTCAATTTTTTCAATTTTCTGCCGGCGATGCCTCTTGACGGTGGGCGAGTGCTGGGCTTTGCTCTCCGCGCTGTGTTCGGAGGGGAAAAGGCACGGCTTATTCTCCGCACGGCGGGGTTTGTCACAGCCTCTCTGCTCCTTGCGTCGGGTTTGTATTTTA
The DNA here is from genome assembly GCA_029268085.1 of Bacillota bacterium. Classification (GTDB taxonomy): domain Bacteria; phylum Bacillota; class Clostridia; order Oscillospirales; family Oscillospiraceae; genus UBA2658. The sequence goes on along the minus strand of JAJUHD010000228.1, from coordinate 524 downwards.
TAGCAAGCGGGCTCGGTCCGGCTCTATTTCTCGCAGGACTCTGGCTTTTCATATTGCAGAATAAGAAGTCTTGTAAATAAGAGCTTTGCGGTATACAATATCTCCGTAAATCTTTGTGCCGCCGTTAAGACTGCGGCACATTTTCAAACGGAAGTGACTATGGACAAAAGATTAAAAAGAATACTGCCTAGGGTTCAGAAGCCCGCGCGCTATACCGGCGGTGAATACAACCAGATAATTAAGGACAAGTCAAGGGTCGGACTCCGCATGGCGCTTTGCTTTCCTGACACCTATGAGATCGGCATGTCCAATCTCGGTATCCGGATACTTTATGGCGCCATCAACGAGATGGACGAAGTCTGGTGTGAGCGCTGCTTTGCTCCGTGGGGCGATATGGAGGACGAGATGCGCAAGGCCGGCATCCCGCTCTGGGCGCTCGAGAGCGGCGACCCGCTTTCGGATTTTGACGCTGTAGGTTTTTCAATCGGTTATGAGATGGCGTATACGAATGTTCTCAACATGCT
>JAJUHD010000227.1 GCA_029268085.1 Bacillota bacterium | reverse complement strand
CTGTCGAAAAAAGGGCTGCCGTGCTGATAGACCATGATGCCGTCATCCTTCAGGGCACGGTAGCAGCTGCCGTAGAATTCCTTGGTGAACAGCCCTTCCGTATGGCCGAACGGGTCTGTTGAATCATTGATTATGATATCGTAGTCCTCTTTGCGGCCGCGCAGAAACGGCAGACCGTCCTTGTGAATAACATTTACTCGCGGATCGTCAAGCCCTCTGGCCGTTTCGGGGAAGAATTCCCGGCAGGCCTTTACAAACACCTCGTCCGGCTCGACCACATCGATTTCCTCGATTTCGGGGTAGGCGGTGTATTCGCGGGCAACTCCGCCGTCGCCTCCGCCGATTATCAGCACCTTTTTCACGGAGGGATGCACAGCCATCGGAACATGGGTGACCATTTCGTTATAAATAAACGCGTCCGCTTCGGAGAAAATGACGTTGCCGTCCAAGGTGAGGAAGCGCCCGAACTCCGGGCTTTCGAAAACATCGATGCGCTGATATTCGCTTTCATCGGAAAAAAGCTGCCGGTTGACCCGTATGCTCATTTTCACGTTGTCCGTATGCATCTCGGAAAACCACATATACATGAGCCGTTACTCCTTTATTACCTGAAGATAATCCGCTCTCGGATCCGCCGCGCCTTGTATTGTGCAGCCCTTCGCGCGGGCATAGAGGATATAGTCTATGATCTCGTTTGTCACACGCTCGCCCGGTGATATGATCGGAATTCCGGGGGGATAGCACATGACCGACTCGCCGCTTATCCTGCCGGCTGTTTTGCGGATCGGCAGGGATTCCTTTTCCGAATAGAACGATTTCTGCGGCGAATAAACGACCTCCGGCTGGATATAGTACCCGAAATAAAGCTCGGAGGGGTCTTTTTCGTACAAACGCTTTATCTCCTCAAGCGCTCCGACAAGACGCTCAATATCCTGTATACGGTCACCGATGGAGATATAGGCGAGAAGGTTGCCGATGTCGCCGAATTCTATCTGTATGTCATATTCGTCTCTTAAAAGATCGTGAATCTCAATTCCAGTAAGGCCGATTTCCTGTGTGTTTACGGAGAGCTTGGTCACATCGTAGTCAAAGACATGAACGCTGTCGATCAGCTCGCGTCCATAGGCATAGTATCCGCCGATACTGTTAATTTCATCACGGGCGTATTCAGCCATCTGCACCACCTTCGCGAAGGACTCCCTCCCGCGAAGGGCAAGATTGCGGCGTGAAAGGTCAAGGCTTGCAAGCAGAAGGTAGGAAGCGCTTGTGGTTTGCATAAGGTTGATTATCTGGCGGACATGGCTGTGATCTATATCGTTGCCTGTAAGGAGAACAGAGCTCTGTGTCAGGCTTCCGCCGGACTTGTGCATCGATACCGCGGCAATATCCGCTCCCGCCGCCATGCCGGATGAAGGAAGGCCCTCTCCGAAGTAGAAGTGGGTACCGTGGGCCTCATCAACCAGTACTTTCATGCCATTTTTGTGTGCTAAAGCGCAAATTGAAGGCAGGTCGGAGCAGATGCCGTAGTAGGTAGGATTGTTGACAAAAACCGCCACCGCGTCCGGGTTTTCTTCAATGGCTTTCTTTATTGCCATAAGCTCCATGCCGAGAGAAACTCCGATTTTGGGGTGAATGGAAGGATTTACATATACCGGTATGCCTCCGCAGAGTATGAGAGCGTTTATTACGCTTTTGTGGACATTTCGTGGAAGAATTATCTTGTCTCCCGCCTTGCACACGGAAAGCACCATGCTCTGCACGGCGCTGGTGGTTCCGTTTACCATAAAGAACGCCTGCTGCGCGCCAAAGGCCTCGGCGGTCAGCTCCTCCGCCTCCCTTATGACCGAAACAGGGTTTCCCAGACTGTCGAGAGGTTTCATGGAATTAACGTCAAGCCCAACGCAGCGATCCCCGAGCAGCTTTGCCAGCTCCGGATTTCCTCTGCCCCTTTTGTGCCCCGGAACGTCGAATGGAACGACGCGCCGCCGCTGGAGCTGTTCAAGTGCCTCGCAGATGGGCGCGGATTTCTGCCATTCCAGATTCATAGCTCAATCCTCCTTTGTTCTTATATAATTCTGGACAAAATCACAGCAAAAAACGCAGACGACAAAGTCATCTGCGTTAAAAACAGTCTTATAGCCGGTCTTCCGCTTGGTAATAGAAAAATATAGAGACAAAAAATGCCCTTATTTAGCGGAACACAGGGGGAAAGAGTATCTCAGCAAATTCGGTTGCTGCTCTTATTGACCGTTTCACAAGATGATTCGCCATGATTATAAAGTAATCAACTTTGTAAAATTTGAGCTTTTAACTCAATCAATAATGCGGATTTTACCGCCCGGCAACCGACCCGCCTGTCCGTAAGGGCTTATCCTTGGTATCCCAAAGACTGGTCTGGCTCTTTTCAAAATTTACGTTCAAAAAGACCTTGCGCTTAATCTAGCATGTAAATTAATCCATGTCAAGAAAAAATAAATGGTAATTGCTTTCCACGTTTG
>JAJUHD010000226.1 GCA_029268085.1 Bacillota bacterium | reverse complement strand
GATAAACGCCGCAAGATACGCGATGTTGAGCGCCGCGGCCGCAGTATTCTCAGATGTTTCCCCCACATCGTTAATTATGCCGACAATACCCACAGGACCGGAGAGGTCCTTCAGCCCGACTGCGCCTGTCACAAGGTCTGAGAGCCCCATCCACACCATGCGGACGTAATCTCCTGCGCCGTCCCATGTGTATTTAAGGTTTGCTAAAACACCGGTTTCCTTCTCAGCAAAGTAAAAGCCGTATCTCATCTCTTTCTGACCGTTAATATCGTATTCTGTCGGAACAAGTTTGAAATCGTCCAGCTCGACCTTTTCCCCGTCGCGTATTACGACGATATCATGGGTCTCGCTGTCCGTGCGGCTCAGCAGAAAAGAAATGTTTGACGGAAAAAACACGCGGTGCCCGTCGATCTTGTAAAAGGTATCTCCTGTCTGGAAGCCTTGCGTGCTCTCATAGGGGCAGTTGTCAAAAAAGCCTGTAATTTGGGGGGTAGCAAAATAGCCAGAGTTAGGAACGATGAACATCAGGATTATAAGACCGGTAACGAAGTTCATCAGCGCGCCGGATGCCAGAATAACAAATCGCTTCCACCACTTCTGATTTGTAAAAGCACGCGGATCCTCGGATTCCTCGTCTTCCTCCATCGCGCAGAAGCCGCCGATCGGAAAAGCACGGAGGGAATATCGCGTTTCGCCCCTCTGTTTCTTCAAGATGGTTGGACCCATGCCGACGGCAAACTCCGAAACACGGACATCAAAAAGCTTAGCTGCTGAAAAGTGCCCCAACTCATGGGTCACAATTAAAAAGCCGAAAATAAGGATTGCAATAACAATATACATAAAATACCTCTAATAATTCTGGAAGCGTTCCTCTACAAAACGCCTTGCCGCTTCATCGGCATCCTGAAGCGCTTCTAGAGTCGGTGTGCCGATTTCCGCCAGTATGCCGACGGCGTCCGATACAATATCGCTGATCGCGCCGAAGCACAGCTTTTCCTTTAAAAACAGGGCGACAGCCTCCTCGTTCGCCGCACTCATCACTGCTGCCGCCGTTCCGCCGCGCCTTGCGCAGTCCATTGCGAGGGCAAGACATGGAGTTTCTTTGAGCTCCGGTTCAAGGAATGTCAGCTTCCCGAGAGCTGTAAAATCCGGTGCGTGATAAGGAGCCTCCGCCCTTTCGGGATAGGTCAGCGCGTACTGAATAGGGAGCGACATATCAGGTATACCGAGCTGGGCCAGAACACAGCCGTCAGTATACTCCACCATTGAGTGTATTATGCTCTCAGGGTGGATTATGACCTTTATTTCGTCCGGCGTGATATCGAACAAATGCATAGCCTCGATGAATTCAAGGCCCTTGTTCATCATTGTCGCGCTGTCGACGCTGATTTTCGCGCCCATGCTCCAGTTTGGATGGGCAACCGCCATAGCGGGGGTTGCGTTTCGCGTTTCTTCGCGTTTCTTTCCGCGGAACGGCCCGCCGGAACCTGTTAACAGGATACGCCGGAGCGCCCTTTTGCTTCCCTGAGCCTCAAGGCACTGAAAGATTGCGGAATGCTCGCTGTCCACGGGGACTATCTGCGCTCCTTTTTCTTTTGCCCTTCGCATGACGATCTCGCCGCCGCAGACAAGAGTCTCCTTGTTTGCAAGAGCGATTCGTTTCCCCTCGTCGATTGCGGCAAGTGTCGGGATAAGCCCAACCGAGCCGGAGACGGCGGTAACAACACAGGCAGCGAAAGCGCAGGCACAGTCGGTAAGCGCCGAAAGGCCGCTTCCCACCTTAATATCCGTATCCCCAAGGGCGATCCTGAGCTTTTTCGCCTCTTCCCCGTCAAAAACGCAGACAAACTCTGGTCTGAACTTCCTCGCCTGCTCCTCGAGCAGCGCGATGTTTTTATTTCCCGAAATCGCTTTGACCGGGATGTTGAGCCTCTCGGCGGCGGCAAGGGTCTGTTTTCCGACGCTGCCGGTCGAGCCTAAAACGGAAATGGATTCAACCATAAATCTACCTCATAAGTATACCCGATTAAACATTCGGTACGCGTTATACTATCGCGGGGAGCAGCACAACCATTATCTCGATCATCGGAGCCGTAAAATGCATGCTGTCAAACCTGTCGAGCATTCCGCCGTGCCCGGGGATAAGATTGCCGTAGTCCTTGACTCCGTACTGGCGCTTGACCGCCGAGAAAACAAGGTCGCCGAATTGGCAGGCAACGCTTCCGAACAAACCGTAGACGGCAAGTATAAAGTAGTTGACCGAATAATCGAACTGCTTGAGAACGATCCCGTATACCACCATCAGCGCGACTGCCGAAGCAACGCCGCCGATGCAACCCGCAACGGTCTTTTTGGGTGAAAGATGCGGAAATGCTTTTCTATTTCCCCAAAAGTATCCGGCGAAATAAGCCCCGCTGTCGCTGGAAAACGCCGCGACGAAGGGCAGAAACACATAGGCGGATGAATTAAAGCGAACGCCGATGCGCACGAGAGAGAGAAGGAGCATCGGCATTATGCCGCCGGCGAATATGACATACAGGACGGTTTCAAACTTAATATGTTCCTCTTTCCCGAATGAGAGCATCAGCTCCGCAAACATAAGTACCGTAATCGAG
>JAJUHD010000225.1 GCA_029268085.1 Bacillota bacterium | reverse complement strand
GGAACAGCGGGTGCGCCCTGTTGGGGCGGCTCTTGAATTCGGGATGGTACTGAACGCCCACGAAAAAGTCGTTCTGGGGAAGCTCAATGGTTTCGACTATCCTCTTATCGGGAGAGGTTCCGCCGATAACCAGACCTTTTTCAACCATAAGCTCCCTGTAATCGTTGCTGAACTCATAGCGGTGGCGGTGTCTCTCGTGAATCAGCTCGGAGCCGTAGCACTTGCTGAGCATTGTGCCGGGAACAATCTGGCAAGGATAAGCTCCAAGGCGCATCGTACCGCCCTTGTTGATGGTTTCGCTCTGATCGGGCATAAAGTCGATAACCTTGTGGGGCGTTTCGCTGTCGAACTCGCCTGAATTCGCATCCTTCAGGCCGCAGACGTTACGCGCGAACTCGATGACCGCGATCTGCATGCCAAGGCAGATGCCGAGATACGGTACATTATGCTCTCGGGCAAATTTCGCCGCACAAATCTTACCCTCGATACCTCGGCTGCCGAAGCCGCCGGGAACGAGGATTCCGTCAACATCTACGAAAGCGCTGTCGCAGGTTTCGCCGGAAATAGTTTCGCTGTCCACCCACTTGATCTTTACATGGGTCTGAACCTCATAGCCGGCGTGACGAAGCGCCTCGGCGACAGAGAGATAAGCGTCGTGCAGGCGGACATATTTCCCGACGATTGCGATGGTGATCTCCCTGCTGCGGCTCTTGATACGGTCGATCATCTCTCTCCATTCTTTCATGTCTGGAGGCATGGTTTTTAAATTCAGCTCCCGGCAGACGATGTCGGAGAAACCGCTTCTATCGAGCATCAGCGGAGCCTCGTAAAGAACGGGAATAGTAACGTTTTCGATTACGCAGTCGGGCTTTACGTTGCAGAACATGGCGATTTTGCGGAAAATGTCCTCCTCAAGGGGCTGATCGCAACGGAGAACGATGATGTTCGGGTTTATGCCCATGCCCTGAAGCTCCTTGACCGAGTGCTGGGTGGGCTTTGACTTATGCTCGTCCGAGCCACGCAAAAACGGCACCAGAGTGACATGGATGAAGAGGGCATTCTCCCTTCCCACCTCAAGAGCTACCTGTCTGATGGCCTCAAGAAAGGGTTGGCTTTCAATGTCGCCGGTTGTGCCGCCGATTTCTGTTATAACAACATCTGCGTTTGTATTCTTACCTACGCTGTAGATAAACTCTTTTATTTCGTTGGTAATGTGAGGGATGACCTGGATCGTTTCGCCCAGATACTCTCCCCTGCGTTCCTTATTAAGTACGTTCCAGTAAACCTTGCCCGTCGTGAGATTCGAATACTTGTTCAGATCCTCGTCGATGAAGCGTTCATAGTGTCCGAGGTCAAGATCGGTCTCAGCGCCGTCCTCTGTGACATAGACTTCTCCGTGCTGATAAGGACTCATCGTGCCGGGGTCGACGTTGATGTAGGGGTCGAGCTTCTGCGCTGCGACTTTGAGTCCTCTAGCTTTGAGGAGTCTCCCCAAAGATGCGGCGGTGATCCCTTTGCCTAAGCCGGAAACAACGCCGCCGGTTACAAAAATGTACTTACTCATACTATCTCCCTTTTTCAAACAAGACGGGCGGCCCCTCTAGCCGCCGTCTTTATATTTTTAAAGAAGTCAGTAAAAGACTCCCTATTTCCCATAAGTCTTCAAAATGTTGGCCGCTATTTCGCCCTTCGGCATACGCAGGTTCATGGCCTGTTTCTCGATATAATGGTGAGCCTGCTCCTCTGTCATGCCGAGCGATTCGATAAGCGTCCATTTTGCCCTGCTGACGATGCGCATCTCGCTCATCTTTGCGGCGAGACTTTTATTCTTCTTGTCCATCACACGAAGTCTCGCACGCGTTGCATATGCAAGAGTCATGGCGGTATACAGAGTCGTACGGTTCAGGGGCTTCGATATGGTCATGACGCCGTAGCTTTCAACCTTGCTCGACACTTCTCCGTAAAGATCGCTGGCGACAAGCAGAAGGACCGCCGCAGAGCTGTCCTGAACAAGGTCCAAAGCAAAATCAGAGCCGAACTCATCTGCGAGCGGAGCATTTATCACTATTATATCATATTCCGAGGAAATCAGATATCTCTTTGCCTCTCCGCAGTTTGACGCGGAAACAATCGGGCTGAACATGCCGGAGGGTAAAAGCTCGTTGAAAAGGTCGGTTATCTTTTGTGAAGCAGATACCACCAGCACGCTGTATTGCGTTCTGTCACTTAACATCCTGCCTCCCCCTTCGGTCAGATTCGGGCTATTTTATCTCCCGCCGGAAACAAACTCTTTGATGATCTGAGGGGGCAAATGCCTCTTGATAAAATCGCTGTTTGAAGCCGCGGCCGCAGCTTCCGCTAAGGAATCCGGCAATTTTTTAAAGTCCGCAAGCATCTTCTCGCTTGCTGTGAAAAAGTTGAAATCGGCAGAGGGAGGAGGAGTAAGTGAGCGTTCAATCCCGTCAAGCCCGGCGAAAATTATTAGAGCATAGGCAAGGTACGGGTTCGCATTAGCGTCCGGAGAGCGGAGCTCGATTCTATTCTGCCCCCTTCCCGCAGCGGGAATACGTATAAGCTGCGAGCGGTTTTCAGGGGACCAGCTTATATACTGAGGCGCTTTATGGCT
>JAJUHD010000224.1 GCA_029268085.1 Bacillota bacterium | reverse complement strand
GGAGCTGCATGACGGCCGCTCTGCCGCGCCCGTCATGAGAGGTGTCATTTCCGACGTACACGCCGCCGGAAATGACAGATTTGACTTTGTTTCCGCCATTCGTGGCGGAAATTCTGCGAAGCTTTTTTGCTGTAAACAAGTTTTTCGACAAGCTGTGACGCGCCTTCTTTTGAAGGCGCGTCTCTAAGTTATTGCAGCACCAGCCCGAACTCTTCAGTCATGAGGCGTTTTGCTTCCTCTTCGGTTATTTCGCGAGATTCCCTCACGCCGTTTTTTACTAAAGTGAACAGGTTGCCTGTAACGGCTATGTGGCCGTCTTTTTTGCGGAGGTTCATCATACGCTTCTGCGCGAAAGTGGCATCCGGCCCCTCTGAGCAGGCAAGATTGGCGGAAATGAAGTCCACCGGCTCCCAGGAAGCTATCGATATCAGGAGGACATTGGCCTCGTGGACCTCGTCGTTGCCGTCGGTGATTCCTGACATGCCCACCTCAAGCCTGCCCTTTGTGAAGCGCTTCAGCATCCACCAGAATTCGTCGCGCCGCTCGAACCAGAAGGTCTCTCCCTGCACAGACTGTTTTATGGTGTCCTCCACGACCACGGCTCCGGGAGGCATTGGCCCTCCGAAGCCAACGTCGCAGAAAAGGTATCTCCCGTCCATTCTTACTATGTTTCCTCTGTGGCGCACCGGTCCCGGCATCGACATATCGCCCCTGGCGACCCTGCATGGACAGGAATAGGCGTCGTAGCCCAGGGCCCTGAGAAGCAGCACGAAAAGACCGTTAAGCTCAAAGCAGTAGCCTCCGCGCTTTTTCACCACAATCTTTTCGTAAATGTCGTCCGGAATGATGGATATGGGCCTGTGCAGATCGAAAATGTCAAGATTTTCGAAGACCACTGAGCACTGATGGGCCAGAACTAGCTCGTCAAGATACTCCTTTGTGGGCGACTTGGGCCTCTGCATGCCGATCCGCCTGAGATACGCGTCAACGTCCTTCAACCCCTGATAGTATTCCTCGTACAACACAACCATCCTTTTTCATTGTATTTTATTATTGAACATATAATCAACGTCGTCAATTTTCGCCTTTTTGTGCTTCAGCAGCTCGCTCAGCAGGGGGTACATAACGGTGGATACCAAGCCCGCCGCGAAACCGTTATTGTACAGGTTCAGCCCCGCCAGAGGGCTGCCTGCGTAAAGTGCGACAGCGGAGTGCAGAAAGCCCGCGACGAGGCCGGCCCCGGTTCCGTAAAAATCCACTATCGGCGCGAGCGCGGTGCCGAAAAGCGCGGCAAGCTGGACCTGGGGCGCGGTTATGTGCCAGGTGTTAAGGAGCGTTCCTATAAGAACGCCCAGCATTATGGGCGTTATGTTCCGCGGATTTTTGCCGTTTGAGCCGTAGGACATTATTAGCATAATAACGCCGAAGGTAGGCCCGTTCAGGTTCCCGCCCGTCAAAAGTATATAGGCCAGAGCTATGGTGCCGTTCAAAGCCGCGTTGAGCAGCACGGCGGGAGCTCCGAACTTAACCAGATAATCGTTGGGAGCGTGCCCCCTGGATTTCAAAAGAGGGATATAGCTTCTTAAAACATTCCTGTCAAGCGCAAAAGCAAAAATGTATGCTGCGGCCAAAACAAAAATAACGAAAGTCAGCAAAAGCCCCTGGTATTGCGTAGACCAGTGATAGGTGCTTTCCGGAGCCTGCCCCATGGATTTGGCCATGGGCACCAGTATCATGGCTAGAAGACCGGCGGCATAGCCGATGTTGTAGAGGTTCATTCCGTTGTGTATTCGGAGCGTGTAGTCCGCAAGCGCGGGCATTACAAAGCCGATGAGAACACCGGACAGAATTGCTATTGATATAAATAAAGGAGTCACGCCATGCCTAAGCGCCATGAAAGAGACAATGGGGCTTAAGGCGGTCGAAAGCAGACCCACGGAAGTGTACTTCAGAATCGGCTCTTTACGGTAAAGCGCGTATACCCACGAGCCGGCGACTATCGGCCAGATGTTCAGGCAATTCTTGCCGAACATGGAAAAGCAGATCATAAAGCCGAGCGTGATGACCGTTTTCCCGCAAAATGGGCTCCGGCTTATATAAAGGAGCAGAATGCTTATCATGGTCACGACGGCCGAGTTGACCATGGCGGCTCCCGGTCCTGCCAAGGCAAAATAGTCTGTAATCAGGGTGCCTTCCGCGCATATGATCGCATTCAGGCCTCTCAATATCTCGGATGGCGTGCTTACAGCAAAGCCCACCGCCAGCAGGGACAGGGAAAATACAAAAAACGTAAGATACAACTTTCTGGCTCCCATAAAAAACTCCTTTAATTTATTTTTTTAACCATTTAATACCAGCTTTCAGAATTTAGATTGAAACTCCTGCAAAAATAATGATAACAGAAATATCTGATAAAGTCAAAGCGCCGCCGCGCTCAAAATTGTGAAAAATAAATGAACAGGCTTTAGCCGTCGAAGTGTTTAGACCTGTGAAGACTGCGTTTTTCAGCGATGCCGGCAACAAAAATCCCGAAGCCTCTGTATCGCCCAAAACTTTGGGCGATACAGAGGCTTCGGGATTTGGCAGGGGCAGAAGGACTTGAATTTCAAGATAGAGATTTTATCTAGTATAATCCAGTATAATCCAGTATGAAAAAACCTAGTAAAATCAAT
>JAJUHD010000223.1 GCA_029268085.1 Bacillota bacterium | reverse complement strand
TTTTTTGACAAGGGGGCTTGCATGACGGCCGCTCTGCCGCGCCCGTCATGAGAGGTGTCATTTCCGACGTACACGCCGCCGGAAATGACAGATTTGACTTTTTTCCGCCATTCGTGGCGGAAATTCTGCGAAGCTTTTTTGTTGTAAACAAGTTTTTTGACAAGCTCGCATGCCCGGGCTTAATGCCCGGGCATGTGTTTTATTCCTTTATTGAAATCACTGAATATCAGGGCTCTCGTCGTTTCCTATTTCGACCTGGCTCGGGAAGGCGGTGTCGGCATGCTCGCTCAGGAAAGTCGTGTTCACGAAGCCCCTGATGTTTGCGCCGTCCTCGACCATTATGCTGCCGGCGTTTATGTTCCCCGCCACAATGGCGTTTTGATGGATCTGTATTTTGCCGCCTATGTCCATATTCCCCTTGACCTTGCCGTCTACGCTGCTGTACTGGGCCTTGAGATCCCCAAGCAGCATGGAATCGTTATCTATATATACGTTTCCTTTTGACAGCACATCGCCCTGCATCGTTGAGCCGCGCATATTTGAATTGTTGCACATGAGGTCTCCCACAAGCACGCCTTTCAGCGTCGCATCCTTGAGCACGTCTACGTTGCCGCTGACCTTGCCTTCGATAGTGACATTTGCGAGCGAGCGGATGCTTCCCACAACGACGGTGCTTTTCGATATGACGGTGGTCTCCTCGTCGGTCCTGCGGCTTACGGGATCGGTTTCCTTGAAATAATCGGACCAGGTGCCGCCGCCGGGCTGTCCCGCAAAAGAAGGTCTTGAAGGCGTGACCGGCTTGCCGAAAAGATTAGGGCGGCTGAAGATACCGCCGGGCTCGGATTTTGCTTTCCCGTAAACCGATTCGTCATGATTTTTTATTTCGGCACCTTCGTCGGCGTTTTTTTCCTCATCGTGCCTGTCCATGAAATCTCCGAATTCTTTACCGGAAACGTCAGATTTGCCCTTTGCGGAACTTTCGTCATAGTCGGAGCCGGACTTGTGCTCATTTGAATCGGAACCGTCCGTTTTTCCTCCGCCGAGCAGCTCCCTGATTGCCTGGTAAAAATTATCCCTAAGCCCCATGTGAATTCTCCTGTTCTATAAATACTTACCGTGCGAAAACGCATAAGAAAGTATAAACACCGCTTTATCCGCTGCCTGTGTTAAGGATTCGAAACAGTCTGCGCGCCGACCTTCTGAGCGCCGCCGTAATCCTTTAATTGCTTAAAAAGCGCGGCATACTCTCTGCTTATCGAATTGTTCAGTTCTTCCCTCAGATCCTCCAGCTCATAGCCTATATAGGCCTTTATCCGCTTCTGGAGATCGGCGTTTCGGCTCTCCATTGAGGAGTCCAGCTCCTTATTAAGCTTTTCAAGCTGCAGATTTATCGACTTGTCAAGGCTGTTTATTTTCTCGTTTACTGCGTAGTCTACCCTTTGCTGGAGCAATGTCATCTGGTTTGATAATTTGCCGTCCAACTCTTCAAGCTGACCGCTGATTCTTGCGTATCTCATCGCGAATATTGCCGCGAAAAGCGGGGGAAGTATTAGCATTATCAATAAAACCGCGACAATAAGATGCTTGAAAAATTTTACGCTCCCAAAATACATTCACTTCACCTCAAACATGAAAGCTGCTTAGGGAATAACGCTTTTTTGTTCATTGGATAGACACGCAATACACACATTTTATGCTTTCACTATATCATACTATATATATCGCAAAAAATAAAGATAAAATTTATAATTTGTCGATCTGATTTGTTTGGCCCCAAAAACCGTCGCAAACGGCGGCTATCCTCGTTCCCTGAAATCCGCCCGAAAAGATTTGATATTGAAATTAGGCGAACATAATGATAATGTATGTATTATTATTTGGCGCGGGGAGAATATCAATGCTTAGAACTATATTGACGCTCGTTATGATTTTTTTGGTCTATTTTATAAGCAACAATATCGTTATCACTCTTGTAGGAAGCATCGCCGTCATTCTTATCCTAAAAAGCCTGGAACCTTATCTTCTCGCTCTCGAAAACAAGCTTTTTCCGAGACCGGACATAAAAATACTGCGGGAGATAAATTCCTGCGAGGAGCCGGGACGAGGGCTGCGGGTCATGGTCACCACGCAGCACAACGAGTTTGACGCTTCAGACGCCCTGAGCATGCAGCTCTACGACAGTATAGTCGCAGAAGCAGTGGAAAAGCTGAGGGAGGCCAAACCGCTTTTTGATTTGAGATATTCGGCCGTGCTGGACAGGTCGCTTCCTATTAGCTACAGCTTTTCCGTATGCGGTGAAAAAGACTCCGGTATGCGCAGATGCTACGCCGCATGGCTGAAATCCATAAGCGACAAGGACTTCGGCGTGTGGAAGGAAAACAGTGAGCTTTTTCTTCACGACGGTCTGTTTGACGACCCCAAGACCGGCGAGCCCCGGAGCTCTCTTGTAATGTTTATGTTCGACAGCAGGCTGCCGAAAACGATAGCAAAGCCCGCAGACGAGAACGGAGAATCCCCGCAGCAATAGTCTCCCCCTCAGCCGTCGCAAAAATAGAACGAAAAGCCCCGCAGTCCATAAAACTGCGGGGCTTTTTTAGCTTGTCAAAGAACCTGTTTACAGCAAAAAAGCTTCGCAGAATTTCCGCCACGAATGGCGGAAAAAAGTCAAATCTGTCATTTCCGGCGGCGTGTACGTCGGAAATGACACCTCTCATGACGGGCGCGGCAGAGCGGCCGTCAT
>JAJUHD010000222.1 GCA_029268085.1 Bacillota bacterium | reverse complement strand
CTCCGGGATTCATTTGAACAGGCTGTGGAGCGAAAGAGCGAAGTGGAGCTTGAATACCCATGGCTGTTTGAAAACGGGAGCGTTATGTGGGTTCGCGTCAAGCTCCAATATGTATGCTCCGATAATGAAAGCCATGTGCTCTTCGCTGTTTTTACCGAAATAACCGAACAAAAAAAGCTCGAGGCCGAACTTCAGAGCCTCAGGCAGCTTGCGCTGAAGACGGATTCCGCAAAAGCAACCGTACTCATCGTTGACGACTCCTTCGTCAGCCGGACTATCGTAAAGACAGCGCTTCGGGATCGTTATTCCGTGCTGGAGGCCGAAAACGGCAGGCAGGCGCTATCTTATCTCAGGGCTTACGGGACGGATATCTCTGCTATACTGCTTGATATCGTGATGCCGGTCATGGACGGCGAGGCCTTCCTCAAGCAAAAAAGCGACGATCCCAAGGTATCGGGAATCCCGGTTGTCATCGTTTCTGGAGAGGATAAAAAGGTCTATAAAAATAAGGCGAAGGAAATGGGGGCGGCTGACTTTATAACAAAGCCCTTTGATCCGGAGTTCCTGCGCAATCGCCTACAGGACGTAATCGAAGGTCCTCCGGTGCAGGAGGGCAGGTCCCTTTGCAGACGCGGAAAATAAAAACTGAAATAATCGCATGGGCATTCGGCCCGATCCTTTGCGTATAAACGGCAAAAAAGCACGCCGAGGGCGTGCTTTTTTGATAGCCTGAACAGCACAGCCGATTACGGCCGCGCTGTTCAAGTATTGTGTTCAAATCAGACTTTAGATCTTAATAATTGTCCGCCTTGATCTCAAAGTATGCGCGGGGGTGAGCGCATACTGGACAGACCTCGGGTGCCTCCATGCCGTATTCAAGGTGTCCGCAGTTTCGGCAATACCACACCTTAATGCCAGCGCGCTTAAAAACCTCGTTGTTCTGAAGGTTCTCAGCAAGCTTGATATAGCGCTCCTCATGCGATTTTTCGATTTTCCCGACGGCCGCAAACTGATCAGCAAGAGCGATGAAACCCTCTTCGCGGGCAATATCGGACATTTCCTTATACATATCGGTCCATTCGTAGTGTTCGCCCTCGGCCGCCGCTATAAGGTTTTCAGCCGTGGAGCCAATGCCGCCCAGCGCCTTGAACCAAAGCTTTGCGTGTTCTTTTTCATTTCCCGCGGTTTCTTCAAAAATCGCCGCTATCTGCTCATATCCTTCTTTGCGGGCCTGACTTGCAAAGTAAGTATATTTATTGCGGGCCTGACTTTCTCCTGCAAATGCCTTCCAAAGATTTGCCTCAGTTTTACTGCCTTTGAGTTCCATAATTTTGCCTCCTTAAATTTTAGAAGTTACTTTTTTCCTGCGCAGCGGACGCAGGTACCGTAAAAAACCAGTTCGTGCTGTTCGACAGCGTATCCAGATGACTGCTCGGCCTGTCTGTCAAGAGAGGAATCATATTCTATATCCATTAAATCATAGACATTTCCGCAAATCCTGCACAAAAAATGGGCATGCGGATTTGTATTAGCGTCATAGCGTTCAACGGGGAAGGGCAGACGCAGAAGACTCCCTTCTTCGACAAGCTGATTCAAATTGCGGTAAACAGTACCAAGACTCAAAGACGGATTCTCTGGCTTGAGCCAGTTATAAACCGTTTCCGCAGTCGGATGCTGTGTCGTGTTCTGTATGGCCTGATATATAAGCTCCCGCTGCTTTGAAAATCGCTTGATCGCCATGGTTCCTCCCAATTAGTAACAGTAATTATTACTGTTTATAGTATAGCATATCTTTTATAAAATGCAATACCTTTTTGAAAATATTTATCTTTACAAAAATATTGCCCTTAATTTTCCGCTTTATGCCATTTTTTATAAACGTATATATCGAATGAGATTTCGGTTTCGAGCGTTTCAAGGGCTTCAAGGCGCGCGGCGCCTTCTTTCGGGGTCTTCCAGAAATACGGAGTCATTGTAAAAAGATTCGAGATTGCCTGTCTGTCCGGAAGGCAAATTCTGTCTTCGACCGTTATGGTCTTGATCAGCTCAAAGCCCTCGTATTCAGCGGCAGCCCGCCCGTTTTCATAGGGTTTGTCGTAGACAGTCCGTTTGAGTTCCCAAAGATGCCGCGGCGCGGGAACAACGTAAATGAAAAATCCGCCTGATTTCAGCACGCGCCTGAATTCGGAATCGCAGAGCGGCGAGAAGCAGTTGAGCACGATATCCGTGCTGCTGTCCGCGAGCGGCAGGCGATATGCTGAAGCGACGGCAAATTCGGCGTCTTTCAGGCGCTTCGAGGCAAGGCGCACGGCTTCTTTCGAAATATCGATGCCAGCGATGCGTGCCGTTTTGCCCGCTATTTTCAGGGCATCATATATACCTTCGGTATAATATCCCTCCCCGCAGCCGGAATCTAGTACCCAGGAGCTTTCGTAAGTCAGCTCTGCCGCAAGCCCGGCAAGCGTTCTTCGGAGCGGTTCGTAATACCCTCCGGAAAGGAAGCGGTTTCGCGCCCGCACCATATTCTTGTCGTCGCCCGGGAGCTTTGAATGCTTTTTGTTCGCAGGGAGCAGGTGAACGTAACCCTCGGATGCGATGTCATAGCCGTGTCCCGCAGGGCAGGCATAGCTTTTTTGTCCTCTCTCGAGTCTTCCGCCGCATATCGGACATATAAAAAGGCTCATACGGGAGTCTCCTTTCCGAACAGTCTGCCCTGCCAAGTGTTTCTTTCCGCCATAAGCTTGTCTATTGTTCCGAGGACTCGGAGCTTGTCGCGGCTCCAGAGAGGCGCAACGAGCG
>JAJUHD010000221.1 GCA_029268085.1 Bacillota bacterium | reverse complement strand
TTTACGGGTTGGCAAATATACTGGGCACGCTTGCCGGAAGCGCTATACTTGATATATTCGGAACTGAAAACTGGCAGTTTATTTTCTTTGTAAACATACCTATAACACTGTTTATTGTAGTCGTCGGACTATATGTGCTGTCTAACACAAAGGAAAAAACAGTCAAAAAGATAGACGCAGCCGGAACCCTGCTGATTGTGGCAATAGTGCTGTGCCTATTGTACGGGCTTAAACAGATTGACTTTTTCAACTTCATACCGACGCTTACTTCCCCAGGAACTTATCCGTATCTTATCGCTTTCGTAGTGCTTTTGCCGGTATTCATTATCGCTGAGCGAAGAGCTCAGGACCCTATAATAAACATCAAGTACTTTACCAGCAGAAGAATACGAACAGCCCTTGCAGTTGCCTTTGCTTCGGGTTTCGTTATGATGGGTATCGTCTTTATACCTCAATTTTGCGAAAATGCGCTTAAAGTGCCATCAGGCGATGGAGGCTATTTTACAGTAATTCTCGGATTGTTATCCGGCGTTTCGGCCATGCTTTCTGGTAGGATGATAGATAAAATAGGATCGAAGTTGGTTTTGGTATTGGGATTTACAGTCACTGCTGCTGGATCTCTGTTTCTCATGCTGGTTGCAACTGTTTATCCGACGCTTTTGACGGTAGTAATCAGCCTTGCGCTCCTTGGCTTCGGGTTAGGTTTTACAATGGGGGCGCCCGTCAATTATATGATGTTGGAAAATGCCGGTGAGAATGAGTCAGCCTCGGCGCTGGCTACGTTGTCGCTGATTCGCTCCATAGGTACCGCCATAGCTCCTGCGATAATGGTTGGCTTTATTTCCCACGCGGGAGCCTCGCTTCAGACGAATATAATGGAATATCTGCCGGCAACGGTGAATATGCCTGAACTTCCATATATGCAGGATATAACCGACAGGGTGAACACTCTGAAAAATGATCCTAATATGTCTGAAATGCTTCAAGGAGTCGAAATACCGGATTTTTCTTCTATGAAAAACATAGAACTTGATTTTTCGGGCGGCGGAAACTACGAAATGCCCGATGAAGTTATAACAGCCTTCCAGACTTCTGATGTTACCACGATAACAGATGCTACGAAACAGGCGGCGGAGAATATGTTCGATGAGATGATGCCGCCCATGATTGCAAGGATACAAAGCGGACTGGACAATGGTATTAAAGGCATTTCATCGGGTATCGAGGGGATGGAAGAAACTATTTCCGGACTACAGAGTACGATAGTTACCATGAACGCAATTCCCGGAGGCTCCGCGAGAACGGTCGGCATGAAATCTGCTCTTGAAAAAATGGAATTGGCAAAAGCGGATATGGAGACGCTGCTTAAAGAAATGAAGACTCTTGAGGCAGCTGTTCCCGGTGCCTTTAAAACAGCCATGACTGACTATTTAAAGCAGATAGATGCGGTTTCAAATGATATAGAGAAATCTTATCAGGATGTGCTCAACGAAGGCTACCGTTCGATTTATTCAACAGCTTTTATTTGCTCACTTATTGCACTGCTGCTTCTTGCCTTTTATTCTCAACCAAAATCTCTATCGAGCAGTAAGGAATAAGAACTGAAGTATATAGGGATAAAAGACGCACGCTTTTGCATGGAATTAATGATATAATTTAAAGAAACAGCCTGTGGCATTTCACAGGCTGTTTTGATTCTAAAAACATTCTATAGTTTAATGATGCGGGCTTCGGCGGCCATCATAAAATCGTACATAGGTATGAGCAGCCTAAAATCCTGAGCAAGCTTATCAGCGAGGGCGTCTGAGAACAGCAGATCGAAGTCGTCGCTGTCAGCAATGAAGCAGAGACTGCGCTGATCAAGCCATTCGCGCTTTTCCTCGGGCTGATCGGGATAGCGGCTGCGTTTGTACTTTGTGTCCTCGATTCGGAAAACAGACTGCTTATTGAAAGCCCTCCGCGCCGCTTTGAAGGTCTTATCGTCGTCCAGGATAAGCGTGCGAATCGCGTCCATTGAGGCCCCGCTTGCCTGATAGTAGCCGCAGCCGTAACGGAAGCCTCTTGGCGAAAACTCGAACCAGAATCCGGGCAGACCGTCGTAGAGCTTCTTATCGCGGATGAAGACGCACCACATCACGTCGCGGAAGATCGATTTGTCGTTGGAAAAACGTGTATCACGGTAGATGCGGGAGATAGAACGGCCGACCTTGGGGTCGCAGATGAGCAGCGGGTCAATTTCGAGCATTGTCGGTTTAAGAGCCATAACGAGTTCCCTCAGCGGCTTTATGACAAGACTATCATACTCGGCGCGGTGCTCAGTAAACCACGTTTTACTGTCAACGACGCGGTTTTCAAAAAGAAATTTTAAGGTTTTCTCGGAAAATGGCATGCTTTTTACCTCTCAGAGTTCAATTATATCGTCCGTTCATGCTCTGATTTTCTGACCAGCCGGAGACTCGTTTTCTATCAGCAGCGTTATTTTCGGGTTGCCTATGGAAATCCGCAATAGGAATAATATGCTTATGGATTTCAGGCAAGAGGTTTTCACCTTAAGCTCGGATATAATGAAGCGTTTACGCTTGAAGAGTACCCGATTACGGGCAAGAGCATTATCTGACAAAGATCCTCTGAACAAAACAAGATGCCGGACGATGCTCGTCCGGCATCTTGTTATTTTATTGGTTTTTCCATATTTACATAGTTTGATCTTAAAAATCCGTTTTTTTCATAGAAGCTTGCGTCTTCACGGAGGGCATGCAGCTCGATTTTGTTGATGCAGTCCTTTTGCAGCTCGTCATGGAG
>JAJUHD010000220.1 GCA_029268085.1 Bacillota bacterium | reverse complement strand
CTACACCAAGATGAACATCCTCTCTCAGGCAGCTCAGGCTATGCTCGCTCAGGCGAACCAGCAGCCGCAGTCCATTCTGCAGCTCCTCCAGTAAGCGATGTAATTCAAATTGGTATACTGGCAATAAGTATTCCAGCAAGGGGGCGGTTCTTCGGAACCGTCCCTTTTTAGCGTCCGCTGCTTAAAAACCGGCAATCGGTCTTGATTATTATAATGATTAGTTATTAATCCCAAATTAAAAAGCCCCGCGCCATATTATGGCACGGGGCTTTTTGTCCTATCGGGCTTATCGGCTGCCCATCTCTATCGTTTTGTTTATCATGGCCTTGACGACAGACAGCGCCGTCAGGTTGGCGTCATACGCGTTGCTCGCGGCAAGAAGATCCACCTGCTCCTCGGTCGTATCGACATTGGAGGATTCAACATAGCCTTCCGCGTTGGCTTCCGGATTCGTGGGGTCATATATGAGTCTGAAATCGGCGTCGCTCTTTACGACGTTTGAAACCTTAACGCCGCCGCCAGACTTTGCCTTGTCAAGTTCTTCGGCGAACGTAAGCGGTATTTCCTCAAATGTGACCATCTTCCGGCGGTACGGTTCCCCTCCGGAAGTTTTCGTGGTATTAGCGTTGGCAAGATTCTGTAAGATTATGTCGGAGCGGAAACGCTCCGCTGTGAGAGCGGAGCCTACTATATCCAAAGATGAGCAAAATGGCATCGGTTTACCCCCAATCGCTAGAGCTGATGTTTATTTATAAAGTCTACATATTGCAGTTCAGCACATAGCTGTACTTATCGAACTCGGTGTTGATCTGATTCAGCAGCACGCTGTACTGTGCATATGCCCTATAGAGCGAAATGCTTTCCGTTTCAAGATCGACATTATTTCCGTCCGGCTGCTTGGATTCCGTGTTGCTGGTAACAATTGAAGCATTGATACGGCTGATTTCAGAGGCGTCGGTTTTATTCCGGACGGAGCTAAGCACGCCGTCAAACGTCAGACTTTTGGATTTATATCCCGCAGTTTCTATATTGGCAAGATTTTGTGTGTTCAGCTTCTGCTGCATCCATGTAAGCTGAACGCCGGCTTCGAGAACTTTAAACTCGCTGGAATCATAAAACATAAAAAACGGTTGCCCTCCTTTGCCCGGCCTTATCCGCGCGCGATTTTATCAGCCTCCGCAAAAGTGTTCTTCAACTCGGTAGCCATCTCAATGATTCTTTGTATCTCCGATGGGTCTTTTTTAATATTTGCGTTAAGTAATACGGAATAAAAGTAATCGTAGAGTTTGCTCAGATCATTCGAAATGCTGTAATCGAAGTTGAGGGTATTCTTTAATTCGCGGATAATTGTCTGTGATTTTTGCAGAGTCCGGTTGATCTCCGGAATATCGTTTTTTTCAAATGCTTTCTGAGCCAAACTCAGCTGTTTTATTAGTTCATTATACACTAATAACAGGATTTGTCCAGAGGTCATTGTCATAACCGACTGCTGCTTGTAGGTTTCATACGGATTTGTCATCATTTAAAAATCACCACTGCCTCTGCATCAGACGTTAATTTGAACTGAACATCGACGTTATCATACTGCTCTGCGAAGAATAGTACGACATCGCCGTCTCCATCGCACTAAATTTTGACCAATAGCGTTCTTTCTCGTCATCATATTTATCCTTAAGATAATCGAGCTTGTCATCTATGCTTTTCAGCTGGAGATACATCTCATTAGTTTTCGCATTTGTGGACCAGTTTTTCGCGCCTGCGAGAGTAACCAGCGTGCCGGGGCTTGCCGCGCTAAGCTTGGCGGTTTTATCGCAAATAGAGGAAAGATTCTTCGCAAGGCCATCCGTTGCGTCTGTGAACAAAGTCGCAACAGCTTCGGGATCGGAAGCTATAGCATTTCTCAGTGCGGATTCATCCAGCGTAAGCTGTCCGGAGCTACTCCACTTTGTTGTTTCGATGCCGATATCATAGAGTGCTATGCCCGCATTCTTGCATGTCGTATACAAAGCCCCACGCATCTCAGATAGGAACGAAGATATGTAGGTGTCGTTGCGGACAAGTCCCGTCTTTGCTTTCTCTTCCCAAAGCTCGATTTCCTTATCCGTCATTTCATCTTCCTGCTCGTCGGTGAGCGGAGCGTAATCACGGTATTCGGCGTCTTCCGTAATCAAATCATAAAACTTTTTGACCATCGTATTGTAGTCGGTAACAAATGATTTAACCGCATTTACAATAACATCGGCGTCGCGCGTCGTAGTAATGACGGACTTTTCGGTGCTGACTGCTGTAGCCGTAAGCGTTATCCCATCAACCGTAAAGGTGTTGCTGCTACGGGAAGTATCGACTCCGTTAATATTGAGGAGCGCATCGGTTCCGGCTGTGACCGCGCCGGAAGCGAGTGTGCCGTCTCCAAGCGTAACAGTCGTCCCGAACAGGCTTTCAAGCCCCGTGCCAGTCAGGTCAAGCGTTTCAGTAACCGTATCGGTTCCGGAAAAGACAAGCTTTCCGTTGGAGAAGCTGACGTTATAGTCCACTCCTCCATACGAATATTTCGCTATATCGGAAACCGTCGTCGCTGCAGTACCGTCTGATTTCAAAAAGCTGAGCGTCTTTAACTGATAGATATCGGATATAGCCGTTGTTGACGTTGCAATATTTGATGAACCGTTGGTTGAAAAGCCGAATGCCAGGGCCAAATCAGTCTTGGCCGCCGTTGCGACAGCAGACGCGTCCGACGTATCCACCGAGGTCTTTGCAAACGAGACCACATAACCTTTTGCCGTGCTGAGCTTTCCGTCCGCATAGCT
>JAJUHD010000219.1 GCA_029268085.1 Bacillota bacterium | reverse complement strand
TCGCCGATGTTGTAAAAAAGGCCAAGCAGGTAGTTAACGGACGAAAAAATGTCGTCCACGATTATATGCTTCGGGATAAGCTCGTCAACGCTGGCCTTAAGGGCTTCCTTGAGGTCCTCTCCCTTATATTCCTCCATAATGCGCTTGAGGACTATATAGCGTACCTTTTCCTTAATCCCGATCTCTTTGGGATCGAAATCAACAAAAGCTGCCATATCGACCATACCATTTGAGAAGATACGGATTTCCTTGCCGTCCGCTTTGATAACGGCATCGATAACGCCTCTTTTTTCGATCTCCTCGGCTTTTTCGCGGGTAATCATTTCGCCCGCCTCGGCAATGATCTCGCCGGTCTGCGGGTCTGTTATAGGCATGGCAAGCTGATGTCCGGTCAGGCGCGGACGGATCGAGAGCTTTTTGTTGAATTTATAGCGGCCGACGCTTGAGATGTCGTAACGGCGCTTGTCAAAAAACAAGCCTTCAAGCAGGGATTCCGCACTGTCGACCGTCGGAGGATCGCCGGGGCGCAGCTTGCGGTATATTTCAATAAGGGATTCCTCTCTGGAAATGCAGGAATCCTTCTCGATAGTCGCAACGATACGCTCATCGTTTCCGAAAATCTCGCGTAGCTGTTCGTTGGTAACCACGCCGTTTTCTCCGCCCGGGCAGGAAAGCCATGTATAGGGCTTGTCCTCGTTGCGGCGGCCGACCGCGCGGAGGAGCCACGTAACGGGGATCTTGCGGTTTTTATCGATGCGCGCATAAAACACGTCGTTCAGATCGGTCTCGTATTCAAGCCATGCGCCGTGATATGGAATAATCGTGGTGCCGCAGATGCAGGCCGCGGTTTTGTCAATCTTCTTATCATAATAGATACCCGGGCTGCGGACGATCTGGGAGACGATGACGCGCTCCGCTCCGTTTATGATAAAAGTGCCGCTTTCGGTCATGAGCGGGAAATCACCCATGAAGACTTCCTGTTCCTTGATCTCTTCCGTTTCCCTGTTGCGGAGGCGAACGCCGACCTTGAGAGGCGCCGCATATGTGGCGTCGCGTGCCTTGCACTCCTCTTCGGTATACTTCGGCTTCTCGTTCATGGAATAATCCACAAAGCTCAGTTCAAGATTTCCCGAATAGTCCGTTACCGAATCCACATCGGCAAAAACCTCTCTGAGTCCCTCCTCAAGGAACCACTTGTACGATTCCTTCTGGATCTCCAAAAGGTTGGGCATCTCCTGGATCTCTCGGCTTCTCGCGAAGCTTTTCCTGAGGGTCTTCCCGTACATAACGTCCTTTGGCATTGACCATCACTCCTTGTTTTCTAGTTCGCTTGTGCAACATGTTTGAAACGCCCGGATAAGTTGTCTGAAATAAAAATACGATATTGCAATTTTCCGAAATGCTGTTAAAATAAACTTAGATGTTGATAGTGGGGTATTGTCTCTTTATTGCGCATGTAGTGCGTTATTATATCATTACATTTGTTAATATGTCAATACCTATAAGGAATTTTTGTGTATTATTTGGGATGCGGTGGGAATGAAGATTCTGACCGTTATTTTTTTGCCTTAAGATATGGAGGCTTTTTATGGAAATCCAAACTATGCTCATTTTTGGGCTGATACTTATAATCTCTCTTCTTATTCCTTGGCATGAAGGTCTTTTGAAGAAAAACAAATATCTATATATAACGGTAATTGCTCTTGGACTCGCTTTTGCCCTTCGCGCCAGCTTTATGGATTACAGAAGCGGCGACTACAACACCTTTCTTGCCAATTGGGTTGAATACTTCAGGGTAAGCGGCGGCTTCAAAGGATTTTCCGAGAGCGTCGGCAACTACAACGTTCCTTATTTGTATTTTCTCGCCCTGTTTTCCTATCTTCCGCTTAATGACCTGTATCTTATCAAACTGCTCTCAATTTTCTTCGACGTTGTTCTGGCCTTCGGGATAATGAAGCTCGCGGGAGTATTCACGCGCAGCGTCGCTAAAAGGCTTGCCGCTTATCTTATAACACTGCTCCTCCCCACCGTTATGATAAACGGCGCAATGTGGGGACAGTGCGACAGTATCTACACATCTCTCGCCCTGCTCGCTCTCTGGTTTGCTCTTTCGGACAGGCCTAAGCTATCGATGGTTTTCTTTGCCCTATCTTTCGGCTTCAAGCTGCAGGCGGTGTTTATTCTGCCCATTTGCCTTGTCCTCCTTTTTGCGAAGAAAATTAAGTTCTGGCATCTTTTTATCTTCCCCGTCACCTACGTTGCCGAGATCATGCCGGCGGTGCTGTTCGGAAGGCCTTTCATGAAAACGCTCTTGCTCTATTTC
The DNA here is from genome assembly GCA_029268085.1 of Bacillota bacterium. GTDB lineage: Bacteria > Bacillota > Clostridia > Oscillospirales > Oscillospiraceae > UBA2658. The sequence goes on along the minus strand of JAJUHD010000219.1, from coordinate 495 downwards.
GATCAGGCGGACTCCGTCGGAAACGGTCTAAACTATAATTCCCCATCCCTCTTCTCAATGGTTTCAGGTGACGTTAATATTGCAGCCCTTTCAGCGGTCGGTGTAGCCTGCGCATTTTTCTTTGTCTGCGCAATTCTGATTTGGGCATGGTACAGACATGAAAACCTCAATAATGAAGCGATTCTTGGTATCACACTGCTTTTCGTCGCGGGTATACCGTTCCTGCTGCCGCATATGCACGACAGGTATTTCTTCATGCTTGACGTGCTGGCGCTTCTGCCGGCGGTGCTTTGGGCAAGCTACGCCCCCGTCGCGGTATTTGCTTCCTTTGCTTCGCTGCTTTGCTATTATTCTTATTTCAACAACGCCTATCTCCTCCAGCTCAAATACGGTGCTTTTGCGCTTATCGCCGTACTCATCGTCTATCTCACCTTTACGGCTGAAAAACTTAATTCCCGCAGGCACGACGTATACCTTCCATGAAATTTTGATTTT
>JAJUHD010000218.1 GCA_029268085.1 Bacillota bacterium | reverse complement strand
GCGGCAAAAAGCAGTTTCTTTATCTCTCCGCTGCGCATTTTCGGAAGCAGATGCCCTGCGAGAACAGACGCACTGCAGCCGCATCCGGAGCCACCCGCATGCACGTCCTGCTTTTCCTTGTCGTATAACATTATTCCGCAGTCGGCACTGTTTGAGGTAAGGTCAATGCCGGCCTGCTGTGATAGTTCTAAAAGAATCTGATGGCCAACAAAGCCGAGGTCTCCTGTCACGATAAGATCGTAGTAATCCGGTGTCCTGCCTGTATCGGCAAGATGCGTGCATATAGTTTCGAGCGCCGCCGGAGCCATCGCACTTCCCATATTTGCGGCGTCGCAGATGCCTGCGTCAACGATTTTTCCAATTGTCATATGCGTGATAAACGGCCCCGTTGCGTCATTATTTATTATCACCGCGCCTGCTGCGGTCGCCGTCCATTGCGCAGTCGGTGTCCTTTGCCCTCCGTAGGTCAGCGGAAGGCGGAACTGTCTCTCAGCCGAGCAAAAATGCGAGCTGGTCATCGCACAGACGGTGTCCGCATATCCCCCGTCAACCGCCATTGCCGCGAGCGACAGCGATTCCGCCATCGTCGAGCACGCGCCGTAAAGCCCGACGAGCGGGACTTTGCTTTCCTTAATCGCGAATTCAGATCCGACGCACTGGTTCAGAAGATCCCCCGCAAAAATATAATCAAGCTTATCTGTGGTTATGCCTGCCTTCGTTATAACAAGGTCAAAGCACTTTTTCAGCATTGTGCTCTCCGCGGATTCCCAGCTTTTTGCTCCAAAATATGAGTCTTCGCTCAGATAATCAAAGCTTCCGGCGAGCGGACCCTGGCTCTCCATTTTTCCGCCTACCGAAGCAAAAAACGAGATGCACGGTGAGTTCGCAAATCTTACAGTTTGTTTTCCTATGCGTTTCGAATCCATATTTCATCCCCCCGCATTGATTCGTGATTATCTTTCCCTGATATGCACATTTCAATCAAACCAGCAAAAATGAAGAATTCTGTACTATTAACGCAATAATTGTTTTATACAGACGAGTGTACCAAATATGTTGTGCGGTGATCATAAATGTGCTGGCTTTTTCAATTGCTTATCTACTCGCAAAATAGTTTCTGAGAGCGAATCTTTTGAGCACTGAACCAAAATTTGTACCGTTCTGAAACTCACAAACTAGTTCAAACTATTCGGCCAGAACGCGGACTGGCAGTTTTTCCCGATAATCCGTCTCATTTATATTGCCCCTACCACGATTATCATTTATAATTTGTTTAAGAAGAGAGTCTATAATGAGCGCGCCTATTGATTTTCCGTTGTCAAAGACTTTTCTCGGGCAAAGGACAAGGCCGCAAAGACATTCTGTTACTTCTGCGTTTTTTCGATGGTCGTCCCTTCCATATTGTCATGTTCACGCACTCGAAAACCGCAGATCAAATCCGTTTATGGCATATCGCATTTGAAATAAAAGGAAGGCACTATGAGAAAAAGCGGAGTTCTGCTTCATATCAGCTCGCTTCCGTCGCCATACGGTATCGGTACTCTTGGTGAAGAAGCAAAAAGGTTTATAGATTTTCTCTCTGCAAGCGGTCAGGGCTATTGGCAGGTTCTGCCTGTCTCCCCTACCGGCTACGGCGATTCTCCCTATCAGTCCTTCTCGTCCTTTGCAGGAAACCCGTATTTCGTCGACCTCGATCTTCTAAGCGATTGGGGGCTTCTTGACAAGTCGGATTATTGCAATATCGGCTGGGGAAATGATCCCGAACGAGCGGATTTCGGCCTTCTGTATGCAAATAGGTTCAAGGTTTTGCGGAAAGCCGCTTCCCTCCTTCTTGCTTCCGAAAGCTCTGATTACCATAAGTTCTGCCGAAAATCAGCTTTCTGGCTGGATGACTATGCCCTCTTTATGGCCCTCAAGGAAAGTCACGGCGGCGCTTCCTGGAACGAATGGGAAAAGCCTTTGCGTTTCCGAGAAGCATCTGCGCTGAATGAAGCGAAGCAAAAGCTGTCAAACGAAACCGATTTTTATAAAGCCGTTCAGTATCTTTTTTTCAAACAGTGGAATCTGATGAAAAGCTATGCCAATAATAACGGCATATCCATAATCGGCGACCTGCCGATTTACGTCGCGCCCGATTCCGCCGACATCTGGGCGGAGCCGAGGCTTTACATGCTTGACGGTGATCTCCGCCCTATCGATATCGCGGGCTGCCCTCCGGACGGTTTCTCTTCGGAAGGCCAGCTATGGGGCAATCCTCTCTATAATTGGGAAGAGCACAGAAAAGACGGCTACGCATGGTGGATAAGCCGCATAAGACATCAGTTCGAGCTTTATGATGTTTTGCGGATCGATCATTTCAGGGGCTTTGACGCTTTTTATGCAATACCTTACGGCTCCAAGAACGCCATAAAAGGCGTCTGGCGTAAAGGTCCGGGTATGGAGCTGTTTTCAGCTTTAAAAAGGGCCTTGGGCGAAAAGCCTGTTATAGCGGAGGACTTGGGCTTTCTAAACGAATCTGTCCGAAAGCTGCTGCGAGACAGCGGTTATCCGGGCATGAAGGTCCTTCAGTTTGCGTTTGACAGCCCCGAGGACAGAGACTATCTTCCCCATAATTACACGCGAAACTGCGTTGCCTATACCGGCACGCACGATAACACGACGGCTGCCGGCTGGTTCGAGACCGCCCCCGCCGCTGATACGGCAAAAGCGCGCGACTACCTCCGCATCCGCGAGGGCGAAAGCCCGGCTCAGGCGATGATATGCGCGCTCTGGGGCAGCGTAGCCGATCTGGCAGTCGCGCCTATGCAGGATCTTCTTGAG
>JAJUHD010000217.1 GCA_029268085.1 Bacillota bacterium | reverse complement strand
GGAGAGGGTCAAAAAGGCGTTCAGGATATTCCTGACATCCTGCCTTGCTTATTCTATAACGCTGTGGGCGGCGGTCGAGCTTTGGCCGCGGGGCTTCATTAAGATCTTCAGCAATGACAGGGCGCTTGTGGAATTCACGGTTCCCGCGCTTCGGATATATCTGTCGGTCTGCTGCATCTTAGGGGTTCAGATTGCCTGCCGGCAGGCATTCATTGCGCTGGGCAAGGCGAAAAGCTCCTTTTCGGCGGAGATACTCCGAAAGCTCATCCTTCTTATCCCTCTCATCTACATAATGCCGCGGCTTGAGCTGCCCGTTTCCAAGACCACAGCTATCTATATGGCGGAGCCGATAGCGGACTTTATTTCCGTGATATATACCGCGTTCCTGTTTTCGGCCGCTTTTAAAAGAACGATGCGGGATATCGGCAAAGAGCCGGATGAGCACGAGCAGAGCGGGCTGTTCAGGTTTTTGCGCAAGGCTATACTCTTTTTTACTGGCCCGATGGAAACTATATGGGAGGAGCCGTTTGCGGGAAAGCCCTCCGTTTTTGTCGCAAATCACGACAGGGCCTACGGTCCGATCGCGATGAACGTGCAGTTTGAGCTGTGCGAGGAGATAAGGCCATGGATAAACGCTCAGGTCCTTTCCGCAAGGAAGGTTCCCGCTTATGTCCGCGGGGACTATTGGTGGGATACGAGCAAATGGTATTCTCCGCTATTCAGCTATACAGTAGCATATTTCTATGCGCTCATAATACCGCCCATTCTGCGCGGAGCCGACTGTGTGCCGGTCTATCACGACTCCGGCGTCATGGATACGCTCCGCAGGAGCATAAAAACTCTTGCGGACGGGAAACACCTTCTGCTTTTCCCCGAGCATCCGACGGGCTACCGCACATACGGGGAAAAAATATTCAGCGGCTTCATATCTATCGGCAAGCTCTACTATGCACGGAAGAAGGAGAGAGTCTATTTTTATCCAACCTATATCGATTGGAAGAAAAGGACAATAAGGGTCGGAAAACCGATACCCTACGACCCTGAAACGGATTATGAGGAGCAGGCCGCAAAAACGACAGAGGCGATCGAGCGATACTTTGCCCGCCGCGGCGAATAAAAAATCTGGCAATATTTCTATAAATATGCTAATATATGCGCTATCAAGCCCTGCGTCAGGAGTTAACCGGAATGAACAAAGATTTTCCCTCAAAAAGACAATGGATAATGATACTTTACATACCGTTCCACCTTCTCTGGTACTTTGTCCTTGAGCATGCGGTCACGACAAGCTATTACCCCATACACTGTGCGCTCGATGACATTATACCCTTCTGCGAATGGTTCCTGCTTCCGTATATGTCATGGTTCCTTTACATGGTCGCCGCGGGCTTCTGGTTCCTTTTCAAGGACGAAGAGGCCTTTGAGCACTATATGCTCTCGCTGATTTTCGGCTTTTTCGTCTGCACGATGATCTGTTCGTTTTTTCCCAACGGTCAGGATCTCCGGCCCGACGGATACGGTACGAACCTCGTTGCGCAGGCAGTGAAATGGATACAGGACTTTGATACAAATACCAATGTTTTTCCGAGTATGCATGTAGTAGGGGCCCTCGGTGCATGCTTCGCGATTGCGAAAAGCAAAACGCTTAAAAACAAGATTTGGCTCCAGATATTCAACTGGACGCTCTGCACGGCAATTATACTTGCTACGATGTTTCTTAAGCAGCACTCGGTACTGGACATCATTTCCGGCATAGTCGTTTCGGCAGCCGTATATATCTTCGTTTACCACGGTCCGGCGAGCAGGGTTTTGGATAGAATTGAAAATCTTCTGACGAAAAAGAAATCATAATTTCTTAATACATAATGAAAACGAACCGGAACCCGATAGTGGGCCCGGTTCATTTTTCTGACAGCTTATAATATTATTCTCCGACTGCTTTAAAAGTCTCTCCGGAAGACGGCAAATCAAAGGATTCATCATCGGAAGACCCCAAAACAGAGGCGACGGTCAAATGAAGATATCTTGTATCCTCAAGCAAATTGAGTTCAGTTCCTTTTTCACCATAATCAGAATCTTCAAGAAGTCTGACGCACGGACGGAAAATATTTTCCGGGTGGTTTTTAAAGACAATAGCGGTTGAACCGTCCGACAGCTTCACCAGAGTGCCTGAGGGATAAACACAGACAAGATGTGAAAACACCTGCACCAGATCGCAGTCGAACTGCGAATCTGAGCCGGCGATTATATACTCCAGCGCCTCTTTGGGGTGCCATGCTTTCCGGTAACTTCTCTGGCTTGTCAGCGCATCATAAACATCGGCAACAGCGAGGATCCGTCCAAAGAGGGGAATCTGACTGCCTGAATAGCCGTAAGGATAACCGCTGCCGTCGATCTTTTCGTGATGGCTCAGTATTCCGGGCAGAACTTCGGTGGAAAGATTGTAGCACTTGCGAAGACGCTCGACCCCTTTTAAGGGATGAGTTTTAATAATTTCGAACTCTGAGGGGGTAATAGGGCCGTTTTTGTTGATTATTTCAATGGGAATGTCGATTTTTCCGATGTCGTGCATAAGTGCGCACAGCGCAATATCTTCAAGCCTGTTGCGCGTTATGCCGATCTCGCTGGCGATCATGGTTCCTAGAATACCCACATTCAGACAGTGCGAATAAGTATAATTGTCGTAACTTTTTATTTCCATCATGTCCATAAGATGCTCTTCGCAGTTAAGGACGCTGTCGACGATTGTCTCTGCAATCTTTTTTGTTGAAGAGACTGCTGAGCTCGAAATAAAAGGACGGTTAAAGAAGCTGTTATAGAGTGATCTGAACTC
>JAJUHD010000216.1 GCA_029268085.1 Bacillota bacterium | reverse complement strand
GATTATCTGCATCTCACCTGCGGAACCGATCTCGGCAACCACAGTTTTTCCGACGAGATCCGCAGTCGATTTAATGCCGCTGTCAGCCTTAACCACGATGACCTGTGCATTTTTGACATAGGGCAGAGTGATGCTCATGTTTGCGGCGCGTTCATCTGTTATGGTCAGTCCGTTCCAGATGCAGTCAATGCTTTTTGCATTGAGCTCAACTTCCTTGGTGTCCCAGTTGATCTCAACAAACTCCGGCTCCACGCCAAGCTTTTCACAGACGGCTTTGGCAAATTCCGTATCAAAGCCTGTGAATTCGCCGTTATCATCGGTATAGTTCATCGGCTCGTAGACAGTATAGCCTATTACCATTTTGCCGTTGCCGGTTATGTATGCAAGATCGTCGTCGGCAGCAGCACTCGCCTGAGCAGGGCTTGCTTCCGCCGAGGGAGCTGTGCTTTCCGAAGGTGCTTTCGTGCCGCAGCCTGTAATGAGTCCAAGACACATTACAACTGCCATAAGCAGTACAACAGCAGTTCTGATGTTTTTCATTTCGTTTCCTCCATAAATCACGCGTATTATATATCGCGGTGATATTGTATCACATTAGCGAAATAAAGCAAGGGTTTCTTCCGCAAAGAGGCTGTGCATTTTTTGCACAGCCTCTTTGCCAGCCATATTTTTATAGCAAAACCGGACAATTCCAGAGCCTTTTTTACATTTTGTTAATCTATTTGCATTATCCGCTGGTATAATTGAATAAACAATATTATAATGTGTACATACATATTCGGAAGGACGTATTTTCATGTCAAAAAGAGCTTTGATCATAGAAGACGACGCAAACATCGCGGAGCTTCTTCGCCTCTATCTCGAAAAAGACGGTTTTGACGTTATAAAAGCCGCTGACGGAGGTACCGGAGTCCACCTTGCGCTGTCAGAGAATCCCGACGTTATACTTCTCGATATCATGCTTCCCGTGCTGGACGGCTGGCAGGTCTGCCGTAAGGTGCGCGAGGCCTCCAAGGTTCCAATTATAATGCTCACGGCAAAGGGAGAAACCTTTGACAAGGTGAACGGACTCGATATGGGCGCCGACGACTACATAGTCAAGCCTTTTGAGGTCAAGGAGCTTTTGGCACGTATCCATGCCGTAATGCGCAGAACGGAGCCTGAGGAAAAGTCCGGCGAGAAGAAGCTCACCTTCGACAAGCTTACGATAAATCTCGATTCGTACGAGCTCATTGTTGACGGGAAAAAAATCGAGACTCCGCCGAAGGAGATGGAACTGCTGTTTCATCTCGCCTCGACACCGAACAGGGTCTATACCCGAAACCAGCTTCTCGATGAGGTCTGGGGCTTCGATTACTTCGGCGATTCCCGCACAGTAGATGTCCACGTCAAGCGTCTCCGCGAAAAGCTGGAGGGCGTTTCCGAGCAGTGGACGCTTAAGACCGTCTGGGGAGTGGGCTACAAATTCGAGCTGAACGAAAGAGCATAAGATTTTTAATGGAACGGCCCGCTAAAGGCCGTTTCGTGCCCTGAGGAGAGGTCATAGATTGAAAAGCATCTATTTCAAAAACTTCGTAATGTCGGCAATGCTCGTCGTTATCAGCTTCTTCATTCTGGGAACGTCCATAGTCATATTAGGACGATCCTTTGCGCTCAACCAGAAGCGTGACAGCATCGCGCTGGGCGCGGTCGAGGTTTCGAAAGCCGCCTCGGCTTTCCTTGAGGAGGAAAGCGACCTTAACGCCTGGTATCTGCGCCTTATTATAAGCTCACTTGCCAAGAGCACCGGAAACCACATCTTTATCACCGACGTCAACGGCGTTGTCGTTTCCAGTTCCGATATGGATATCGTTTCTCCCTATATCGGAAAACGGATAAGCAGCAGGATCATGGAGGAGCTGTACAGAACCGGTAAGTTCCAAAAGCTAACTACACTGGATAATTTTTATAACGACCGCCCGTATTATATCGTTGCTCTTCCGGTAACAGTCGATACGAATGTTGTCGCAGCATATGTGTTTGTCGGTTCTGACTGCACCGAGATCATCGACGCCTGGGGCGCTGCGTCTACGATTTTCGTAACGACGGCGGTTATCGTAATGTTCCTCGCGCTCATCCTTTCATTTTACAATTCAAGGCGCCAGTCTGAACCTCTGCGAGAAATGGCAGCCGCCGCGCGTCGCTTTGCGCACGGGGATTTTTCCGCCCGCGTTGCAGACGAGGGACGCGAGGATGAGATCGGCGAGCTGACCGAGTCCTTCAACATGATGGCGGAATCTCTGGAAAAGTCAGAACAGCTCCGCAGCGAATTTATCGCAAACCTTTCGCACGAGCTTAAGACTCCTATGACGACAATCTCCGGCTTTGCTGACGGCATCCTTGACGGAACGATTCCGAAGGAAGAGCAGGACAAGTATCTCTCAACCATTTCCAGCGAAACCAAACGCCTGTCCCGTCTAGTGCGCCAGATGCTCCAAATGAGCAGAATCCAGTCGGTCGATACGGCCGCGCTGCTTTCACGCAGCTTCAACCTCTCTGAGGTTATAATGCGCACCCTGCTGAACTTCGAGGGCAAAATTACCCAGCGCGGGCTTGACGTCGACTGCCAGCTTCCGGAGGAGAGCATCATCGTCCGCGGCGACGAGGACTCGATCACTCAGGTTGTCTATAATCTGCTGGACAATGCCATAAAGTTCTCCGAGAAAGGCTCGACGCTCAGCATATCGCTCTGGAAGCAGAACTGCAAGGCCTTTGTTTCTGTCAAAAACCGCGGAGAGACCATATCTCCGCAGGAACTGCCTTTCATATTTGACCGTTTCCACAAGACCGACAAATCGAGAAGTCTGGACCGGGACGGTGTTGGCCTCGGG
>JAJUHD010000215.1 GCA_029268085.1 Bacillota bacterium | reverse complement strand
TACAACGCCATAGGCGCTCTGGCTGTTTCCGAAGCTGTCGGTTTCAGCCGAAATCTCGCCAAGGACGCTATCGCAACCTTTTCCTGCGGCTTCGGGCGCATGGAGGAGTTCGATCTCGGCGGGAACACGGCGCGCATTATACTCGTAAAGAACCCAGCCGGCTGCAATCAGGTTCTCAACTACCTATCCGGCCTTTCGGAAAAGACAGTATTCGTTTGCTGCCTGAACGACAATTCGGCGGACGGCAAAGACGTTTCATGGATCTGGGACGTGAACTTTGAAAAGCTCGCCGATATGAGCGGACTGATACCCGAGATATACGTTTCCGGCATACGCGCATATGACATGGCGGTGCGCCTGAAATACGCGGGAATTGAGGAATCAAAGCTCCGCGTCTTTGATGATTACGACGAGCTTATTAACGCGATGAAAAACCAGCCCCTGCCGGTTATTATTATGCCAACTTATACTGCGATGATGGATCTGCGCGCGAAAATGAGCACCGCCTTCGGCGGTAAAGAGTTCTGGGAATAGGGGGTAAGCATATGAAACTGAACATCTGCCACCTTTATCCCGACGTTCTGAACCTTTACGGAGACACGGGCAACATTATGTGCCTTAAGAAACGCCTTGAGTGGCGTGGCATTGACGCCGAAGTGACCTTGCTGCCCATCGGAGCGCATGCCGATTTCACGCGCTTCGATCTTTTCTTCATCGGAGGCGGCCAGGACTTTGAGCAGGAGGTGCTTCTCGCCGACCTGCACAGCGGCAAGGACAGAGAGATACTTGCGGCGGTCGAGGATGAAAAGGTATTTCTCTGCATCTGCGGCGGATATCAAATGATGGGGCAGTATTACCTGACCCACGCCGGACTTCAGTGCGACTATATCGGCGCTCTTGACCTGCACACCGTCGGCTCGGATGTACGCATGATCGGAAACTATATGTTCCGCTGCTCGGATGAAAGCGGCGGCTCAATGGTCGTCGGCTTTGAGAATCACAGCGGCAAGACCTATCTCGGCGATGGGGTCTCCCCTCTCGGCACTGTTCTCCGGGGCTTCGGGAATAACGGTGAAGACGGAACCGAGGGTGCGCGCTATAAAAACGTATTCGGAGCATACTGTCACGGTCCGATATTGCCGAAGAACCCCGAATTCGCAGATCTCATCCTGCAGACCGCACTTTCTCGCTGTCTCCCCGGCTATGAGCTTCCTCCTCTTGAGGACATCCTTGAGTCCAAAGCGCATGATTATATGGCAAGCAGAATGGAAAAGCCGTAACGCCTGTAAAATGAACAAGCCGGAGATTATCTCCGGCTTGTTTTCATTGGTTCTCATTAATGAGTAATATGCACTCTGTTATGTGTTTCTCTGGCGGTTCTAAGATTAGGAAGCAGCTTATAAATGGCGAAATAATAGACGACGCTAAGCGGGACGCCCGTAAAAACATCCAGAGCCGAATGCTGCTTGATATACACGGTCGAAGCGCAGATACTTATCGCAAGGATAATATTAAATATCTGGATCCATGTCTTGCGAAGCTCTTTGCACTCCATAAGAGCGAACATCGCTCCCATGGTCCCGACGACATGCAGACTCGGCAAGACGTTCGTGTTGGTGTCACGGCCGTAAGTCCATTTGACGATATCTATGAGGAAATTCGACCTGTCAAAATAGGACGGACGCAGGTTCTGTCCGTTTGGGAAAAAAGCATAGAACAGAACGATAAGCAGAAAACCCGCTCCGATAAAGCGCATATAGTTCTTAAAGCCTTCCGGATCTCTGAAAAACAGATAAAGACCTGTTCCGAGCATCAACGGATACCAGCAGAAATAGGGTATCACAAACCATTCGCAAAACGGTATCATATCGTCCAGCGGAATATAGGACACAAAATAATGCGTTGTTATGTTTCTTTCCTCCAGAATGAAAATCGCCATATATATCGGGATAAACAGTATGTATTTTGCGTGCTCGTATTTTTTGATATCGATTTTTCTGATAAGCGATTTTAACATAGAAAGACCAGCCCTATTTCTAGTCCGCGCAAGGACACCTTGGTCCGCGCGAGCCTGTACTTATATGCTCACGGTTTTCGTCTGAGCACCGAGCATACAGTAAACGCTAAAAAGAGCCTTATAAATGCGAATCTCTGCATTTTCAAGGCTCCTTTGGTGTGGAGCGGGTGATGGGAATCGAACCCACGTATTCAGCTTGGGAAGCTGATGTTCTGCCATTGAACTACACCCGCGTTTCATGCTGCGCATGTTATTTTACCACCGAGTGCGGATATATGCAAGTGCTTTTTATCATGTTGGCCGGACAGATTCAACTTTGCGCTGCAGATCATTGGTTGTGCTAAATTTTGCAAATTTCTTTGTTCTGTGGTATTATAATTTCAATATCACTGAAAAACGGCAGGATTCTGCGGGATAGGGGCGATCGGTCGTGGCTGAGCAAAACAGCGATATAAGATATCTCAAGGGCATCGGCCAGCAACGTGCAAATGCTCTCGCAAAGCTTGGCGTGCACACTTTGCGAGACTTAATCTGCTATTTCCCGCGTGCCTATGAGGACAGAACGAAAACCGTTCCGATCGCCGCTCTGCAGTCAGGCGTTCCCGCCTGTGTGCATGCCATCGTCGCCAATGAGCCCACGCTGAACCGCGTCCGACGCGGCATGGAGCTTGTCAAACTCCGGATCGCGGATGACAGCGGCTCGATCGACGTTACATATTTTAACCAAAACTATGTCCGCGACCAGCTCAAAAAAGGCCAGTCCTACATTTTCTTTGGAAAAGTAACTGTCGAAGGCTCTCGCCGCACTATGATTAACCCTTTGTTCGAGTCCGAGGGTGCTCCCGCTTCGCTTACCGGACGCATCGTACCTGTTTATCGGCT
>JAJUHD010000214.1 GCA_029268085.1 Bacillota bacterium | reverse complement strand
TGAGAAATCCTCGTCGTTCGCCATAAGCGCCTTGACGGCGGTTTCTGGGCGGACTGTCACATGATCCGCGTCCCTGCCCATTTTTACGGGGATATCCTTAATCATGTCGGTCGTATCAATAATATCGCGGTAGCTGAAATTCTCAAACGCCCAGTTGTACGTTGCTATAGAATCGGTGAAATTTGTATACTCCACCTTTTCCACCTTTTCGACCGCGAGGCCGCCCAAGACGACGCAGAGCAGCGAAATATCGTCTTTTGTCGCTGACGAGACAAGGCAATAGCCTGCGTCATTAGTGTGACCGGTCTTGATACCCTTGGCATATTCGTAGTAATAGCCCGGATAGTGCTCCGAATTTTTGTTAATAAGTCCGTTGGTATTTGTGATGGTACGAGCTTCAGATTTGTTCGTCGCCGGGATGGTCTTTGTGACTGTGCTGCATATTTCCATGAACAGGGGGTGCGAATAAGCCTCAAGGGAAATCTTCGCAAGGTCGTTTGCCGTAGTATAGTGATTATAGTCGGGCAAACCGTGGGTGTTTGTAAAGTTTGTTCCTGTACAGCCGAGCTCCTTAGCTCTCGAATTCATCATGCCGACAAAAGTTTTGATGTCTCCGCCGATGTACTCCGCGAGTATGTTGCAGGCCTCATTGGCCGATGAGAGCATCGTGCAGTACAGGAGGTTTTCGAGCGTCATAGTCTCTCCCGGAACTATACCGGCGGTGCTTCCGTCCTCGGTCAGACCGGTCAGTATATCGCTCCCTGCTGTCACGGAATCCGTAAGGGAGACCTTGCCCGCCTCGATAGCCTCGATCGTTAGCAGGGCCGTCATGATCTTGGTCGTGCTCGCGGGATATACCTTTTCATCCGCATTTTTTGCGTAAAGGACGCTACCTGTACCGGTATCAACAAGTACGATCGCTTTCGAACTGGTCGATGGTTCAGACAGCGCTTTTGCGGAGGACGGCATAAGCATCGCAGATATTGCGGCAAATATCAAAATATAAGATAAAATCTTTGACTTTTTCATATGCATCTCCGGAAAAATATGTTATATTGTATATAATACTTTAGAAACTTTATTCATTATACGGACTTATCCCTTGAAAATCAACTCTAAATATCTGCGCCGGGATAAACGGCCTTAAGGGGAAGATTATTTGAAGCTGTCAAAAGCGGAGATTGCCGCAATCATCATCACAATCATTTTCATAGCTCTGACAGCCGTCTTTTCTCTGTCTTCGAACGGAAGCGGCTCCGCCGTCACCATATCGGTTCAGCGCTCCGAAGCTCCGGAAGAAGCCGTATCTCAGAATCCGCCATCACAGGAAAACTCGATTCAAGCGCCCGTCAATATCAACACCGCGACGGTCAAGGAGCTGTGCGCTCTCCCCGGGATAGGGGAAAAGCTTGCGGAGAGAATAATCGAGTATCGGGAGAAAAACGGTCCTTTTAAAAGCGCGGACGAGATCATGAGCGTCTCGGGGATTGGCGCAGAGACATATAGGGATATCAAAAACAGTATTACAACAGACTGAAAGCGAGGCCGGGAATATGAAAATACTTGTAGTGGATGACGAAAAAACGCTCGTCAAGGGAATCAAATTCAACCTTGAAAGCGAGGGCTATGAAGTCGATTGCTGTTATGACGGCGAAGCGGCCGTTGAAATGGCGAAAACCACCGAATATGATCTTATCCTTCTCGACCTTATGATGCCCAAGCTTGACGGGCTGGAGGTCTGTATGCAGATACGTGCGTTTTCAACCGTCCCTGTCATTATGCTGACGGCAAAAAGCGAGGATACGGACAAGCTTATAGGCTTTGAATACGGGGCGGACGACTATATCACCAAGCCCTTCAACATCCTCGAGCTCAAGGCGAGAGTCCGCGCGTTGCTGCGCCGCAGCACTATACAGAGCGGCGAGGGAAAGAACGATACGCTGACCCGCGGCCATATTACGATTGACACCTCCCGCCGCGTCGCAAAAAGAAACGGCGTTCCCGTCGAGCTTACGGCAAAGGAATTTAACCTTGCCGAGCTTCTCATGCGCAATCCCGGAAAGGTATACAGCCGCGAGAGGCTGCTCGACCTCATCTGGGGCATCGACTATCAGGGCGACGTTCGCACCGTAGACGTCCATATCCGCAGGCTTCGCGAAAAGCTTGAAAATGACCCGGCGGATCCCAAGTGCTTCAACACGAAGTGGGGCGTGGGTTATTACTTCGGTGAGGACTGAGTAAAGGAGAAACTTGGTGTAGACAAATTTCGTCTTTTGAAATACAATATCTTAAACTTTTTCTGACACAAGAAATCGTTGGGAGATAAGTTCATGAAAAGGCTGCCAGGCGTAAGTTCATTTATAAACAGCGTACAGCTCAAATTCGCCCTAACCTTTCTCGTGCTCATCGCGGGTCTTATGGTGATGCTCAACACTTACCCCACCATCGTCTCCCGCGATCTGGTCTTTACCTCGAAGCAGAACTCCCTTCAAACGCAGGCAAATGTTATGAGCTCCGCTCTTTCGGCTTCCGATGAGCTGACGGGCGACATGGTTCATGAGGTAATGAGTCTTTTGGACCTCCGTTCGCTAACGCGAGTCATCGTAACAGACGGCAACGCCAAGATACTTTACGACACTGCGGAGCTTGGTTCGGGTGTCGGAAACTATGCCATGTTTTCCGAAATCAGCCGGGCGCTGGGCGGTGAGATAGTCTGCTATTCGGTCTATGACGGCAAGGCGTTCATGACCCGTGAAGCAATGCCCATTAAAAACGGAGGCATTACGATCGGCGCCGTCTACCTCTATGAATACGACTCAACGCAAGCGGAACTCATTACGAGTATCCAGAAAAATCTCCGCAGTATCACGCTTGTCCTCGGAGCCGCGGCTATTATCCTCATGTTCATATTCAGCAGGGCGCTGACTCTCCGCATTACGGAACTCGTCAGGGCGACGCGAATAGTTTCCGAAGGCGATTACGATTACCAGATCAAGGCCGAGGGCAAGGACGAGCTTTCCGAGCTCGGCCGCGAATTCAACGCACTCACTAAAAGGCTCAAGGACACCGA
>JAJUHD010000213.1 GCA_029268085.1 Bacillota bacterium | reverse complement strand
CTCTGCGCGGCGATTCTGAGGCTATAGCGCTGCATATCTGCGTAGCTGACCGCCTGCTCCTTTTCAACCTGTCCGATTAACGTATCGATATCCTTTTTATGGCTTAGTTTTTCACTCGACATTTCTTTTATTCGATCCGCAGTATAGATCTCGGCCTCATATAGCGAGGTAAGGTAACATCCCTCCCTGTCGGCTATCACAGTGCGTATAATCTCCCCGCTGTCCGCGAGTATGTCGAGTGCTTCTTCGACCGCCGATGCGTCCACCTCAATAAGCTGCGAGGTAGCGGTTACGAGCTTATCAACCGGAATAAATGTATGTCCGTTCCTTGAATTGTGCCAGAGCTCATAGAGCGTCGCCGCCGCCACACGTTCCGAGCAGTCGCCCTCGAAGCCCATTTTGAGCGCGAGCTCGTCAGCCTCGGCGAAGCTCGCGCCGATATGCTCACCTACGATGATATAGGGATTTTCTTTCAAAAGCTCCAGAGCCCTGTCGCCGTAGTCGTGATATAGTCTGACGGCAATTATCGGCCTTATTTCATAGTTTCCCAGAAATTCGAGCAGTCTGCGTATCCCCGCTTGCTTTTTAAAGGCTTCGGAGATTTCAAAGGCCTTTTTTCTTCCGATGCTCTTAACCTGAGCAAGTTTCTCTGGTTCGTACTCAATGACGCGCAGAGCATCCCCGCCGAACGCCGTTACGATAAGCGTCGCAGTGGCGGGTCCTACACCGCGCAGAGTGCCCGAAGCAAGATATTCGAAGATCGCATCCGCGCCCTCGGGCATAATGCGCTCCGCCCATTCGGCCTTGAACTGCTCGCCATGGACGGAGTGCTTTACAAATTCGCCCGTAACTGTTATCTGCTCCCCGGGGCATGCATAGGGCAGACAGCCGACTACGGTAAGGCTCTCGCCGTCCTGCGTTTCCAGCTTGATAACGGTGTACCCGTTCTCCTCGTTCTGGAACAGGACGGTCTTAACCGTTCCCGAGATTTCTATGTAGTTATCTTTCCGCTCCATTCCCGATACCCCGTGTAATGATATTTGCGATTTCGTCAGGCCTGCATATCATCAGAGAAGGATCTCTGCGCTGCAGCGAGCCGGCGAGTTCCGCCGTTTCGGAGTCCATACCTGCGTCAACTATAATAATGTCGGCATTTAGCCGCCCGTCTTCCCTCAGCCAACGCAGGTTTGTGACCTCGCGCTCAAGGTCTTTTGAGTTTGCGTCCGCCGTAATTACCGCCGTGACTCTAAGACTGTGTCCGCGTATAGCCGGCCGTAGCAACAAGCCCTTAATCGCCCACAGCAGCAGAAGAAAAGAAAGCGAGAGCGCAAATGCAGTAATGATCTCGATTGTTTCCATATCGGTCCCCCCTTCTGCATGAGGTTTTTCCATAATCACCTCATAATACGGGAAACCGTTTGAATTTGTTAATAAAACACTCTAATCCAATATTTTTTTCAGGAACTGGCCGGTATAGCTTTTTTCACAGGCGGCGCAGCCCTCGGGCGTTCCGGCAAATACAACCTCTCCGCCCATATCGCCGCCCTCGGGTCCCAGATCGATGATATGGTCTGCGGTCTTTATTACGTCCAGATTATGCTCGATTACGATGACAGTGTTGCCCTGTTCCACAAGCCTTCCCAGAACATCCACGAGCTTGTGCACATCGGCGACGTGAAGACCCGTCGTCGGTTCGTCGAGGATGTACACAGTAGAACCCGTGCTTCTCTTGCAAAGTTCGGTGGCAAGCTTCACGCGCTGCGCCTCTCCGCCCGAAAGAGTTGTCGACGACTGTCCGAGTCTCACATACCCCAGTCCGACTTCGCAGAGGGTCTTGAGCTGGTCTCTGATCTTCGGAAGGTTTTCGAAGAAGGCTACACCTTCCTCGATTGTCATGTCGAGCACTTCTGAAATGTTCTTGCCCTTATAGCGCACCTCCAGCGTCTCCCTGTTGTAGCGTCTGCCCTTGCAAACCTCACAGGGAACGTAGATGTCCGGCAGAAAATGCATCTCGATCTTGATAAGCCCGTCGCCGCCGCAGGCCTCACAGCGCCCGCCTCGGACATTGAAGGAGAAGCGGCCCGAATTGTAGCCGCGCATCTTTGCATCCTGCGTCGAGGCGAAGAGCTCGCGGATATCGTTGAATACGCCCGTATAGGTTGCGGGATTCGAGCGCGGCGTCCTGCCGATGGGGCTCTGATCGATGTCTATGACCTTATCGACATATTCCAGCCCGTCGATGCGGTCGTGCTTACCGGCGTGGGTCTTGGCATGGTTCTTTTCCGCCGCCAGCGATTTGTAAAGTATCTCGTTTATAAGTGAAGATTTTCCGCTGCCGGAGACGCCCGTGACGCATGTCAGGACTCCGAGCGGAATTTCAACGTCAATGTTCTTAAGGTTGTTTTCCCTAGCTCCGCGGATAACAAGGCTGTGTCCGTTGCCCTTTCTGCGCTCAGGAGGGACGGGTATTCTCTTTTTCCCGCTCAGATACTGACCGGTTATTGAGTTCTCGCAGGCGCAGATATCGTCGATAGTACCCGTGCAGACGACTTCGCCGCCATGGATGCCAGCTCCGGGGCCGATGTCCACGATGTAGTCCGCGCAGCGCATCGTATCCTCGTCATGCTCAACGACTATGAGAGTATTGCCGAGGTCGCGCAAGTCCTTAAGCGTTTTGATGAGCTTTTCGTTGTCCCTCTGATGCAGGCCGATGCTCGGCTCGTCGAGGATGTACAGCACACCCATCAGCGAGGAGCCGATCTGCGTCGCGAGTCTTATTCTCTGGCTTTCGCCGCCCGAAAGGCTGCCCGCCGAGCGGGAAAGCGTCAGGTATTGGAGTCCCACGCTCTTCAAAAAGCCAAGGCGCTGGCGTATCTCCTTAAGTATCCTGTCCGCGATCATCGCGTCGCGCGGCGAAAGCTCCAGCTTGTCTATGAATTCAAGTGCGTCTGTGACGGACATTGCGGTAAAATCGGTTATGCGTATCCCGCCCACAGTTACTGCAAGCACCTCTGGTTTCAGACGAAGCCCTTTGCAGTCCGGGCAATCGTATTCACCCATGCACTGCATGAGCTCG
>JAJUHD010000212.1 GCA_029268085.1 Bacillota bacterium | reverse complement strand
CGAAAAGTTCCTAGAGCGTGTCTGGGATTGGAAAAACAAATATGGCGACCGCATAGTCGAACAGCAGAAGCAGCTCGGCGCCTCCTGCGACTGGGAGAGAGCGCGCTTTACCATGGACGAGGGCTGCTCAAGAGCCGTACGCGAGGTTTTCGTTTCGCTATATGAAAAAGATCTTATTTACAAGGGCAGCCGTATTATCAACTGGTGCCCGCACTGCACCACCGCGCTTTCGGATGCCGAGGTCGATTACAAGGATAAGCCCGGAAGCCTGTGGAATCTTCGCTATCCGTTGACGGATGGTTCCGGCTATATCGTCGTAGCCACGACACGTCCCGAAACTATGCTCGGCGACACAGGCGTTGCGGTAAACCCGAACGATGAACGATACAAGCACCTTGTCGGCAAGACCTGCACGCTGCCGCTGATGAACAGAGAGATACCCATCGTCGCGGACGAATACTGCGATATGGAGTTCGGCACCGGCTGCGTAAAGATGACCCCCGCGCATGACCCCAACGACTTTGAGGTTGGCTTGCGCCATAACCTTGAGGTCATCCGCGTTCTGGATGACAACGGCAAGGTTAACGAGCTTGGCGGAAAGTATCAGGGGTTGGACCGCTACGAGGCGAGAAAGGCTATAGTTGCAGATCTTGAGGCTCTCGGGCTTGTTGATAAAATCGAGGAGCATCAGCATAACGTCGGCACCTGCTACCGCTGCGGAACGGACGTCGAGCCGATAATTTCAGCTCAATGGTTCGTCAGGATGAAGCCCCTTGCGAAGGAAGCTATACGCGTTGTCGAGGACGGAGAGACGAAGTTTGTTCCAGACCGCTTCAGCAAGATATATACGAACTGGATGGAGAACGTCCGTGATTGGTGCATTTCCCGTCAGCTTTGGTGGGGCCATCAGATACCGGCATGGTACTGTGCGGACTGCGGGCACATTACCGTTTCTCGCGAAGACCCGGCAGAGTGCGAAAAGTGTCGCGGCAAGAATATTACCCGCGACGAGGACGTTCTGGACACTTGGTTCAGCTCCGCACTCTGGCCGTTCTCGACACTCGGCTGGCCCGATAACACTCCCGACCTAGACTATTTCTATCCGACTGACGTTCTGGTAACGGCTTATGATATAATCTTTTTCTGGGTTGCCCGTATGATTTTCTCCGGCTGCGAGCATACGAAAAGACCGCCCTTCCACACCGTGTTTATTCACGGACTCATTCGTGACGACAAGGGGCGCAAGATGTCAAAGTCACTCGGAAACGGCATCGACCCGCTTGAAATCATCGACCGCTACGGCAGCGACGCGCTGCGCTTTAATCTCGTCACCGGCAACAGCCCCGGAAACGATATGCGCTTCTATACAGAACGCTGCGAGGCGATGCGCAATTTCGCGAACAAGATATGGAACGCGAGCCGCTTTGTCATGATGAATCTCACGATAGATAAATGCGAATTGCCGGAAAAGCTTGAAACCGAGGATAAATGGATACTTTCAAAGCTGAACTCGGTCATAAAAGAAGTCAACGAGAACATGGATAGCTTTGAGCTGGGCGTCGCCGCGCAGAAGGTGAGCGATTTTATCTGGGACAGCTACTGCGACTGGTATATCGAGCTTACGAAGCCCCGTCTGAACGGCGAGGACGAGAAAAGCAAGCTGAGCGCACAGAAGGTTCTGCTATATGTTCTTACAGAGATTCTGAAGCTCCTGCACCCCTTCATGCCGTTCATCTCTGAGGAGATATGGCAGGCTCTGCCACATGACGGCGACATGCTCATGCTTGAGCGCTTCCCGGAATACAGCGAGAAGATGGCGTTTCCCGAGGATGAGCAGAACTTTGAAATCCTTATGGAGGCTATCAAAGCTATCCGCTCCCGCCGCGCGGAGATGAACGTTCCGCCTTCACGCAAGGCGCACCTGATAATCGTTACGGACAAAGCGGCTATATTTGAAGACGGCAGGGCCTTTCTTATGAAGCTCGCCTATGCGGGCGAGACAGCCGTCACTGATAAGGCTCCTGCGAACGTCGATGGCATGGTCTCGGTTGTAACCGGCGACGCGAGAATGTTTATGCCTATGGCAGACCTCGTCGACCTTGCCAAAGAGCGCGAACGCATAACGAAGGAGCTTGACAAAGCAAAGAAGGAATATGACGGGCAGATGGCAAAGCTGAACAACGAAAGCTTTCTCGCAAAGGCTCCGGAAAAGGTCGTTGAGGCCGAAAAGGACCGCGCCGCCAAAGCGAAGGCGCTTATCGAGAACCTTACGGAAAGTCTCAGGAAGCTTGGCTAAATTTCTGCTAAGCTCCTGCCTTCGACAAAAAAACCGAACAGGCATACATTAAAATAGCGCTGTGGGCATATAGCCCGCAGCGCTTTATTTTTGAGCAAAAACAGGTGGAGGAATGAAGATGAAAATATATTCGACCGAGAGCAGCGGCTGCCTGAAGCTCAGCTTCACAGGCGAGCTCGATCATCATGGTGCAAAGTCTGCTATGAAAACGATAGATGACTTGATAGACGAATATCTGCCGCGGAACCTGATAATGGACCTCGGGGAGCTGAATTTTATGGACAGCTCGGGGATCGCGCTTATACTGCGGGTGAACCGGCGGATGGCCGATATGGGCGGCAGGGCATGGGTGGAGAACCCCTACGGACAGCCCCTGCGCGTGCTAAACGCCTCAGGCATCGACAGAGTCGTCAAGGTATTCTCAAAGGCCACATGAGAGGAGAAACAATATGACAAACAACGACTACATAAAATTCGAGTTCCCGTCCAGAAGCGTAAACGAGAGCTTCGCACGAGCCGCCGTGGCCTCCTTCGCCGCCCGCCTCGACCCGACGCTCGAGGAGCTTGCGGACATAAAAACGGCAGTCAGCGAGGCCGTCACGAACTGTATCGTGCACGCATATCCCGGACGGATCGGGACGATATGGATGCGCGTGAGGATAATTGGGGATAAGACTCTGGAAATAAGCATCCGCGACAGCGGTGTCGGGATACCAGATGTGAATAAGGCGCGCGAACCCATGTACACAACCGGCGGAGACGACCGCAGCGGTATGGGATTTACGATTATGGAGAGCTTTATGGACAAGGTGAAAGT
>JAJUHD010000211.1 GCA_029268085.1 Bacillota bacterium | reverse complement strand
TTTACATTTCGATTATACCGCCGATTCCTTGGGAAACCGCGCATTCATAAATACGCTGAGCCGTAACTATGTCCAGTACCGCGCTTCCCGTTGTCTCAAAAAATGTTATTTCGCTGTCGGATACTCTGCCCGGAACTTTTCCGCTTATAACTTCACCCAGCTCTCCGGTAATCCTGTCTGCACTGAATACGCCCTTTTTTATGGGCTGTATCAGATCGCCGGATTCATTGACCGCCCCGTCTCTGGTATCAACGTAAACCTTGTCGGCATTGATGACGAGGTATTCGTCGATTTCCGCCATATCTGGCGTATAGGAGCCGACACCGTTTATATGAGCGCCTCTTTTGACCAGCTTGCCGTCAAAAACGGCCTTTTTGGCTGTTGTTACAGTTGTGATGATATCCGCATCTTCAACAGCTTCCTCCGAAGAGGCTGCCGCGATTATCTTTACGCCGAACTTTTTCCCAAACTGTTCGGTCATACGCTGTGCAAACGCCTCAGCGCGTTCCATGCTGATATCAAAGACCTTAACAAGCTCTATCGGGCGGACGGTCAAAACAGCTTCAAGCTGGGTTTCTGCCTGGCCTCCGGTTCCGAAAAGGGCAAACACCTTGCTGTCCTTACGCGCAAGCTCATCCGTAGCAGCGCCGGACACGGCACCCGTACGGATACGGGTCAGGAATGTGCCGTCCATGATAGAGCAAACTTCGCCTGTTTCACTGTTGACCAAAACCATCGTCGCAGGAACGCTGGTCAGGCCCTTTTCTATGTTTTTGGGATACACAGACACTATCTTGACGCCGAGAGCATGGGCTGGCGCCGCATAACCGTACATATAGAGACTCTGCCCCTCGTATTCCGGTACGTCAAGATTGGCACGCAGGGGTATGTTGCTTTTCCCCTCCGAGTATAGCTTCAGAGCGTCCTTATCTGCCTGCACCGCGTCCTTCATGGTAAATACGCGGCGCATATCCGCTTCGTTCAAAACAACGATCTTCATTTATTTGTTCTCCTTCGCACCGGCATCGTCCGCCTGCTTTGCCTTTCTTGTGCTCAGGAGCATCGTTACCGCGCTGTAGAGAATAACTACGACCACGACCCATTGCAAAATTGAAGTGTTCATGCTCTTCACAACAAAAACCGCAATCAGAACTCCGATAACGCCGAAGGTGGAAGCGAACAGAGTGAGCTTCCTGCTGTACCCGTCATATTTTACAAATTGCATGGATCCGACAGGCACGGAGAAGGTGCAGGCTCCCATCATGATGGGGAAAGCCACTCCGGGGTTCAGTCCAAGGGCATAAACGGTAGCCATTGTCAGCGCATAGGAGCCGATGCCGATATTGTTGAGCGCGCCGTATACGAAGCAGAGTACCGCAAACAGTATGAGCTTGAAGCCGGTGAGAGCCGTAGCCTCGCCGCCGGAGGGATAAACATTGAACTTGTTTGCAAGTATCATGCATGCGGCGACAAGTAGACCGGCCGATACGAACTTCTTAATGGTATTGGCCGGCAGCTTCACAACAAAGCGAGGACTTACATACGAGCCGATGACCTGACCCGCAATCGCGACGATAAGCGTTGCCAGACCGACTTCGATGGATGAAATGTAGCAAAGGGCCATTACCGCGACTGGGATAACGCACTGGGTATTCAGTGTACCGGGAAGCTTTTCTGCACTGACCCATTTGGCCTTCGGATAAAGGGAAGAGGAAATCGCAAAGTCAGAAATTCCGAAGGTTGACAAAAGAAAAATTACGAAAGACGAAATCGCCATGGCAATGGGATTGCCGGGCTCCTTCATCGTCAGACCCCTGTGCTTAAGCAGGTCACGCACGAATGTAAAAAGAAACGCGGCGTTTACAATGATAACAAGGGCAAGAATAATTTTTACGACCATATTAACCCATCCTCTCTAAATTAAGAGAACACGTCACGGACTCCTTCCAGGTCGAATCCAAATTCCGAGGCAGCCTGATCTCTCAGGCGGTCGATAAGCCGCAGACAATAGGCGTCATGGTACAAATATTCGCGGGCAAACAAAACAATGTCCGGATTTCTGCTGCATATTGCCTGAGCCATGCCGTTTTCGGAAAAAGTAATATATATCATTTCCTTTCCGTCCGCAGACACGGTCAGCCAGCGTCCGCCCATTTCCTTGAGCTTGTCGCGCTCAAAACCATGCCGGAAGAACCTTGAAATCGAAGTATGGTATGTCTCGGTTTCGTCATAGAGAATTACCGCAACCCTGTCCAAGTTTTCCTGCTTAAAGCGGATACAGCGCTCAAATTCACTGTCCAGCTCGTTCATCCAGATCTGCATCATGACCTCTTCGCGCGCTTCCTTGATCATCTGCAGGCAACGGCTTTTTGCGCTCTCCCAGTCATATAGATACCATATCCGGTCGTCACTGCGCGTTTTTGACAACTTAGCGCCTTCCTGCTCCAGCCAGTTCAGGTTCTTTTCGACCTGCCTGCGGATAGCCGATGTGAGCTGCCCGACGGGCACCGCCCTGTAAAGCGTACTTTTTTCCTCCTGGCTGCATATCAGAGCACCCTTCTGCATCAGGGTTTCCAGAACATTGTAGATCTTGGAGCGCGCAACGCCGGAGAGCTTGCTGATTTCATATCCTGTGCTGGCTCCATTTTCCAGAAACGCTATGTACACTTTTGCTTCGGATTCAGTGAAATCAAACTCCTGCAGCAGATTTATAATAGGTTTCATTACTTTTCCATCCTAAAAAAACAAATTTATCTTTGGAATAATGTAATTATATCCATTATTTTTCAGCCGCGCAAGAGTTCGCCGCACTTAACTTTGTTCCTCCCTCAAGAATGCCGTTTAGTAGTTCCCTGTGGTAACTAGTAGCTACCATTGATAACTACTATAGCACTTTATTTAACAATGTCAACGAGGGAGCAGTATGCAGCATACAATTCTACCTTTTAGCCTATTTTGATTGTTAAGAATGTAACACATCTGCTAAAACCAATGCCGCACACACGCTAAACTCTTGCAAGGCATATTTTTATAACTTAATAAACACGCTCCCCGCAAAGCTTTACTTCACAGAGAGCGTATATTCTTAATCTTTACTTTACGGTACTTAGCCGATGTCGCTTTCGGCAACCTTTATCATTATCGCACATTCCATGCGCTTTTTAAAAAGCTCGCAGCCGTATTCGTAGGTTCCCGTGATATCGCCGGAGGCGTG
>JAJUHD010000210.1 GCA_029268085.1 Bacillota bacterium | reverse complement strand
TCATTACATCCCTTAAGAATGCTGAGGAAAACGCAAGGGATATGATGAAAAAGCTTCAAAAAATGAAAAAACGTTATAAATAAAACCCTCCACTTTAACACCGGACTTTTGTACGGTGTTATATATTTTTATACAAAAAAGGAGGTAAGAGCATGGAATATGCAATTGAGGCAAAAAACTTGTGCAAATCGTACGCCGGAGTAAAAGCGATCAGAGACATCAGCTTCATCGTAAGACAAGGCGAGGTGTTCGGCCTGCTAGGAGCGAACGGCGCTGGAAAATCAACGACCATCGAGTGTCTTCTCGGAACAAAGAAAGCGGACGGCGGAGAGGCATCGATCCTTGGGCTTGATCCGCGCAGTTACAGAAAGAAGCTGTTTGAGAGGGTCGGCGTACAGTTCCAGGAGTCAAGCTATCAGGAGAAGATTACTGTAAGCGAGCTATGCGAAGAGTCGGCATCGCTCTGCAAAAACCCAGCGGATTACAGAGAACTCCTGCACCGGTTCGGACTCTCTGAAAAATCAAAAAGCCCGGTCAACGAGCTTTCGGGCGGGCAGAAGCAGCGGCTTTTCATTGTCCTCGCGCTCATTCCGAACCCCGAGGTCGTATTTTTGGACGAACTGACGACGGGACTGGACGCGAAGGCAAGGCGCGAGGTCTGGAAGTGCCTGAAAGAACTGAAGGAGAAAGGACTTACTATACTGCTGACATCTCATTTTATGGACGAAGTGGAGATACTTTGCGACAGGATAATGATACTAAAAGAGGGCGAAAGCGTATTCTGCGGAACGGTCAGAGAGGCAATTGCGGCAAGCGGCTGCGAGAAATTCGAGGATGCATATCTCTCATTTTCAAATGAGGAAGAGGAGGAAAGAATATGAAAGCATTCGGGACACATTTTAAAACGGAACTGAAACTCTCGCTTCGCGGCATGGACATGGTTATATTTTCAATATGCATGCCCGTTGTCGTAATGGTTAT
The DNA here is from genome assembly GCA_029268085.1 of Bacillota bacterium. Classification (GTDB taxonomy): domain Bacteria; phylum Bacillota; class Clostridia; order Oscillospirales; family Oscillospiraceae; genus UBA2658. The sequence continues at coordinate 2,252 of JAJUHD010000210.1, read as the reverse complement.
CCTCGGCATCATCTACGGTGCCAAGCCGGCTTTTGCCGGCGCAGACTATACCTTTCTGGAACAGTCCTTCGGCGCGGTCGCCGCGATCGCCATCTGCGCGAGCGGAGTAATGGGCCTCCCGCTTGTCGTATCGGATTATAGGAACAAAAAGATACTCAAGCGCTTCAGAGTAACGCCCGTCAGCCCGACCATGATACTTGCGGTGCAGGTTGCCGTTTATACGCTATACACCCTCGTGTCGCTTGTTCTGGTTTACATAACTGCTAAACTGTTCTTCGGATGCGGCTTCGGCGGGTCATGGCTTCTGTTCATAGGGTCGTACATTCTAGTAATGCTTTCAATGTTCAGCATCGGCATGATGGTGGGCGGCGTTGCTCCAAATGTGAAAACGGCGAACCTTCTCTGCTGCGTGCTGTACTTTCCGATGCTGATCTTTTCGGGTACGACCCTGCCCTACGAGATTATGCCGAAGGCTTTGCAGAGGATCGCTGATTTCATGCCGCTCACACAAGGCATAAAGCTTCTCAAAGCTGCGTCTTTGGGACTTCCGATGGACGGAGTTCTTCTGCCTATAATAGTCATGGCTGCACTTGCCGTCGTCTGTATCGGCGTCTCGATAAGGTTTTTCAGGTGGGAATAATAAAACAGCGGACCGAAAAGGTCCGCTGTTTTATTATGCGATTATTTCTTTTTCGTTATAGGCAGCCAGACTTCGCAGCGATAATCCGCAGAACTCTGGTCACCTTCGAAGTAAACCTCGATATCGGGTGCGTCGGCATACTCGTAGCCGGATACGGGCAGCCATTCTGAAACGATCCTTGTTTGTAGCTCCTGTATGGCCTTTGGCATCGGGCCGATGCACTCGAAAATTGCCCAGGTGCAGGCGGGAACTTCATATTCCGCCAAGTCCTCGGGAGCGGGCTTGTCGGATGCAACACTGATATAGTAGTCGAAGTCCTTGCCTTCCATGCAGGTGCAGACCCCGAGTATACCGCTCGGCTCGCAATTCATAAGCTCGCAGAGCCTCGGAATGACTCCTGCCTGAGTCTGTTCCTGCCAGAAAAGCGGTACTTCCGCAAAGTTGCTCTCAACATCCATCTTATAATGTTTTTTGGGTCCAACGATTCTAAATGCTTCCTTTGTTTCGATTCTGTAATTCATTTCGGCATCTCCTCTAATCATTATTTTGAAGCTAATTCGTGGATATGCCTTTAGACAGACTCCTTCCGCGCGGGCGTTCGCCGGAGAAACTCCGTGTACGCTCTGGAATGCACGGTTAAACGAGGTGGGGGATTCGTACCCATATTTTAGCGCCGCATCGATGACCTTGAGGCCGTTTTTCTGCAAATCGAACGCAGCCTCGGTCATTTTCCTCCTCCGAATATATTCGCCCAGCGGGATGCCCGCAATGTATGAGAACATGCGCTGGAAGTGAAAAACCGAGCAGCAGGCTATTTGTGCCGCACGCTCCAGGTCAATTTCGGAGCTGAGTCCATCCTCGATGTAATTTACCGCCTCGTTAAGTCTATTAAGCCAATCCATTTCATCACCTTCCATGATTAGAGTTTAGCGTATGGTGGTTATTAAATCCTCGCATTCCTTGCCCTAATCCGCGAGGTCTAACTTGCTATAATAGCCTGACCCGATTTTACCACTTATTCCTTGTCTTGTGAATAGAAAATTGGGACAGGTTATATTTGCTCCCTGTCCCTTTACGGCGTTATCTATTTACGGGTCTGACGGGTCTTGCCTCGATATAACCGCGGTAGCCCATCGGCGCGAGCTGGAACCTCGGGCCGTCGTTCTCCGCCCATTCGTAACCATAGACCGTGGGGTCGAAGTTATTGATAAGCTCCATAACATCCGTAATAGCTTCCTCGAAATTGTCATCTTTATAAGGCGGTCCTTGGAAAACCATCATTTTGCAGGGCGGAAATTCAGTGATTTCATAACCCTCCGGTACGGGCTTGGAGTAATCGAGCGGCAGTTCTACGCCCTGAACGTACTCCGAAGCGCCGTTTCTCATGCTTACCGGCAGCCACATGCCGATCGGCTCGTAAAGCGCCTCCTTGACGCTTGAAAGCAGCCCCCAGATTTCGCAGCCGACCTCTTCGCAATACGCGAAGTATTCCGAAGCCTTTATGCCGCGTTTAAGCAGCACTTTTCTCGCAGGGCGTTCAATAATCTGGACGAACACCGGCATCAGGTTTTTGTTCTCTTGCATAGGTTTCTCTCCCTTAAATTTAGTGTGG
>JAJUHD010000209.1 GCA_029268085.1 Bacillota bacterium | reverse complement strand
TAAAACCGGTATCGTAGAGTACGAGCGCGGCGAACGCATCGCAGGCGAAAGCAAATACCCTCTCAAAAAAATGCTGAGCCTTGCCTCCGAGGGCATCACGTCATTAAGCACGAAGCCACTCCGAGCGATACTCTGGTCAGGAGTAGGAACTTTGGCCGCCGATTTCGTGCTTCTTCTTATCTTCGTCATACAGGCTATTGCGGGCGTCCCGTTCACAATCGCAAAAACGCTTCTGCTGGCCGTCCTGCTGATGGGCGGGCTCATCCTAACCGGCATCGGCATCGTCGGCGAATATGTCGGTAAGATCTACCTTGAAACCAAGCACAGGCCCCCTTTCATTATTGAAAGTATAGTCGAATAAAAAACTGCCGGATGATGGTTCATCCGGCAGCCTTATGTTTATCCCATTTTCAGCCAGAGTCCGCCTTTGACATAGCTCATAGTTCCCAGCACTGACCCATTCCGGCCTGCTACCGACCACAGGTTATCCGCCGATTTCGTTATTGTTGCAGGTATGACAGCTCCGTCCAGATAGCAGTATGTGGCGGCTTCTGTTATCTCGCTCTCGTCCGCAGCAAAAGCGGCGTAAACTGATATCGGCGATACAAGCGGTATCTCTCCCCTTCCGCTCACGGCCCTTATCACGCCCGTAAGCGCCCATGGGCTGGCCGTTGCCCCATAATCGTGCTCATGAAAATAGAAGTTTCCGTCGCTTACATATGAGGCGTTTACGTTGAGAAGCCAGATGCTTTCGTTTTTGCTGAAGCTCACGCCCTCAAAAGCTTCGGCCGCAGCCTCTGCGAGCTGCGTATCGGCAAGCGTCGTTTCGCGATAATCGTGCAGCTCGCTTACAGAAGCTACGCAACAGACAAGCGCCAGCGCGGCTACTAATACGGCCTCTACCGTCTTGCCGGACTTGATTCTTCCGAAAACAAGATCAAACATAGCATCAAGGGCAAGTCCTAGTCCGCAAAAAGAAATTACCGCATTTCTGAAACCGAACCACGGCGCTTTGAGGACAAAAAAAAGAATAAGCGGAGCGGCCGCAAGAAAGAGTCCGGAAAACAGCTCCGCGAAGAAGCGTATGCTGTCGCGGCGTGTGCTTCTGACAAAGACGTATAACAGCGCACAGAGCACAAGCACGATCAGCACATAGAGCATGTTCGGCTCCGAAATAAGAAGCTTGAAGCCTCGGACAAGGCCTTTGCCCAGCGTCGCGGAGCTTCCCTTTAAAAACACCTGAACAACTTGCCACCCGGTGGAAAGAAAGCAGTGTTCAAAATAACCGTCCTGCCACGGCAGAAAAAGCTCCTCCCGATCGCCGTAAACCCCTGCCGGCATCAGCTTTGTGAACGCAAAATACACTGCGGCGTTTGCGAACATCAGAAAACCCCAGCGCGCTCGCCCGCTTCCGTATCCTCTCGCATTGAGGAGCATGCCGATAAAGGTCAGCGCTCCTGAAAACAGGATGATCTGCTCATAGAAACAGAATGCTATTAATTGCAGCGCTGCAAATAGTATCAGGTCACGTTTTCTTCCTTCGTCGCACCATACGTCGAAGCAATAGAACGAGAGCGATGCAAAAAACAGACCGACGACTATGCGGGACGAGGCGGAAACCCAGTAGGTTCCCTCGAAACCCAGCGGCATGAGCGCATAGATCAAAAGGAACAGATAGCCCGTTCCGAAATGCTTTGAAAAGATTTTAAACAGCACAATAGCTGAGACCGCATACATAAGAGAGATAACCGCCACCGCGGCTATCATCTTATCATACAGGCGCGTCCACACGAAAAAATCCGCAACTCCCGCGAGCGGCCGCGAGGAGAGAAGCCCCATGTCGCGCACGAGCTTCGGAAAGCTCCCTATGTATGCCGCGTAGTTATGGTACTGAATGTAGTCGTCCATCTGATAATAATAGTTGAAGCCGTAATAACAGTAACGGACGAAAACAAGTCCGAAAAGGACAAAGAACAGAAATATGTAATTCAGTTTTTCAGAACGGATGTCCCTTTTAAACACTGCCTATTTCCCTTTCCAGCCTTCTTCTTACGGTTGAACGTATCCTGATGATATCACCGAACATCTTTAAGCTGTCACGCATGACCGCAACTTTCGAATCCCTATGGTTTATGATCCTGACAGGAAGCTGAGTTACGGAAAGCCCGAGTCCCTTTGCATACAGCATAACCTCAAAATCGAATGCAAAGCCGTTCGTTTCGCATCGCGAGAATATCTCTTTCGCCGCCTTTGCCGAAAAAGCCTTCAGGCCGCATTGTGTGTCGTAACGGAAACCCGCAAGAAGCCCGGTTATAAGGCTGAAAAGCCTGCTCGCTATAAGCCTTATAAAAGGATAGTCCTCATAGCCCTTCGGATGCAGCTTTCTGGAGCCTATAGCGAGGTCCGCCATTTCAATAGCGAGCTTGTCCGCAAGCTCGCCTGCCGCTTCGATGCCGTATGCGAGGTCTGCGTCTGTGCTTATTACTATATCCCCTTTTGCCGCAAGCACGCCTTCGCGGACGGCGCAGCCCTTTCCTCTGTTCGGAAAGTGGCTTACAATGCGCAGATGCGCGTCCGAAACGCTCTCGGCAATCCTTTTCGTTTCGTCCGTGCTCCCGTCATCGGATATAATAAGCTCATAGTCGGAGCTGAAGCGGCTCAGAAAAGCAAGCGCAGTTTCTATCGTGTTTTTAATTATCGCCGCCTCGTTATATGCGGGGATGACGAGCGATATTTTCTCATTTCGCATATCCGGCTCCTGTAAATTTGATATCGCGCTGATTCTACTCTCTTTTCCCGTTTTTGTCAACGAACCGAGTTTCGCCGAAAAACAACGATACTATATATTGTATCGATTTTCGAATAATTCAAATGTGTAGAACAATATGTATGATTTTTGTATATAAATAATACTTGCCAAATAAGCCCTTATAAAGTAGAATAATAATTGGCTCGAATGCCTCAGCGGAGGAATAAATGTTAATATACGGACTTCAAAAGCTGTCGCTTCTCGATTATCCTGGGAGGCTGGCAGCGACGATTTTCACAGGGGGCTGCAACCTGCGCTGTCCCTTCTGCCATAACGCATCACTTGTGACCCGCTTTTCTGAATGTGAAAGGATATCCGAAGAGGAGGTCTTCGCTGTCCTTGAACAGCGGAAAGGACTTTTGGACGGCGTCTGCATCACCGGCGGCGAACCGCTTTTGCATGAGGATCTTGCCGACTTTATTATAAAGGTGCGCAAGATGGGTTTTCTCGTTAAGCTGGATACGAACGGAGCAT
>JAJUHD010000208.1 GCA_029268085.1 Bacillota bacterium | reverse complement strand
TCGATCCAATTGCGGAGACGTACGGTGGGATACTGGGCGTGGTATTTGTCGAGAGTATTGTCAAGGTCCATTAACAAAAGCTTTATACCCATTTCGGTGAGCTTTTCAGGCTTCAGCTCGTAAATGCTTTTCAGAATTATATCCGGTATCGGAAATGTGGGCATGGAAAAGATTCCTTTCTTTAAGGCTTGACTCTCCTCGCCTTAGGCTTCAACGAACAGTCTCTAATGCCTGATTCAGGTCTTCGATGATGTCCTCGACATCCTCAATTCCGACGGAGAGCCGGATGAGGTCGCTAGGTACGCCGGCTTTTATAAGTTCTGCTTCTGAAAGCTGGCGGTGCGTGGCATTCGCAGGGTGCAGCACACAGGTGTGGGCATCTGCGACATGGGTCGCAATAATAGCGACTTTAAGGTTCTTCATAAACTCCTCGGCCGCTTTCCTGCCGCCTTTGACGCCGAAGGAGATGACGCCGCAGGAGCCGTTGGGCAGGTACTTCTGCGCTATCGCGTAGTATTTATTGGAAGGCAGGCCGCAATAGTTGACCCATGCGACCTTATCATGTTTTTCAAGGAATTCTGCGACTGCCTGCGCATTTTTGCAGTGGCGTTCCATGCGTATGTGGAGCGATTCGAGGCCAAGTCCTACAAGATAGGAATTCTGTGCAGAGGGTGTCGCCCCAAAGTCACGCATGAGCTGCGCCGTTGCCTTTGTAATGAACGCACCGCCCTTGCCGAACTTCTCTGCATACACGATGCCGTGGTAACTCTCGTCGGGAGTGCAGAGCCCGGGGAACTTGTCGGCGTGAGCGAGCCAGTCGAACTTGCCGGAATCAACTATAGCCCCGCCTACGCCGGAAGCGTGGCCGTCCATGTATTTTGTGGTGGCGTGGGTGACGATGTCGCAGCCCCATTCAAAGGGACGGCAGTTTATCGGGGTCGGGAAGGTGTTGTCAATAATAAGTGGAACTCCGTGCCCGTGAGCGGCTTTTGCGAAACGTTCGATATCGAGTACTGCAAGGCTGGGGTTTGCGATGGTTTCGCCGAAGACCGCCTTTGTATTCGGACGGAAGGCGGCTTCGAGCTCTTCATCGGAGCAGTCGGGCGTGACGAAGGTGAAATCAATGCCCATTTTTCTCATGGTGACATTGAAAAGATTATAGGTGCCGCCATAGATTGCGGACGAGCATACGACGTGGTCTCCGTTGTTGCAGATATTGAAGAGCGCAAAGAAGTTGGCGGACTGTCCGGACGATGTAAGCATCGCCGCTGTTCCTCCCTCGAGGGCGCAGATCCTTGCGGCTACATAGTCGTTAGTGGGGTTCTGAAGCCTGCTGTAGAAATATCCTTCCGCTTCAAGATCAAAGAGCTTTCCCATATCCTCGCTGGTATCATATTTAAAGGTGGTGCTCTGAATGATCGGTATCTGGCGGGGCTCGCCATTTTTGGGAGTATATCCAGCCTGTACGCATTTTGTTCCGATTTTGCTCATATTTTATCCATTCCTTTCGCTGCGCGTGAGAAGCACATTTTTCTGTTTTATTATTTTATTTGCTGACGGTTGAGCCTATTATGCCCTCGTTTCTGCTGAAGGGGCGAGAAATATCGAAGCCCCAGAGATACTGAGTTTCCTTTCCGTTTATGAGTATCTGAACGGCTTTTATGCCGGACAGAGAAGTCAGAGAATTTACGATTGAGTAGACTGCAAGCTTCGCGTCATCAGCCGTCATCGAGCCGTCATCCGGGGCAATGCCGGAGAGGCTGACGGAACAGACCCCGTCCAGTGTGTATACGGACATGACTATAGTTCCGATCGGAAAGGCCCTTTTGAGATCGCTGCCGCTGGGACCTTCGAAGAGGGCGTCAAGTATGCCGCGCTCGGCGGAATTCTCGTCGTTGAAGCTTATCGTTTTGTATTCGGAGCCAAGAACCTTTTCCGAGGCTTTCGGGAAATATATCCTGACCTGCGCTCTGTTGGAGCTGATGATGTTGTTAAAGAGAAGAAAATCCTCCGCGGAGAGGCTCTGCTCGACCATCTCGTTCCCTACGCAGATGCTTACGAAATCTACATCCTTGATGGAACACATGGTCAGAGTCACGCAGGCATCCGATATCGTTTTATCGATACCGCTCACATCGAGATAAGCTGAATTCATATATACCGTTACGGTATTTCCTTTAAGCTCCGCGTCGAGTATAGTAACACCCTCGGGAAGGGGACTCTGGAGCGCCTCGTTTTCCGGCGTTTCCGAAAGAGCGGCGGCGGCCTGAAGGACGGGGGTTTCATCTGTTTGAAGAATAACGGAATCCGGCTTCAGAAGCTCGCCGTCCGTCCTGTTTTCGGGAGTCAGCACGCGATAGACGGAGATGTTATCGGTAATAGGGGGTGAAGCTGATTTTGTTGCACAGCCGGCGGTCAGAACGCTGAAGGCGATAAGCATCAAAATAAGACGTTTTTTCATATCGAATCCGCCTTTCACTGTTCGCTGCCGCCGTCGGGACATGCGGGGAACCTGACAATGAAGCGCGTCCCGCCGATCTCACGTTTTTCAACACTTATTGAGCCGTTATGCAGCCGGACGGCGTCATATACGATCGACAGTCCGAGACCGCTTCCGCCCGCATCGCGCGACCGTGCCTTGTCAACCCGATAGAAACGGGAGAAAATATGCGGCAGATCCTCATCCGGGATGCCGATGCCGGAATCCTCGACGATAAGTACGATATCGCTTCCTTCACGGAAGAGAAGGATTCGGACAATCCCGCCGGGCATGTTGTATTTTATTCCGTTTTCGGCAAGGTTGAATATTATCCGGTAGACAAGATCCTCGCTGCCGCTTATATAGCAGCCTCGCTGGAGCTCCGTAGATATAGCGACATGGTATTCCTTTGCAAGGGGATAGAGCAGATGCATCGTTTTTTCCGCGACATGGCGGAGATCCAGCTTTTCCCGCGAAAGGGCGATGCCGCTGTCCATCTTCGTAAGGCTGAGGAGCTTTTCCGTAGTGCGGGTAAGGCGTTCCGCCTCGTTTCCGATGTCGGTTACGAATTCACGCATTGTATCGATATCCATGTTTTCGGAATTTACTATGCTGTCCGACAAAAGCCTTATCGAAGCAAGAGGGGTTTTGAGCTCGTGAGAAGCGTCAGACACAAAACGCCGGCGAAGCTCCTCGGTGTCCTTGAGCCTTTTAGTGAGTGCGTTGAATTCGCGGCCGAGCTCGGAAAGCTCGTCCTTGCCCTCGGCCTTGATCTGGTAATCGTAATCGCCTTCGGAAACTATTCGCGTCGCCCTGACGAGTTCCGTAATGCGG
>JAJUHD010000207.1 GCA_029268085.1 Bacillota bacterium | reverse complement strand
TTTGGAACAGGGTCTGGACGTGTTTGACGACCATAACGTCCTTGAGCTGCTGCTTTTCTATTCAATGCCGCGCATAGATACTAACCCTCTCGCCCATGAGCTTCTGAACGTCTTCGGCAGCCTTGAGGCGGTTTTCGAGGCTCCGGCAGATGAGCTTCGTAAAGTGAGCGGCATCGGCGAAAACACCGTAACGCTCCTGAAGCTCATTCCCGAGGTCAGCCGGCGCTACGCCATGGATAAAAACCGGTACGACGATATTCTGGACTCAACGAAGAAAGCCGGCGAATACCTTGCAGCGCGCTATATGTACGAGCGGGATGAAGTCGTCTATGTCGTCTGCCTCGATTCGAAATGCAAGGTCATTTGCTGCAAAGAGCTTTTCCGAGGTGTGGCCAACTCCGCCGAGATCAGCGTCCGTAAGATTGCGGAGCTTGCGCTGGCAAAAAACGCAACGAGCATCATCATCTCTCACAACCACACAAGCGGGATCGCCCTGCCGTCTGTGGAGGACGAAATTACGACAAAGCGCATCAAATCCGCGCTCTCATCCATGGGTATCGCCCTTGTGGACCACATTATAGTCGCCGACGACGACTTTGTTTCAATGGCGGACAGCGGGCTGCTGAAATGAATACTATAAAAATCGGCTGCTGAAATGCAGCTGATTTTTTATAAATACCTCTTGACACAATATACTATGTGTTGTATAGTATTATGCGAAAGGGGGTATTGCCATGGACGCACAGCTTAAACGCGGAGTTCTCGAGATCTGCGTTCTTGCCGCGATGCGCGACGGAGACTCCTACGGCTACAAAATAATCAAGGATCTCTCACCGTTTATGGAAATATCCGAGTCTACTCTGTATCCCATATTAAAGCGTTTGGAACAGAGCGGATGCGTAACGGTCTATTCCGTCGAGCACAACGGGCGCCTTCGAAAGTATTACCGCATCACGGAAACCGGATTTGAAAGGATAAACGAATTTACAAACGAGTGGGACAGCATTATGCGCGCATACCGCTTTATCAGGGGGGATATCAAAAATGACTAAAACCGAATATCTAAAAAAGCTAAAGCGCGCTCTGAGGCCGGTGATTAACGAGGAGCGTAACAAATCTCTCGCTTATTTCAGCGAGGTAATCGACGACCGCATGGAGGAGGGCGTATCCGAGGAGGACGCTGTCGCGGAGCTTGAAAGCATTGAGGAAGCGGCGGGGCGTATTATTGCGGAAGCCAAGGCTCAGGGGCAGCTAAAGCCGAAGCGCAGCACTTGGGAAATTGCGCTGATCGTACTGGGTTTCCCGCTCTGGTTCCCGGTGCTGTTCATAGTAACCGTTGTTATTCTAACGATATATGGGTTGGTGTGGATAGTGATCGGAGCGCTCTTCCTGCTCTCGGTTTCGCTCGTAATCAGCGGGGTGGCAGGCGTCTTCGGCCTGTTCATGTATCTGGGAACGAATGCCGCTGCTGCCTTCGCAGTGCTTGCGATAGGTCTTGTCAGCGCAGGACTTGGAATAGCACTGTTTATTCCCGCTCTTTACCTGGCGAAAACCTATGCTAAAGCGACCCCTGTAATGTGGAACAAACTTATTGACAGAAAGGCGGGTTTTTGACTTATGAATAAAAATACTAAAACGGCTCTCATCGTAGCGCTTTCGATTTTCGGCGCGGGCGTGCTTATCTGGCTCTGCGTGTCGCTGAGCGTCGGCTTCAACTATTCAAAGCTCTCCTTCGCTTCCGGAACCGGCAAAAGTTCCGAAACGGCTGAGGATGCCTCTTTCAAAGCGGAACATATAGACAAAGACATCGTCGAAAATGGACAAAACATCATTTTTAACCTGAGCTCCGCCGATGTCACCGTTGAACCCTCAAGCGATGGGCGGATACACCTCTCTTATAACAACACCGAGGACACTTATTTTGAATTCAAGGAAACAGACGGTACGATAAGCCTTATACAGAAGCAGAAAAGCGATTCGATTATCGGTTTTGTTGTAATCAATAATATAGCAAAAAACCAAGTTGTTTTAAGTTTACCCGCCGAACGCGAAGGAGAGCTCAATATCAACGGCGCATCTAGCGAAATCTCGATATCCGATGTCAGTATAGCCGCCGATATGAACATCTTCGGCGTTTCAGGCAGTGTTACAATCGAAGAGTGCAAGTGCGCGACCCTCGATACGGGAACAGCCTCCGGCGATATTAAAATAGCTTCCGTCGAGACGAGCCGCGTCAACGCGGACTCGGTTTCGGGGACGATCAGCATTTCCGAAATCCGCCAGAGTATTCCTCTGACTATTGCAAGCACCTCCGGCGAGGTGTATGCTGAAAACGTGAAAACCAAGGATCTCAATATTGAAACCATCTCCGGCAAGGTGTCGCTCAGGAACATCTCCGGACAGAAGGCTGACCTTTCAACGACCTCCGGCGGCGTTGATTTAGACAGAGCTGATTTCCGTGAGGTCAAGTTCACCACAATATCCGGCGATATAAGAGGAACCGTTGCCGGCTCCGCCAAAGACTACACGGTCTATACCGAAACCGTTTCAGGCAGCAACAGTCTTTCCGGCAATAGGGAGCGCGGGGAAAGAACGCTGGATTTCACCTCCACCTCCGGCAGTTTCGATATCAAATTTGAAAAATAACAAAGGAGTCTCCCAAATGCATAGAGTATTCATCGTTGAGGACGATACGGTCATAGCCGAGGCCATCAGTCGCCATATAAGCGCATGGGGCTGCTCTGTCCACTGCGCTGTAAGCTTTGAAAACGTCCTTTCCGAATTTGCGGACTTCGATCCGCATCTCGTGCTGATGGATATATCCCTGCCATTTTTTAACGGCTACCACTGGTGCTCGGAGATACGGCGCATTTCAAAGGTTCCGATAATATTCATTTCCTCCGCTTCCGACAACATGAATATCGTGATGGCGGTCAATATGGGGGGCGACGACTTCATCGCCAAGCCCTTCGATCTTGATGTCCTCACGGCTAAAGTTCAGGCTCTGCTTCGCAGGGCCTATGACTTTTCGGTTCCGGCAAAGCTCCTTGAAAGCGGCGGCGCGGTTCTGAACATTTCGGACGCGACGCTGACCTTCGACGGCCGGAAAACCGAGCTTACAAAAAACGAATTTAAAATACTCCAGATGCTTTTTGAAAATAAGGGCGGTATCGTCACGCGCGACGAGATAATGACACGTCTCTGGGAAAGCGACAGCTTTGTCGACGAAAACACACTCACCGTCAACATCACACGTCTGCGCCGGAAACTCTATGATGCAGGACTGAGCAACTTCATCCTTACGAAAAAAGGCATCGGCTACATGGTGGGAGAATAGGTCATTTTGTATTTTAAACACGCCAAAAGGACTGGTCATAAACATGTTTTTTTCGTATTTGAAACGCCATTACAAAAT
>JAJUHD010000206.1 GCA_029268085.1 Bacillota bacterium | reverse complement strand
GCCGTATCGTCTGTGTTCTCGCTGTGAATACCGTCCGTACCTGCGCTGATTTTAAAGGTTCCGTCCGCTATCCGCACGCTGTTTTTGCCGTAAAGGCCCTGTTTGGCGGAGGTGATATTATAAGTTCCGCTGGTTACGGCCAGATCGTCCTTGGAAACCACGCCATGTCCGTATTCGGAGCTTATCGTAAGAGTTCCCGCACCGTTCAGCGTGAGGTCGGACTTTGCAAAAATCGCCGCGTCAATGTTATTGTCGTCCGTCTGAACGAATTCGCCTGTAACGGAAACTGTATTCTCCGTACCGGACGCGGTAGTTATAAATACCTTGTCCGCGTTCTTTATATAAATCGCTGCACTCGATCCGTTAGTAATACTTACGCCGTTCAGAACTATCTGCAGCTTCGCGTTGTCAGCGGCATCGACAACTATCTGTCCGTCAGAAAGACTGCCCGATAAAATATAAGTGCCTTCATCCGTTATCGTAACGGTATCGCCATCGGCCGAGGCGCCTCCGCCGTTTATATCAGCCGCGCCGTCCGCAAGAGTTATGGTCGTGCTTTCAGACTCGCTGTAGCCGATCTCCTTGTCGCGGTCCGTGAACATCTCATCGCTCAAGACATCCGAAGCGACCGTCGAGGCTGTCGTACCCGATGCATCAGCCGTACCCTGCTCTGCCGTTCCCAACTGCGAAGAGCAGCCCACAAAAAGCGAGAGCACGAGTAAAAGAGCGGCTATTATTGAAATAATACGTTTTTTCATGGACTCTCTCCTTAAAGCTCTGTTATTTTTGACTCCTGAATGGAGGAAGAAATCTCCAGATTGCCGTTTCTGCAGCGCAGCTTGTCGATAAATTCTTTCTCCGCCGAAGGGTTCTTAAGGGTAATGTTATATGTCAGTTTAAAAAGGCTTCCCATGTTGCTTGTCTTTACGGAAATAAGACTGTGTTTGGTTGTATACTCGTCAAAAAGATCGTCGAAAACGCCTGCGTAATCAAGGTCTTCCGGGATAGTGATGCGCATCGTCTTGTCGCAAAGAGGCTTATCCAACTCACCGAAATTGAGCTTTGTGAGAAGCATTCCCGCAAAGCCGATGATCAGCACTAAGACCAATGCATAGCCCAGATAACCCATGCCGGTAACAATGCCCGCCGCCATTGCGAGGAAGATGGCGGCGATTTCCCGCGCTGTTCCGGGCAAGGAGCGGAATCGGACCAGACTAAAGGCTCCCGCCACCGCAACGCCGGTTCCGATGCTGCCGTTCACCATGATGATAACAACGCTGACGATTGCGGGTATCAGCACAAGCGCTGCCAGAAAGCTTTTTGAATAAGTGTTTTTATATGCATAGAACAGGGCCGTTATAAAACCGAGAACGAGCGCCGCGCCGATGCAGGCAAGAAACGAGCCCGCATCGATGCTGCCCGCCGCCGAAGCTGTTGTATCAAATAATCCTGTAAAAAAATCAGGCACAGTAAATTGCTCCTTCCGTTGGCATACCCATCATCGTCTTATAGGCGTTGCCGTATTTTGAGAAAGTGACTTTAAAGATTTTAAGCTCCGAGAGCTTATGCGTGAGCCAGAGCGGCATTGCCGAGGAGACCTTGATCTCCATGAGGCTCTGTCCGGACGTCAGCAAGGGATTTCCGTAAAGGCCATCGCTAAGGCTAAGGTCGTAATCGCGCCAGACGAGGTTGTCGTCGAAGGTGATGCGGAGATTGGGGTCATCCTTCGCGTAATAGGCTTCCCTTTCGTAGCCTACGAATGCTGCGGGTGCAAGGTTCTTGTATTCGGTGATGAAATAGTCGATCTCATTTACGATCTGGTTTTGTTTGGGGCTGCCGCATTCTCCTGCGAGGTATTTTTCCGCCTGCCCGGCCGTCATCGAAACGCGGCGCTTGAATACCACATCGTCGTATTTTTTCTTGAGCTCGACAAAGACCTTATCTTCCGTTGAGGCGGTGCCGTAGCATCTGACCCTCAGTTTTTCCTTATATACCGGCTTCTCAATTGACCTTCGGACAAGACGCATGTCCGGCGTATCGTAATATATATTGCAGATCATGCTTCTGCCATATTCGTCGAGAACCATGTATTCCCCCATAAGCTCAGTTATCGCCCTGCGCTGTTCGGCGGAGACGAGATATTTCATTTCATATCTCATAAAAGTGTTTTGGATGGTTTTCATTGCCGATTCCTCCTGTCTTATGTAAGGAGATTATCAAGAAAACTTAAACTGAACTTTAAAGCGTACATAAACTCAACTTAAAATGTAAAGTTTTTGTAAGCTGCGCCGCTGGAATAAAAAAGCCCCCGAACCGCAAAAGGTTCGGGGTAAAAAGTATAAAGCAAGTTTCACATCGGATAATTCTGAACTGTACTGTGCGACCGAAGCGGCAAGCACGGCACATACACGGTTTAAAGCTGAACACTTATTGTAAGCGACTTTCCGTCCTCGCTCCTCGCGCTTATCTTTCCTTTGTGACTGTTTACGATCGCTCTTGCAATAGAAAGGCCTATGCCGAAGCCGCTGATTTCAGTGCTGTGCGACGCGTCCCCTCGGTAAAAGCGTTCGAACATCTCGTCATGGATGCCTTTTTTGATCCCGTCTGCCGTATTCCTGACGACAAGCAGAGGGCCTTTCGAGCCGGCCTTAAGCGTGACCGATATTTTTCCCTTCTCGTCCGAATATTTAACCGCGTTGTCGGCGAGTATGCCGACGAGCTTTCTTATGCCTTCCTCGTTGCCTTTGTAGCTGATGTTTTTCTGGATATTCATTTCAAAGGTTTTACCCTTCTGCGCGGCAAGCATCGCAAAAGGCCCGAGGCTTTCGGCAACGGCGTCGCTGATTGAGAAATCCGTCATCAGGAGTTTGGAATCGTGTTCGTCCATCCTTGCAAGCGAAACAAGGCTGTTCGTAAGCTCCGTTAGCCTCGCCACCTGATTTCTGATGCTCTGCGTCCATTCCGATTCGCCCTGTGTCATCTCAAGGACTTCTGTGTTCGCGTTTATGACCGTCAGCGGAGTTTTAAGCTCATGGGAAGCATCCGTAATGAAATGCTTCTGCTTTTCATAGCTGTCCGCAATGGGCGCTATCGCCCTTTTAGAGAGCAGAAGCACAATAATGAAAACTCCGAATATGCCGAGCAATGAAACGGCCAAAGACGTTTCGAGGAACTTATAAAACAGGTTTAGTCCGCGGCTGCAGTCGAGGAAAAGCACCATCGTACCCGAAGCTGTCTCGCTGACACTGAAACGATAAACGCCCATAAAGCCCCTCTGCCTGCCGCTCTTATAGACCTGTTCGGCATATTCAATAGCTTCGTCTGTCGCAACCGCCGCAATGCTGCCTGTGTTGACGCTTACTGATTCGCCATTTTCGTTCATGGTAACGGCAAAAAAGCGGGTCTCAAAAGGCGCCTCAGGCGACATTTCCTGTCTTGGCCTGGCGCCGAATCCGCCGTTGATATTATCATTTTTGT
>JAJUHD010000205.1 GCA_029268085.1 Bacillota bacterium | reverse complement strand
TGTACAACCAACAGCTTCATTTAATACAGGAACCGGAAAATGGACAATTTCGATGACTGTAGGAGGAGTTACATATTCCGGAACAATCGGAACAGGCGACACCGCATCATCACTTTTGCTGAAAAACACTGCGGTAGGCGCTAGCGCAACGGACTATATCCAAGTCACAAATCCCAAAGCTTCGGGACTGCTGACGTATGCAATTGCGAACGCTGGTGCGACTGATTCGAATTCGGACGGACTTCCGGATCTCGCTATTGCGTCAATGGACGGTTATGCCACCGCTCCGACTCTTAAAGCCACCCCATCCACGGCTTCCAAGGATCTGGGCCTTTCATCAACGACATTTGCACTCACGGGCGGAACCACTGGCGGCACGGTAACGCTAGACCAGCTCACAAGCATCGCTATCGGGGCCGACGGTACAATCACAGTCACACATCCTGATAAGGGAACTGTTGTGGCAGGCAAGATTTCTCTTGCCAACTTTGCCAACCCTTCAGGACTCCAGCTTGAAGGTTCAAATTACTACTCGAAGACAGCCAACTCGGGAAATCCGGTTCTGTGTGACCCGGGCTCGAACGGAACAGGCGCGCTCCAGAGCAATTCTCTTGAATTGTCGAATGTTGATCTTTCCTCTGAGTTTGCGGATATGATTACCACACAGCGCGGATTCCAGGCCAACTCACGCATTATAACCGTTTCGGACACAATGCTCGAGGAGCTTATCAATCTTAAACGCTGAATGACCATTCTGCCTCTGGCGGCGGGTTTGGCCGCCGTCAGAGGCAGATGAAGAACTCAATCCTTGGTTTAGAACTGAATTCTGGGAGGCAGAGATGATATTACTGACAAAACTCAACGACGTACCTTTTGTCCTCAACGACGATCTGATTGAGACGATTGAGGAAACACCGGATACAACGATAAAACTGACAAGCAAAAACTATATTATTGTTAAAGAATCCATGATGGAAGTCGTTGCAAAGGTGATTGAATTCCGACGGGAAACTAACGGAGCAATAACTCTGCGCAAAGATATATAGAACAGCTTCCATCAGGAAAGAGGGCTCATTTTCGAAATGAAAAGAAAACTAGATATTATGTCTGTCATAGGGTTGGTACTTGGCGTTGGGTTGGTTTTTATGGGAATCGTTTTAACCAAGATAACAGATGACGCGGGCAACAACACCTATAAGATTATATTGATCAACCTCAAAAGCTTTTACGATCCTACCAGTATCGCAATCGTTGTCGGCGGAGTTGCTGCGGCTCTGATGCTGTCTTTTCCTCTAGAGCAGTTTGCCAGAATTCCAAAACATATACGCATCATTTTTATGCCTCAAAAATATGTAGCGGAAGAATACATATCCAAGCTCGTTGAATGTGCAAAAAAGGCGCGAATCAGCGGTCTGCTCGCTCTTGAAGAAGACGCCAACGCTATGCAGGATGCGTTTTTGAAAAACAGTCTTCAAATGATTGTCGATTCAATTGACCCCGAAAAAGTAAAGGCTCAAATGGAGACATGGGCGCAAAGCATAGAAGAAAGACATGTACAGGAACGTTCTATCTATGATAAGGGAGCGCAGTTGGGTCCGGCGTTCGGTATGATAGGAACGCTGGTCGGGCTTATCAATATGCTTAAAAATCTGAATGACGTATCAACGGTCGGTCCCAATATGTCGGTTGCGCTTGTAACGACTTTTTATGGTTCTATTCTCGCAAATGTTATTTTCGCTCCGATTTCAAATAAGCTTCGCGTAAGGCATGACGAAGAATTTTTATGTATGCAGATTGTTTTTGAAGGCGTACAGGCTATTCAGGCGGGAGAAAATCCGAAGCTGATACATGAGAAGCTGATACATATGCTGCCTGAATACCGCCAGGACGCTCTTGTCGCTAAGGAAGGCGGAGCGGAAAAACCGGAAAAGGGCAAAGGTAAAAAATAGCTCCTGATTTTTTTTACTTGTCTATTTTGATTATTTTGATGTTTAATTATCTTGACAAGCCGGTCGGCTTAGTTAACTTAGACCGCAGAAAATATTAAGTTTTAAGAAAACAATGTTGCTCTGCGGGATGGATGGAGGCTCTTATGCGTCGAAAAAATGATGGCGGTGAAGGCGGAGGAGATTCGTGGCTGAATACCTACGCGGATATGGTTACTCTGCTCCTGACCTTTTTTGCCGTTCTGCTAAGTATGTCTTCAGTTAATCAGGAAAAATTTAACGCCTTTATAAAGTCGTTTTCCAATCTCCCTCAGGAAATAATAGAAGAGATTACGAATCCTGCCATAGCTCCAGGAGATATAGAAGATACATTGACAGCTGCGCAACTTGAAGCGGCCGAGCAGGCAATGAGCAACCTATATGAATTACTTGTAGAGTATGTAGAAAAGAACGGAATGTCCGATACTGTCAGCATAAGTAAGAATGAACAGATCATATTTATCAAGTTTGACAGCTCCGTATTTTTCGAACCGGATAAATACGTTATGCGCTCCGGCGGCAAGGATACTCTTTCGTTTATCGGAGACGGAATCAAACAATACGAGGATATGATCAACCTCATAGCGGTATGCGGCCATACGGCTACGGTTCCGGACAATTCGAATTCCCCTGTTTCGGATTGGATACTGTCCGGCGAACGGGCTGGAGTGGTTGCCAAGTTTTTTGAGGATGAAAAGGGTCTGGAACCGAAAAAAATGCTTCTTCTCGGTTACGGCAAAAATCTGCCTGTGGCGTCAAACGATACGGAAGAAGGCAGAATGGCGAACCGAAGGGTTGAAATAGTGATAGTTGGCGAGGGAAGCGATATCTCTTTTGATCCGTATTCGGACCTGAGAGATCTCTATGAGCTGATGGGCGACAAAAATTCGAGCACTTCAGGCACTGATATTGCCGAGCCGTCACAATCACCGGAAACAGGTTCTTCTGATACCGGCGCAGAACAAACACCGGCGGCGAATTCTGAAAATGCAGGTTCGGAAATTCAGAAAGATATATCTCCGTACGATTAAATTTTTACATGATTATTCAGGCAGCTAAAGGAGTTGAGGTCTTTTATGGCGGAGGCGCTGTCACAAAGCCAAATAGACGAATTATTACATAAGATGCGCACAGGCGACATTGAAAAGGTCCAGCCTGAACCGAAGCAAAAGATAAAGGAATATGATTTTTCGTCTCCGAAAAAGTTCACAAAGGACCAGCTTAAATCACTGAATAATCTGTATGAGAATTATTCAAGAATCCTGTCATCTTATTTCACAAGTGTTCTTCGAAGCGCGTGTGAAGTTACCATAAGTCAAATTGAAGAGCAGCGATATTATGAATTTACAAATGCGTTGCCGGACAATACACTTATCGGAATACTCGCTTTTCAGCCGGAGGAGAGCAATTACAGTGAAACTACGATGATGATGGAGTTTTCCACAGCTTTCGGATATTTCCTGGTAGACAGGCTGATGGGCGGAAACGGAGAGCTTGTAACGCTTGATCGC
>JAJUHD010000204.1 GCA_029268085.1 Bacillota bacterium | reverse complement strand
TGAACTTCGGACATTTTGACGTCATAGCCCTGACCGATTAGGACATTGCCAAGAATTCGTGACGCGAGCAAAGTTCCCTGACCGCCGACTCCGACGATCATAATGTTCTTTGTTTCATTCATCTCAGTTCGCCTCCTTTTTTTGGATGGCTCCGAATTTGCACATCTGAATACAGAGCTCGCAGCCGACACAGAGAGTGGGATCAATGGACGCTTTTTTATCCGCAAAGCTGATTGCGGGGCAGCCGATCGTCATGCACTGACGGCAGCCCTTGCAGGCGTCACAGTCTATGCTGAGCGCCGGAGCGGTTTTGACCTCGGGGAGCAGTATGCAGGGGCGTCTTGCTATGATGACCGAGGGCTCCTCCGCAGCGAGCTCTTCAGTGAGCATAGCTTTCAGCTCGTTGAGCGCATATGGGTCGACAACGCGGACACGCTTCACGCCTATAGCCTCGCAGAGCTTTTCAAGCGAGACGGAGGGGGCCGGTTCGCCCTTGATAGTTTTGCCCGTTGTGGGATTCTGCTGATGTCCGGTCATGCCCGTTATGGAGTTATCGAGTATGAGCACCGTGCTGATGCCTTTGTTATATACGATATCGACGAGCCCCGTAATGCCGCTGTGCATGAAGGTGCTGTCGCCGATGACCGCAACGGATTTCTTCGCGCTCTCTGCGCCGCGGACGGTGTTGAAGCCGTGCAGACCGGATACGGAAGCACCCATGCAGACCGTCGTGTCCATGGCTGTGAGCGGAGGCAGCGAGCCGAGCGTGTAGCAGCCTATATCGCCGGAGACCATGAGACCCATTTTGCCGAGCGTATAGAACAGCCCTCTGTGCGGACAGCCCGGGCAGAGCGTTGGCGGACGCGGCGGGACGGTTTCGCCGAAATCTATGAACGGAGCCGTGCTCATGCCGAGCGCGTTGCGGATCTTGTTTTGGCTGAGCTCGCCGCAGAGACCGAAGAGATCCTTGCCGCCGTCTACCCTGATACCGTTAGCGCGGAGGTGAGTCTCGATAACGGGGTCGAGCTCCTCCACGACGATAAGCTTGCCGACTTTGGAAGCAAATTCCTTGATAAGCTCGACGGGGAGGGGATTGACCATGCCGAGTTTAAGGATACTTGCGTCCGGCAGGCATTCGCGGAGGTACTGATAGCAGATGCCCGCGGTGACGTAGCCGACCGAGGCATCGCCCATCTCGATGCGGTTTATCCCGCTGGTTTCGGCGAACTTAATAAGCTTTTGAGTACGTTCTTCAACGATTGGATGGCGGTTTTTAGCGTTTCCCGGCATCATGACGTATTTTGCGGGGTTCTTTTCATAAGGCTTCAAATCGCGCTCAATGCGATCCGAAAGCTCGACGATGCTCTGGGAATGGGCGACTCTCGTGCAGGTACGGAACAGGACCGGAGCGTCGTACCCCTCCGAAAGATCAAAGGCGAGCTTCATATATTCCAGACACTCGCCGCTGTCGGAAGGCTCGAGCATAGGGAGCTTCGCCGCGATCGCATAGTGGCGGGAATCCTGCTCGTTCTGGGAGGAGTGCATGCCCTGATCATCGGCGACCGCGATGACCAGACCGCCGTTAACGCCTGTGTAGGAAACTGTGAAGAGAGGATCGGCCGCAACGTTCAGACCGACGTGCTTCATCGAGCAGAAGGCACGCGCCCCGCCGATGGAGGCGCCGATTGAGGCTTCCATCGCGACCTTTTCATTGGGAGCCCATTCGGCATATATCTCGTCATATTTTGCGGCGGATTCGGGGATTTCCGTCGAGGGAGTGCCGGGGTAAGCGGAAACGAAGCGGCAACCGGCCTCATACAGCCCGCGGGCTGCGGCCTCGTTGCCCAAAAGCAGCGTTTTCATATATGTACGACCATTCCTTTCAGATACGGCTTTTTCGTGTTAAATCGTAAAGGTTTGACACTATATTACGCTTAAAACAAAGGTGAGTCAAGAGCAATACTATACCAATATAGCGCCGGATGACCGCCCCTAAAAAGGAACAATGACAATCCGGCGCCGTTCAAGGCTTAATCAAACATCTCTGTTGTATATGGGAGCGACGTGGCGGCGGCCTCTGTACATGATAGCGAAGGTCGCTATCAGATTTACTGCCATGAGCCCGATTATGATTGCGCGGCAGTCGAAACGCTCGGCAAGCCCACCGGCGATGAGCTGACCTACGATTATGCCTGTATTAGAGGCCATTTGATAACAGCCGTTGAAACGGCCTCTGTATTCCTCGGGTATGTAGCTCTGGGTGGTGGAGAGACGGATGTTGAATGACGTGACGGACAGAAAGCCATCCGCAAAGAACATGGCAAGCATTACGGCAAAGGGCATGAACAGAACTGAGCCGTTTATAAAGCACGATATGACATAGACGGCCATTGCGATCGCGAATTTTCTCATTGCGGGGTATTTTATTCGATACTGGATCCCTCCGCCGACTAGCCTTCCCGCGACATTTACCGAGGTGGCGTAGGAATAGGCCATGATGCCGAGAGCGGGTACGGATTTGAAATAAGGTATCCAGAGAGTGTCCATTCCAATACTTGTAAGGGTGTTTATAAAAAAGTACACGGTGATGATCAGAAGCCCTTTTTCGCCCCTGATATATTGAAAGCCCTTACGAAATTCCTCTCTGAACACACGGAGGGAAAAGGGCTCGCTGTTGCCGCTGATATGTACCTCGTCAACTTTGATCCGTGTCTCAAAGACTGCGGCGATCAGGAAGGAGATGGCATTAAACAGGAAAAGCGGGGGCAACCCGATTTTCTTATATACGAATGCCGCGACGGGTGTCATCATTATTGCCAGAGGGTAGAGAAGGCTTGAGATCGAATATGCCTTCGAAAAGTTGCCCTCGGTCACTAGCATGGGGAAAAAGCTGTCGTAAGCCACGACATAAACGCTGTCTATGCAGCCGATTATGATGCTGATTACAAGAAAGACGGGATAACTGAAGTACCCGCTCTGCGTGACGGCGAACATAACGGCGAAAAGCCCTGCCGAGATGAAATCAAGCGTATATACGGATTTTCTTCTTGAGCGCTTGTCCAGAAACGGGCCTGCAATCAGCGGAAGGATGATCTTCGGCAGATTATTCGCGGCAAGAAAAAGCGCATAAAGAAAAACGGACCCTGTTTTGTCGAGCGTTAGAAGCCCCATTGCAAAGGAACTGACCGAGTTGCCGAGAATGGAAACTGCGCTTCCGAGCGTTATTATTGTGAAGTTTTTTGTCCACAGGCGGGGTTTGTCAATAACCTGATCCACGGGAAAAACCCGCTCCCTTCGTAAGTAAATTGGCGGAGGCAGAAAAAACAATATTTGCGATTTTCTTGACGGCAGGTTTAATGAATATCAAAAAGCATTATACAATAAGAGATTGTATTTTCAAATATTTTGTCAATAATTTGCAGCCAGGAAAATACAAAACGTTAAAACAGCAGGATTTCCCCTCTTTTTTTATTCATAATTGTGTGTTACAATCCATAGTTAGGTATGTTTGGTACCAAGAAAGCTACAAAG
>JAJUHD010000203.1 GCA_029268085.1 Bacillota bacterium | reverse complement strand
TATGACGGTGTACGAAAATGAGGACTACGGCTTTGAGTTCGGCAAGGGAAAAATCATGTACGAAGGCACTGACTTGACTATAATCGCAAACGGCTGCTGTGTATTTCAGGCTATTCAGGCCGCCCGGATCCTGGAGCACGATTACGGCATCGGCGCAAGGGTTATTAATCTTCACACCATCAAGCCTATCGATAGGGAAATAATCCTGAAGGCCGCGGAGGAGACCCGCCGCATCATTACGGTCGAGGATCACACGATACTCGGCGGACTCGGAACAGCGGTCGGCGAGGTCGTGCTTGAGAGCGGACGCGCCTGTGCATTTAAAAAGCTCGGACTGAACGACTGCTTCAGCGCCATCGGCTTCCACGAGGATCTTATGCATATAAACGGGATCGACACTGACGGCATCGTCAGGACAGCGGTGGATATGATGAAACGCGCCCACATTGTGGAGATTTCTGCAGACGGTAAAACCGCCAAGGCCTTAAAGTTTGACGACCGTAACTTTGAGGCGGAGATTGACTGGACTGACGAGGTGTGACTATGAGGGACGTCAGTATCACACAGGACGATCTTTACGCCGCACGGATATTTTTTAATTCCGCTCTGCCGCTGCTGAAGGTCGTCATCCAGAGCAAGCCGAAGATCAAAAAGAAGTTCGAAAAGAAAAATCTCGTATTTCAGATATCGGCGCTTTATGATAAAGCGCCGGGCGGTAAGATGGCGACGCATTTTGTCTTTGACAGGGGCGAGATTACCGTCAGAGTCTCCGATATTCATCCGAGGCCCGATATCGAATTCATTTTTCCCGACCTGAAAAAGTTCATCATTTTCTTCTCCGGCAAGGGCATGCCTCTGCCTAAGATGAAGGGGATTGTCAGCAATTTCGGAAGCTTTACGGCAATCATGCAGGGGCTTTTGACAATGGCAAAGCTTCTCGGGGCGCAGGATGCGCCGGAATCGTCGGAGGATCAGGAGCTTCTCGTCAAGCTGTTCTTCTACCTTCTGCCGAACGGAATAAGCCAGCTTAATAAGGCAGGACACGAAAAAATTCACGATTTTGCGCTTAAATCTCCGGACAGAGCCTATGCGTTTGCTGTTACGGGCTATCCGGAGCTCAACAGCTATATTCGCGTAAAGGAAGGCAACTCCAAGGCAGGCCGGGGCGAATATCCTCGCTGCAAGCCGTTTTTGACCCTTCGTTTTGACTCTGTCATGCATGCTCTTGACATTCTGATGGGAAAGGGCGACATGGTTGAATATATGGCGAACAAATACCTTACGGTAGAGGGCGCGCCCGAATTTGCCGGCGTAATCGGAGAATTCATGCTCGCCGTCGCCGCTTATGCCAAAGCTACCTATATGGACTGAGGCGGCCATCCCGAAGCTGAATACTATAAACCTCCGAGATGGAGAAAAACAGAAGCGCCATCTCGGAGGTTCTTAATTAAAAAAGCTCGTGCCTCGGCGATGGAGGAAAAATAAATTATGAAGATGCGGCAACCGTTGCGTCGATGTCGCTCATGATTGCGAGATAAAAGCTTTTTATTGCGGCCGGCTGCGGATTGGTAATTCCTCCGGTGAACTGAAGGTGGTCCATTTCCTGATCCGGTTTGACCTGCCAGATACCCGGCTCTATATTGCTGCTGTCATATGACTTATGCGCCGAGGTGAGAGGGTATCTGGACGATATTGTGTTCACCATGCCGTCGTTCGGCTTCCACGCGGAGCTTATAGTGCTGTACATATAGCCGTCTATTGCGGTGGTTCCGTTTGAATCGAGCACAAACTCATTTGCGTTTGTATAACGCCCTATCTTCATGGAGAAGGGTATGAAAAGAGGGAACATCATTATCTTAGGCAGACTGTTTCCGGAAAGAGCGCTCTGATATGTCGCGTTGCCGGCGTAGGAAAAATAATAAATATTATCGTAATCCTCAAGCCGTTTATTAAGTTCGGAACAGCCGGCTATGGAAAGGTCATGCCACGCATGGTCCGTGCCCTTTAGAAAGTCGGACTGGAGAACACAGCTCAGATATGCTTCACCGGACTGTCCGGGAATGTTGGTGATGCCGAATTGCTCGAGCTGGAAATCATAAATTGAGTTAAGCAGCGAAACGCCGATTGCATTCGCCATCCCAAGGCACATTGTGGAAAGCATTTCAGTTTCCTCGGCACAAGAGGAAATAAATGTCGTGCCGTTGAGCACGCAGGCAAGCGTTGTAAGCGAGTTTACCCATTCGACCTTTCCGCCGAGGAACAGAGGAGAAACATAATCTTCTACGCTTCCGCCGTGCTGAGCTGCCTGCGCTTCTCCCCATGCGATCTCATCCGGGTCGCCCTCGGCGAGCAGGCTTATAAACAGACGGCAGGTAGGGCCGCCAAAGCTGTGGCCGACAAGGTTGATTTTATTTTCTGCGCTCCATTCGGGATATAGGGCCTCGCCCGTATAATCTCTGCCGTAACGGTCGTGTGTCAGAGCTGCTTCGTTTTCGCCCCGCGCCTGTGCTATCGCCAGATATTCGGCATTAGCCTTGTTGCAGTGTGATTGTCCGTAATCGACTTGCGTGCCAGTGATCTGCGCGTACATTTCGCAGGCTCTGTCCCATGCGCTGGAAACGGAGCCGACGGAAAGGCTGTGGACGTTATAACCCTTATCTTCAAGGTAATCTAGCATATTGCCGGACGTCATACCCCAGTAATTTATGATCGAATCAATGTCGTCGGTATAGCCCCAGCCCAAAAGGCCGTGGCAGAAAAACGTAGGATATTGCTCTGCCGAAGAAGTAAGCGCCGCCGCAGTCGGGGGTATTGATGCCATTGAAATAAGCATCAGCATTGCCAGAACACACGATAATATCCGTTTTTTGCCCGCTTTCATAAAACCCTCCATTTTTTAAAATTTAAAGACGCTTGTGGACAGTCAGCACGGCCTGTGATCGCAAGGAAGTATCCGGCCGCACGCGATTTTTTTACCGGAGTTGCCGGAAGGCTGAGTCGTAAAGTCATCCGGAGACTCATGTATAACAATAGTGCGGTTAATGATTTCATCTACGGAAAAACGATCCGTGAATACGGCCATAAAAGCATAGCCCCGATTACCGAACAGCGGCGGCAGATCTCCTGCGTGTTCCGGGTGAGGGCATCGATCGGGATTGTAATGCGCTTTAGTGTCTGAAAACGGCTCATCCGAATTTCTGGAGCATGATGAACCTTCATGAATATGAAAGCCGAATATGCAAGGATCACAAGGCCAATCGCTGCTTGGAAGGCCCTTTACCTCCGCGACGAGCACGACGCCGTCCTTTACTTGATAGAAGCTCGCCGATCCGGATATATCGGGATTGAATTTGCTTCCGGATATTTTTGCGTAAGCATCCGGCGGCTGTTTCAGTAAGCCGGGTAATTTACAGGCTGAAAACAAAAAATCACCTCCCGCTTTTACTGTATGCAGAGAAGTGACAATAGTTATAAAGAGAGCACATAAAACCGAAAACATTATAATTGTTGTAGAGGCGTCATCATAATTCACATGGCAAT
>JAJUHD010000202.1 GCA_029268085.1 Bacillota bacterium | reverse complement strand
GGCGGATAAGTGGCTTAAAGATAACGGAATCGAACCAGAGGACGAAATTGTCCTCCAGCGCAGGATTACGGAAGACGGAAAGTCATCCTGCCGTGTCTGCGGAACTCCGGTCTCGGCCTTGCAGCTCCGCGACCTGTCGTCCCTGCTTCTGGATATCCACGGGCAGAACGACGGGCGTCAGCTTCTGGATGAGGAACGCCACAGGGAATATCTTGACAGCTTCGGCGGACATGATGCCGTTCTTGAGGAATACAGAAATTCTTTTGAGCAGTATGCCGAGATAAAAAAAGAAATAAAGCGCCTTTCAATGAATGAAGCAGAAAAGGAACGTCTTTCGGAGAGATTGCGTGCGACGGTAGAAGAGCTTGAGAATGCAAATCTGCGCGAAGGCGAGGAGGAAGAACTCACCGCAAGGCGCGACCTTCTACATAACGCGGAGAAACTGTCAGAGGCGTTAAATTCCGCTTACGGTGCGCTCTACGGAGCAGACGAAAACGCCGTTTCGCTTACGGACGGCGCAGCCGCTGAGGTCGCGCGGGCAGCAAGGTATTGCGCTGATTTGTCGAATATTGAAAAGACTCTTTCGGACGCATCGCTTATGCTTCGAGACGCTGCGGAAACATTGAGGGACTTTCTCGGCGCTCTTGATTTTTCACCCGAGGAATACGACAGACTGGAAGCGAGGCTTGCGCTCCTGCGCAAGCTCACGAAGAAATACGGAGGCAGCGAAAAGGAGCTTATTAAAAAGCTCGAAGATTCAAAGCAGCAGCTTGACGAGATCGAGTATTCGGATGACAGGCTCATAAAGCTTGCAGCCCAGCTCGAGAAGCAGAAGCTAACCGTACTTGCTGAAGCAAAAAAGCTTACCGAAGCCCGAAAAAAAGCGGCGGGGGAGCTTCAAAATAGAATTGTAACCGAGCTTAAGGCTTTGTCAATGCCGTCGGTTAGCTTTGTGGTTGACATAACACCGCTAGAAAGCACTGATGGGTTTGATTCCACCGGCGGCGACGGGATAAAATTCCTGATGTCGGCAAACAAAGGCGAGAAGCCCGGGCCAATCAGCAAAATCGCATCCGGAGGCGAGCTTTCGCGCATCATGCTCGCAATGAAAAATGTTTTCTCGGAAAAGGACGGAATCGAGACCTTGGTTTTCGATGAAATCGATACGGGTGTATCTGGCGTCGCGGCCTCGCGAGTGGGCGAAAAGCTTGCGGAGCTGTCAAAGCATAAGCAGGTTCTCTGTGTTACGCATCTGCCGCAGATTGCGGCGATGGCCGATACGCACTATCTTATAGAAAAGGAAGAACGCGGCGGCAGAACATATACGAGTGTTACTGAGCTTGACCGCGAAGGCAGGAAGCGTGAGCTTGCAAGGCTCCACGGCGGCGACAGTATCACGGAAAACACTCTTGTTTCCGCTGGCGAACAGCTCGATGCGGCGGAAAAATTCAAGAGAAATCTATAATTTTAATGGTGAAAGGGAAAACAATGAAAGCAGATAGAGAAAAAATATCAGAGCTTCATAAAAATGGCTTCAGCTGCGCGCAGATCGTGGCGCATATGTGCTGCGACCTGAGCGGAATCGATGAAAAAACAGCGCTAGCCGCCATGGGAGGCTTTGGCGGCGGACTGCGCTGCGGCGAGGTCTGCGGAGCCGTATCGGGCGGTGTATTTACGCTGGGACTGTATTATCCATTTACCGACGGCAGCAAGGAAACAAAAGAAAAAATAACGGAATTGACAAAGAATTTTATAACTAAATTTAAGGAAGAATTCGGTGTGCTGCCATGCCGCGAGCTGCTTGCCTCAGGGGGGCGCGGACTGTGTGAAAACTATATGGCAAGAGCCATTGAGATGGTACACGAAATAATCGAAGGGGATAAGAAAAATGGGAATCTATGAGGAACTAAAAGCACGCGGCCTTATTGCACAGGTTACAAACGAGGAAGAAATCAGGGAGCTTGTTAATAACGGCAAGGCGACTTTTTATATAGGCTTTGACCCGACTGCCGACTCGCTGCACGTCGGGCACTTCATGGCGCTTTGCCTTATGAAGCGCCTTCAGATGGCCGGCAACAAACCGATCGCCCTTATCGGCGGAGGCACAACGATGGTCGGCGATCCTTCCGGACGCTCAGATATGCGTCAGATGATGACCTTTGAGACAATTCAGCAAAACGGTGAGCGCTTTAAGAAGCAAATGAGCAAGTTCATCGATTTTTCGGAAGGCAAGGCCATTATGGTCAACAACGCCGACTGGCTCATGCAGCTCAACTATGTCGAGTTCCTGCGTGAGGTGGGTTCCTGCTTCTCTGTCAACAATATGCTCCGTGCCGAATGCTACAAGCAGCGTATGGAAAAGGGCCTGTCCTTCCTCGAATTCAACTACATGATAATGCAGAGCTATGACTTCTATGAGCTGTTCCAACGCTATGGCTGCAACCTTCAGTTCGGCGGAGACGACCAGTGGAGCAATATGCTCGGCGGTACGGAGCTCATCCGCAAGAAGCTCGGCAAGGATGCGCACGCTATGACGATTACTCTTCTTCTTAACTCCGAGGGCAAGAAGATGGGCAAGACGCAGTCCGGCGCGGTGTGGCTTGATCCGGAAAAGACGCCTCCCTATGATTTCTATCAGTACTGGCGCAATATAGCCGACGCTGATGTGCTCAAGTGTCTGCGTATGCTTACGTTCCTGCCTCTGGAGCGGATCGAAGAGATGGACAAGTGGGAAGGTTCTCAACTTAACGAGGCAAAGGAGATACTTGCCTATGAGCTTACAGCTCTAGTCCACAGCAAGGAGGAGGCCGACAAGGCTCAGGAGGCGGCGAGGGCGCTGTTCTCAAGCGGCGGGGATATGTCGAATATTCCGACGACCGAGATTGAGGAATCTGACCTCGTTGACGGCAAGGTTGACATAATATCTTTGCTTGTGAAGTGCGGGCTTTGCCCCTCAAAATCAGAAGCAAAGCGCGCGGTCCAGCAGGGCGGCGTCGAGGCGGCGGGCGAGAAAGTCTCTGACATCGGCAAGAGCTTCGGCGGCAATGAGCTTTCAGGCGAGGGCATCGTACTCAAACGCGGAAAAAAGAGCTTTAACAGAGTAATACTGAAGTAACAAACTTTTCATTTTATATTTGGAAACTATATGTTATAATAACCGTCAGGATGTATGTCCTGACGGTTATTTTTACACGCTGATTTTAACATAATCAATTTTGTGCTTATCGCTTATGGATTATCTCCATATGGATAATCCGGCTGAATTTGCATATTTTTTGGTGAACGGAGGTGACGGAGTTGGAGAGTTTCCTGCAAAATCTGAACAATTTCTTCGCGCAGTCTGATGCGGGCTCCTTCAGCCCGTTCCTGTCGTATCTCGTATACTTCACCCGCTATATGCTTCCCGTCGCGGCGGTTGCGGTGCTGACGCGCTGTGCTTATTCTATGCTTCGGGAGCGCTATGAGCCCGAAGTATGGGGGTATTTTGACCTGCCAGACGGCTCACGCGTCCCGCTGCGCCACTGGGAATGCACGATAGGCAGGGCGCGGTCCTCGGATGTTGCAATCAACGAATATTCCGCTGCGCGTACGCAGCTTGTTCTGATACGTGACGAGTTCGGAAACTGGACGGCCTAT
>JAJUHD010000201.1 GCA_029268085.1 Bacillota bacterium | reverse complement strand
TACCGCAACCGTGGCCGCTCCGCACTCGTTGCCGTGCATTATAAACGAAAGAACGTCTTTTGCCTCTCCGGACTGGGAAATGCCGATTATAAGGCTCCTTTCAAGCCTCAGCTTTCTGCCGTAAACGGTAATTATCGAGGGCGAGGCGGGGGAAACGGGTATACCGGTGATATATTCGGCAAGGTATTTGCCGTAAATGCTCGCGTTATCTGATGAGCCGCGCGCCGCAAAAATTATATTGTCTATATTTCCGCTCTTTATATCGTTGATGATTCGGCTTATTTCCGTTTTGTTCTTTTCCGCGCAGTCCGAGAGGACCGCCGGCTGCTCCAGAATTTCGGAAAGCATTTTTTCCATAGAGAGCCTCTTATTTTATTTTTTTGTATTCCTCAAGCGCAAGGCTGTATGCGCCGTATACCGGAGCTTTTCCGGCAACGGAAATTCTGGCTTTCGGCGCAATCCTGTGAAGCGTCGTCGTATATTCATCTATAAGCAGCGGGCATTTCGATTTGAAAACGCCGCCGACCAGCGTTGCGTCAAAGGTTTCGTCCTGCATATCAAGCCTTTTGGCAACCCCGCCGGCTATTTCCCCGAGCTCGTGCCCCAGCCTTATAAAGATATCCTGACAGACGGCGTCACCCTTTAAGGCCAGTTCCCCGACCAAAACGGGTATCCTTTGGATAGCCTCGGTATCGGATTCTATCATCATCGCGTGAAGGACAATTTCGTCGATGCTGTCCATTCCGAACACCTTGGGAAGCTCCTGTTCGAGAAGAGTCTTGCGTCCGGTCCCCTCATCCGACCTGAACGCATAGTGGAGCGCCGTACGGGTGATATCGGTTCCGCCGCCCCGCATTCCCGCTTCATATGTCAGATTGCGCAGCCTGACCTCTCTGCCGTCTCTGCTTCTGCCGGAGCATGCCCCGGCCGCTCCGCATACGGTTACGAGCCCCCAGTTTGAGTCAATACCGGCTTTGAGCCCTATCCATGAGTCGTTCAGTATTTTATAGCGGTCTTTAGGCAATATTTCACCGCATATCCCGCCAAGCGCAGCGTAATCTTCTTCGAAATCCGCTCCGGCAAGGCCGAGCACCGTATAGGCAAGCTCGCCGATTTTTATATTTGCCTTGCTTGCGGCATCTTCGAGCGCCGCTTTAATCACATCTTTGGCGGCATCAAGACCGATAACCTGATAGTTTGATCCTCCGGAAAAGCCTTCTGATATGACATTGCCCGAAGCATCGCCGATCAGGCAATGCGTTTTGGAATTGCCGCCGTCAACGCCGGCTAAATAAATCATTTGTTCGTTCCTCCCGTAAAATTGCCGAGATATTCCGCATTTTCCATGATAATGTCCTCAAAAAGCGCCTTTGCCGTTTTGACGTCGCGGACGAGAGGATGATTCATCAGCGCGAGAACGGCGGTATAAATGTCTCCGCTCACAGCCGCGTCGATGGCGAGTGTCTCATAGGTTTTGACCTGATGTACGAGACCGTCTATCGTTTTGGGCATAGGACCATATACAAGAGGCGCCGCTCCTGACTTTGTGATAACACAGCTCGTCTCTACAACAGCGTCATTGGGCAGGCCCTCGATGGCGCCCATGTTTTTCACATTGACGACATGGATATCTCCCGTGTCGTTCCAGATGCTGTTCATCAGCGAAACGGCAGCTTCGGAATAGAGCGCGCCGCCGCGCTTTTCCAGTTCTTTCGGCTTTTCGGCAAGGTTCTCGTCCTTGTATTTTTTAAACAGCGCGGATTCTATCTCAACGACCTCGACAGCCCTGGTTTTTCCGCTTTCCCGATACTTCTTCATTTCCTCCTCGAACATATCGTGCTCAAGGTAGTAATACCTGAGATAGGGCGAGGGGATAAAGCCGAGCGCGTCAATCATCTCGGGCGGAATGTCCGGCCCCTCGATGTTCTTCACAACGCTGCCGATGCTTACGGTGAGAGCACCCTTTTTAGCAAGCAGGTCCTTGCCGTCCACAAACAGCTTCCCTATAAAGCTCAGGTGATTGAGTCCGGCAAACTGGCAGCGGAGCCTTGATTTGTCGATGCCGGTAAGCTTGCTCACCGCCGTCTCCATGTTGATGGGGACGTTGCACAGCCCGATGCATTTGACGTTGGTGTGCCTGCAGATTGCCTCCGTGACAATTCCGGAGGGATTTGTGAAGTTAATAAGCCACGCATCAGGGCAAAGCCTTTCGATGTCGCGGCAAAGCTCCAGCGCCACGGGGATAGTTCTCAGGGCGTTCGCAAAACCGCCCGGACCGGTCGTTTCCTGGCCGATTATCCCGTATTTGAGAGGCAGCTTCTCATCGCTTATCCTAGCGTCGAGTCCGCCCACGCGGAACTGCGAAACCACAAAATCCGCTCCCTCAAGAGCCTTTGCCCTGTCAAGCGTAAAGTACACATTGACATCAAGCTTTGCCTTACTGAACATCCTTTTCAGCAGGGAGCAGATGATTTCCGCCTTTTCTGCGCCTTCCTGTATATCCACAAGAGCAAGCTCGCCGACGGGGAAGGTTCCGTGGTTTTTGATAAGCCCTTCGGCAAGCTCCGGAGTATAGCTGCTTCCTCCGCCTATAACTGCGATTTTAATTGACATATCTCTATACACCTTGTTTCTTTTATGCTCTCACATATTGATTGTATCAACGTTCATGTGCAGGTGGTCGCCGGAGAGAACCTTGAACGCCTCCGCCATTCCAAAATCCTTTCCCTCGGCATAACCGGCCGCTTTCAGACCGAAATACATGCTTAAAAGCTCCAGCGTATCGGGCGCAAATTGGCTCTCATGAAACGATAGAGCTTTAAATTTGTCATCCCAAGTGTCGTCAACGGCGATGAAGGTATTCGGATAGGCGGTCGAGTAAAAGGCGATGCCTGTTACGCCCCACGGCTCAGCAGATCCGCCTGTTTTGAAGCCGGCAAACGGGCTGAAAATCATTGCTTCCGCCGCCGCCATGCCGACGCGCCTGTGGTCTGGATGGCACTCGTAGGGAAGGAAGGGATCGGGCGCCATGATAAACTCGGGCCGCACACGCCTTATGACCTCGACGATGCTCTTGCACAGCTCCTTCCCGTTCGGATAGCTGCCGTCGGGAAAGCCTAAAAATACTGCTTCGGATGCGCCTAGATATTTCGCGGCTTTTTCGGCCTCCTGTTTTCTTACGCGCGCAATATCTTCCGGCTTGGCGTTCGGGTCGGATGAACCTATAGAGCCGTCCGTAACCGTGAGATATGTAATTTTACAGCCGTTTTTGGCGAGCTTTGCGATGGTTGCGCCTGCGCCGATCTCGTTGTCGTCCGGATGCGGCTGGATACACAAAAGACTGGCACAGTTTTCCAAATCGGGAATTGGCAGTAAATCTTTGATGTCCATTTAGGCATCTCCTTTACTAAATTTATTGATTCGATATTAGCACAGAATTCAGCCATTTGTCAATTAAACCGCTTTAATTTTTGCTATTTTTATATTTTGACTTTGTATAGAAATTAAGTTATAATCTTTAAGAAACAGCAATCCCCTATACCCCAAAAATTAAATCGGTTTAATTATAAGGGAGGATAATAATATTATGGAGAAGGTATCCGGTTTTGAAAAATTCGCGTACAGTATGGGCGCGTTCGGCCAAAATTTCGCTTATGCGATAATGTCCTCGTACCTGATGATCTTTTATACAGACAG
>JAJUHD010000200.1 GCA_029268085.1 Bacillota bacterium | reverse complement strand
TCAGACCTTGTGACAGGCGCAGTCGGGCTGAAGGACCTCTCCGGTCCTGTGGGTATTGTCGGCATAATTAACGATGTGGGGGAAACATCTGAGAATACTGCGGCCGCGGCGCTCAACATCGCGTATCTTGCGGCGTTTATCGCTGTGAACCTTGCCGTAATGAATCTTCTGCCGCTTCCGGCGCTTGACGGAGGCAGGCTCTTCTTTCTCGCCATTACCGCAGCGATCGAGGGCATATTCAAGAAAAAACTCAATCCAAAATACGAGGGCTATGTCCACGCGACTGGCTTCGTCCTGCTAATCGGACTCATGATAGTGGTTATGTTCAATGACATCTGGAAGCTTATAGCATAGAGGCAGGATGACATGAAGAGAAACAAGACAAGAATTATAAGGGTCGGAGATAAATTTATCGGCGGACCCTACCCGGTTTCCGTACAGTCGATGTGCAGTACCAAGACCGAAGACATCGACGCGACTCTTGCGCAGATAGAGGCTCTTACAAAAGCTGGCTGCGAGATAGTCCGGCTTGCCGTACCCGATGAGAAGGCGGCGCGTGCCCTGCCAGACATCCGGAAAAACTGTAAAATTCCGCTCGTTGCGGATATCCATTTCGATTATAAGCTTGCCCTTGCGGCGGTCGAGGCGGGCTTTGATAAAATACGAATAAATCCGGGAAACATCGGCTCGGAGGAGAAGGTGAAGCTTGTAGCTGATGCATGCAGGGCGAACGGCGTGCCGATACGCATCGGCGTGAACAGCGGAAGCCTTGAAAAGGACCTGCTAGAAGAGCTCGGGCCCACGCCTGAAGCGCTTTGCGAAAGCGCGATGCGCCATGTGCGCATATTAGAAGATTTAAATTTTGACAATATATGCATTTCAATCAAATCCTCCAGTGTCGCGGATACGGTTGCTGCCTACAGGCTCATTTCGGTGATGACGGATCATCCCCTGCACCTCGGCGTGACCGAAACCGGCACGCCATATATGGGCATCGTGAAATCCGCCGCCGGAATCGGGTCTTTACTCATGGACGGTATCGGCAGTACAATACGAGTGTCGCTCACAGCCGACCCGGTCGAGGAGGTCAAAGCTGGCATCGCGATTTTGAAGGCTGTCGGTCTGCGTCGCGAAGGCGTAGATATAATTTCCTGCCCGACCTGCGGCAGGACGAATATAGACCTCATCGGTACCGTACACAAGGTCGAGGAGCTTTTGAAGGACTTCAAAAAGCCTCTGACCGTCGCCGTAATGGGCTGCGCGGTCAACGGGCCCGGCGAGGCGCGCGAGGCCGATTATGGGCTTGCCGGAGGAGCGGGCGAGGGTATCCTTTTCAAAAACGGAGAAATAGTAAAAAAAGTACCCGAGGAAAATCTCGCCGAGGCTCTATATGACCTCATTATGCAGGATGAAAAAGGAGTTTAGTTTCTTAAAATGAGCGAAGGCAACAGCATACCCTTTCTGGAAATGTTTCCGTTCTGTGCCGATTTTTCGGACATGTGCGGCGGCCTTGACGGGGCGCTTATAAAGGAAGCGACCGTCAACAGGGAAAAACTACATATGACTATAACAGCCGTTTTCCGGCGCAGTGCGGCACCCGCGGAGATACATACCATCGAGGGGCGCATA
Source organism: Bacillota bacterium (assembly GCA_029268085.1). Classification (GTDB taxonomy): domain Bacteria; phylum Bacillota; class Clostridia; order Oscillospirales; family Oscillospiraceae; genus UBA2658. The sequence goes on along the minus strand of JAJUHD010000200.1, from coordinate 2,085 downwards.
GCAGCGGAATACGGCTTGAATTCGGTCGTTCTGAATTCACAGAGTTCGGCGGCTTCCGATAGAAAAAACCAGAAGTCCGGAGAAAAAAAGAGCAAACCGGCGACAACTCCCGGTAAGGTCATTTATGGACGGCCGATAAAGGGAGAGCCTGTCCCGATGAGCACACTCAATCTTGAATCGGGCAACGTCGTTGTCAGCGGCGAGATCTTTGCCGTTGAAAACAGGGAGATAGCAAAAACCAAGGCATGGGTGCTCTGCTTCGAGATGACTGATTATACGAGCTCCATACGAGTTTCAAAGTATTTCAAATCAGGCGAGGACCTGGGGGAACTCCAAAGTCTTGAAAAGGGAATGTATATCACAGTATATGGCAGTGTCGCCTATAACCGCTATGACGAGGACATCGCGCTCGAACCGAAAAGCGTTGTGCTCGGATCAAAGCCGAAACGGGAGGATAAGGCCGAGGAAAAACGCGTAGAGCTCCACCTTCACACGCGCTATTCAACTCTTGATGCGCTGACAGACCCCGGAGAGGCCGTTAAGCGCGCCGCAGCATGGGGACATCCTGCGATAGCTATCACAGATCACGGCGTTGCACAGGCCTTCCCCGAAGTCTGGCAAGCGGGTAAGAAATGCGGTATTAAAATAATTTACGGCGTCGAGGGCTACTATATAAACGACATTGACGACAAGCTCGTCATAAACGGCGGTGAAACGTACGGAGAGCTTTCGGACGAGTTCTGTGCTTTTGATATTGAAACCACCGGACTTAACTCGAGTACCGAACGTATGACGGAGATCGGCGCCGTCATAATCCGCGACGGAGAGGTCGTTTCGCGTTTTCAGAGCTTCGTAAACCCGAAAAAACCTATTCCGCGCGAGATTGTCGAGCTGACAGGTATTACGGACAGGGATGTTTTCGACGCGCCGGAGGAGGACGAAGCGCTCAGGAGCTTCATCAGATTTGCCGGCGGGCGCACGCTCGTCGCGCACAATGCGGAATTCGACATCGGCTTTATGAAAGCGGCGGCACGGCGGCACGATATTGAATTCGAGCCGACCTACATCGATACGCTCACATTGTCCCAGAGCCTGCTGCCCGACCTAAAACGGCATAAGCTTGACATAGTTTCGGACCGTCTCGGACTGCCCGAGTTTAACCACCACAGGGCGGACGACGACGCGCTCACCTGCGGGCGCATAATGTCGAAATTTATAAAAATGCTGTCCGAACGGGGCGTGACAAAGCTTGGCCAGCTGGAGGAATATTCGAGAGCTGAGCGAAGCCTTCATCAACGCTCAGCCCGAACGAAGCATATTATCATCCTTGTTAAGAACAAAAAGGGACTTAAAAATCTCTATGAAATAATTTCGAAATCCCATCTCGAACACTTTAAGAAAAATCCGATAATCCCGAAGAGCCTGCTTCTGCAGTATCGCGAGGGACTGATTATCGGTTCCGCATGCGAGGCGGGGGAAGTCTTCGAGGCCGTGACCCGTCACAGGAGCGACGAGGAGCTTGAAAGGCTCGGCTCGCTTTACGATTACCTTGAAATACAGCCTCTCTGCAACAATATGTTCATGCTCGAAAACGGCACGGCGAAAAACGAGGAGGAGCTGCGCGACTTTAACCGCCGCATGGTCGAGCTGGGAGAAAGACTTGGGAAACCCGTTGTCGCGACCGGCGACGTGCACTTCCTAGACCCAGAACAGGAGATTTTGCGCCACATTCTGCTCGCCGGGCGGAGCTTTTCGGACGCAGACAGAAGCCTGCCGCTTTATTTCAAGACAACGGACGAAATGCTGGAGGAATTCTCCTACCTGGGCGAGGAGAAATGCCGGGAGGTTGTTGTTACAAATCCATGCGCGATCGCCGAGATGTGCGACGAGATCGAACTTCTGCCTAAGGACCTGTTCGCACCGAAAATCGAAAATTCTGCGGAGGACCTGAAAAACCTCGTTTACGGGCGTATGCACGAGCTTTACGGCGAGAATCCGCCGGATATCGTGAAGAACCGTGTCGAGACTGAACTCGGAGATATTCTGAACCGCAATTACGACGTTATTTACATGTCGGCGCAGAAG
>JAJUHD010000199.1 GCA_029268085.1 Bacillota bacterium | reverse complement strand
TTACATTGAACTTCTTTGCCATGGCCGCCACCGTCGCGGTCTTATATTCAAGCATATATCGCTTGATTTCTTCTCTTCTCTGCACCGTCATCATAGCTGCTAAAACCCTTTCCTACTATTTAGGCATGCCTCATTCCAGTTTGCTGCCGTAATTATGTCATAGAAATACGGATTCGTCAACAATCTTGTTGATTTATGGAGATTTAGCATATTTTTTAACCAAAGCGTAAAATCTAATAATATCTGCTATTTTCGGAGGTCATGTTTATGATGAATTTTGATTATTATATCCCTACTATTGTCCATTTCGGCCGCGGGCAGATCGAAAAACTAGGCGCGGAAATCGCTTCCCGTGTTACCGGCTCATTTAATCTAATCTGGATCGTTTTTGGAGCGCTTTCGCTGGTTTTGGTCGCAACCAATGTTCTCGCAGTAAAAAAAGGCGACGGCTTCAGCCAGATGGTCGACTGATTCAGTCACGCTGACCCCCATAAGGACAGCTTCTTTCTTTAAAAAAACGTCCGCCTTAAGTTAAAGGCGGACGTTTTTTTATTGTTTTCAGATGCCTTTTTCCGTCATAAAATCATTGAGCAGATTTAGGCAAACCGTTTTTCTGTACTCAGCGGAAACGCGTCCGCGTGTCAGAACCATCTTTTCGGAATAAGCGTTCAAAAGATCAGCCTTGATTGCTTTTGCTTCCTCAAGCGTTTTGCCCACCAGCATTGTCTCAAGCTCTTTAAAGCGGAGCACAGTATCTGCCACTGCTCCGAAAGCTGCCGCAAAGGATGAAATTTTGTCACCTTCCATACGAATCACTCCGGCAAAGGATACGCGGGAAATAGCGAGAGCGTTTCTGCCGCCGATCTTCTTGTAATAATAGTTTTCAAGCCCCGTCTTCGGCAGAAGTATTTCCGTTATAAGCTCGTCGCTATGCAAATCGAGCTTTTTGCGTCCCAAGTAAAACTTGTCAATATCGACTACTCGGGTACCGCGCACGGAGCTTAGGCAAAGCTTTGCGTCCGAGACAAAATCAATTAGAACCGAATCCGCCTTGGCGGAGCCGTTGCCGATGTTTCCGGCAAAGGTTCCCGCATTACGAATTGCGGGAGCCGCTATCCGCGAAACAGCTTCCTTCATCAGCGGTGGAACAAGCGGAGATTCCAGCGCCTGAGTAAAAGTGACCTCGCCTCCGATACGGATATACTTGTCGTCGGCTTTAATTTCCTTCAGCTCGGGAATTTTAGCGAGAAACAGGTAAGACACGCCCGGACGGTTCTCAACCATTAAATCTGTGCCGCCGCCGTAAGGAACGACGTCCTGTTTTGCGCGAATTTCAAGCGCCTCCTGTAAGGAGCTTGCAGCAAAACCATTTACCATAATCCATTTCCCTCCTTTGAAGCGATAAGGATCGCGTTTACAATTGAGTTGTAGCCGGTGCAGCGGCACAGGTTTCCGGAGATGCCTTCGCGCACCTCGGCCTCCGTCGGATGCGGATTCTTCGCAAGAATGGATTCCGCCGCAAGCACCATACCCGGAATGCAGAAGCCGCACTGCACCGCAGAGACAGAGGCAAACGCCTTGTCCAGCATGGCGAAACGCTCGGTTTCCCTGTAACCCTCAAGCGTCACAACGGTGCTTCCTTCAACCGCACCCATGGCGACACAGCAGGAGTTTACCAGCGCTCCGTCCATGAGGACTGAGCACGCGCCGCACTCGCCCTCTTTGCAGCCGCATTTAACGGAGGTCATTCCATATGTGTCGCGCAGAACATCCAGTAAACGGTCAGTCGCGCTGCCATCATAGGATACTGTTTTTCCATTTAAGGTGAAAGTGATATTATTCATCTTATTTCCTCCTTGCTCAAAAGCGCAATAGTATCTTCGGCAGTAAACGGAGCATGATTCAGGCTGTATTCATGTCCGAGCGCCTGTTCCACCGCCTCGACATACGCGCCGGGCGCGCCGACAAGCGGCAGCTCGCCCGCGCCCTTTGCGCCGTAAGGCCCGTTCGGGTACTTTTCTACATGCAGCATACACTTGAGGTTGGGAACATCAACAGCCGTCGGAATCAGGTAATCCGAGAAGGAATTATTCCTTATACGCCCCTTGCCGTCATAGTTCATTGACTCTATGGAAGCATACCCGATTCCCTGTAGGAAACCTCCCTCCATCTGGCCCATTACTATATTCCAGTCTGCCGGCGTGCCCACGTCAAAGGAGCCGTAAGCACCGAGCACCTTTGAAATACCGGTATATGTATCTATCTCAACCTCAACCGCACTTGCGCCCCACGCATAGGTGGGATAAGCATCACCGCGGAATTTATCGATATGGAACGGGATGACGAAGTCCGGTTCCTTAAAGCGCTCTTCGACAATCTGATCCTCTCCGTCAATCCAGCTCTCGCGCAGCTTGATTGCGGCACGGCGGAGCAGCTCGCCGACAACCATAAGAGAACGAGATGCAACTGTCGGCCCCGAGTCGGGAACGCGGGCGGTGTCGGGATGGTTATAATAGACTTTATCCAACGGCAGGTTCAGCTCATTTGCAACTATCTTCGGGAACGTCGTGCGAAGCCCCTGTCCGATCTCTCCGTTTGAAGCCAATATTTCAACCGAGCCGTCGGCATATTTGTGCAGCTTGGCGACAGCCTTGATATGGTCGCGTTCGCCCGAACCGGTAAAGCCTGCGCCATGGAAAAACAGGCTCATGCCGATTCCCTTTCTGTAACGCCCTGTCTGCGGTTTTGAATACTCTTTATGCTTCCTGCGGAAGTCGCACGCTTTATCGATCTCGTCAATCATGTCGGGAAGCGGAACCGGGAAGTGATACATACCGGATGTAGATGTCGCGTCACCCTGCTTGACAAGGTTTGCTTCCTTAAACTCCAGCGAATCGATGCCTAAATCCTTGGCTATATGGTCCATCATCATTTCAACTGCAAAGAATGTCTGAGGCGCGCCAAAACCTCTGTAAGCTCCGCTGGGAGTTGTATTTGTCTTCATCGCCCTGCCGTGAACGTGGAGGTTTTCAACATTATATACTCCGCTGGAGCAAATAATCCCGCGCTGTAAAACAACGGCCGAAAGAGTTGTGTATGCTCCGGCGTTAAATTTAACATCGATGTCCATCGCCGTGACTTTTCCGTTTTTGACTGCAACCTTGTATCTGCAGAGAGAAGGATGCCTCTTTGAGGTGAATTCAAGATCCTCGCGGCGGTCGAACACGCAGCGGACAGGCTTGCCGATCTTCTTTGCGGCAACCGCCACCTGGCAACCAAGTATAGAAGGGAATGCTTCCTTGCCGCCAAAGCCGCCTCCGGTCACATCCTGGAGGACATGAACCTCATCGGGTTTGCAGCCGAGCGCGCGAGCGAGCGCTCCGTGAACGTAGTAGGCGCACTGCAGGGAACCATGTACGAACATCTTTCCGTCTGCCTCCGGCACCGCCATCATTCCCTGCGTTTCGAGATATGCCTGTTCTTGATAGCCTGTGGAGAATTCCTCCTCATAGACCTTGTCCGCTTCCGCAAACGCCTTGGCTATATCGCCCTTTTCATACTCGTAATTGAAGAACACCGTTTCCGATTTCCTGATGTCCAGAACCGGCTCCAGTTCCTCGTATTCCACTTCGATACGGCTCAAAATATCGTCGCATACGGCTCTGTCGGGACCGCAGACCATTCCGATCGGCTCCCCTATGTATTCAACCGTCTCACGGGCGTAAACAGGCGTATCGTCCATAACGATATTGACGTTATTATCGCCCTTAACATCGTTTCTGTCGATGTAATAGTATCCTTCCGGCAGCTCCGGCACACTGACGCTCAGAAGCTTTGCTCTTGCAAACTTGGATCTGAGCATTCTGCCTGTCAAAACGCCTTCGTTGCTGTAGTCTCCAACATAGGTCGATCTGCCGGACATCTTGTCGGCATGGTCTTTTTTGACTAC
>JAJUHD010000198.1 GCA_029268085.1 Bacillota bacterium | reverse complement strand
TCTGGATACCGCCGATGCTTTCCACTTATCCATACAGCCGTCCATATACTTGTCTGAGCTGCCCTCCTGCCAGAGGTCGCAGCGCTTGGTAAGCCACTCTCGTATCTTTGCCGGGTCACCGGACCCATAAGCAAGGTCATGCTCGGAGATAATCTCCTGCAGAAGTATCTCGCTGTATTCGGTAGGCTCCTGCAGCATAGGGTTAGCCTTTGGGAGAAGACTGAAATCATGCGGGTTATCGCCGGGATCGTACTGGCGTATTATCACAAAATAATCCTCGGCGGTAATTTCTCCGTCGAGGATTTTACAGCAAATGTCGTATTCCTTTTTACATGGACTGTTCTCAGCATTGTTCCCGGCTGTCGTTATAACGTACATAAGCGACTGTGCCCGTTTGCCCATTGAGGACTGGCCTACGTCATACATGAATGAGGTCGGGTGTTCGTGGTATTCGTCTATCTCATACAGACAGGGCGCAACGCCGTTTTTGTTCTTGGTGTCCTTTGAAAGCGGGCGAAGCATACCGCCTCTGGTCTTGTGTTTCACAACGTTGTTCATGAACTTCAGCCGCTTGGAGATGTCGGGGCTTGCCTGCCCCATAGTCACGGCATCCTGCCAGACTATCCTCGCCTGCTGGCGGTCGACGGCGACGCAGTCAACTTCGGGGCTAAGCTCATACACTCGTTCTTCCGGGTGACCGGGAGGATAGAAGCAGTCCGAACACATGAAGTAATCCGCTACGCCCGAAAGCTTCACCGACTTCGCGTTGCCGCGCCCCTGCATGTCGAAGACCTTCTTGAAACGGCGACGTCCCGTGTCCTTATGTACCCAGCCGAATACGCAGCCGAGGTCAAATTTCTGCGCGCTGTTGAGCTGAATGAGCTGGCCGGAGAATATACCACGCGGGTGCCGGCAGCATTTTTCAAACCAGTCGAATATGCGGTCGGCGCGGCTCTCGTCAAATACATATAGGAAGTCCTCAGTACCCTGACGCTCTATATCCTTCAGATGGCGCTCGCAGGCCTGCCATTCTCTGTGCCCGACAGGACCTCGCAGCCCGCTGACAACCTCGGCCGCGTACCGCGTTGTCGGGTGCATATTATCCAAAGAGCCCGGCATTCGGATCATCCTCTTCATTCTCGTGCTTCGGTATAACCAGCTTACAGCGGCTGGAGATTGTTAGTCCGAGGTCTCGGGCGGCCGCCGAGCACTGCTTGAAAGCTTTGTCCTGGTTGATGGCTATCTGCGGGTACTTGTCCGAAATCAGCACGGCCGGCTGCTTGATTATCTGCATGGATAATTTAATGTATATCTCTCTGGCAATGACGAACCTTGCTAAAGCGTCAACATCCAGATTCGTCATGATACCAATATCCATGAGCTGGGCGGCGATTTTATTAAACTCTGCCTGCAATTCGGGGGGCAGATATGCCGGAGCTTCGATACTGTCCGACGGGGCGGTTACTTCGCTCTCAAGCCGTTCTTCGATTTCCGCCTTTGTAAGATGTTTTTTTCCTTTAGCCACAAGCAGGTTTACAGGTTCTCTCGGCCTTGGCATGTGCTGTCCTCCTCTCCAATGATAAAATGTAGTATGGTTCTCAATTGACGATATATCAATATTATGATAGAATATGCATATAATACTGCTGGAGGTGATAATGTGCCTGTAATTAGACCGAGTTCCGATTTGCGAAACAAGTACAATGAGATTTCGGAATTTTGCAACAAATACAACGAGCCTGTTTTTATAACAAAAAACGGAACTGGAGATTTAGTTATTCTGTCAAACGCGGAGTATGAAAGACTCAGCGGCAAGCAGGAACTGCACCGTTTGCTTGATCAGGGGTTATCCGACATAAAAGATGGCAAAAGCAGGTCGGCTCAGGACGTTTTTGCGGATTTAGAAAGGAAATACAGCTTTGGCGGACTATAAAGTTGTTATTGGGGAATCCGCGGAAAAAGATTTAATCAGTATTTTCTCGTATATATGCGATACACTGTTGGAACCGGCTACGGCAAAGAGAATATTCCTATCAATCAAAGAGCGGATATTATCGTTGAGTAAAATGCCGGAGAGACACCAGATAGTTTTAGAGGAGCCCTACGCTTCGCTTGGAATCAGGAAGTTACCGGTGGAAAACTATACCGTCTTTTATCTTGTAAACAAAGCATCTCACGAGGTTCATGTTATTCGTATTCTCTATAATCGAAGGGAATGGCAGAATTTATTGTAAGAAACTACAGCGCCCATTCAGTCGGATCGATTCCGAGCGGAATGGCGCTGTATATTTTAGCGTTTGGATTGACTACCCTTCAAAATATGCAGCCAGTTTAACAAAACCACCAGCATTGGGCACGACAAGTATACCATCAAGTTCTCCCTTGATTTGAACAAGCAGGCACTCTACTATGTCTTGCCGTTCTTTCAATAACGCAGCGTTTTTCTCAAGAAATTCACGTTCTACCAGCATGTCTGTGACAAAATTCTTATATTCGGCGGGAGTAAGAACTAGCCGCTTTACGACAAGATAGTCTGTTTCTTTTTCTATCGGGTGAGGGACCTTTAACTCATCTATGTTGCGAGGCCGGTGTACAAAAAATGCGCGTCCTCTTTCCTGCATATCAACACCCCCTTAAATTTAAGTAATAGTCATTATTTGTAGTTAAAATTGAAATATCATTAAAAAACTTTGTGCTGAAATATAAACTCTACCGATTTACTTTCCTGCACTCGTCTTCGCCGAAAACAACACCGAGGGTAGAGCCGTTGCTCCAGTTCACGAAAATCGTCCCGGTATCATCAACGAAGGTAACGACCCCGCGCAGTCCGGGAGGCATTTCTCGGTATGGGTCATTCATTCGAACAAGTTCTACTTCCGTACCGGGCTTGTAGTATTCGCGGAACTGCTTCAGCATTTCAGGATGGATTTTCATTCACTGTCCTCCTTGCTGTTTCTGAATGCGGAGTTGCCTGAAAGGTTCTCCAGAAGTGTTTTCCTCACGGCTTTATACTCGTCGCCTATAAAGCCCAGCCTAAGAAGAAAGCAGCGGAACGCATATTTGTCATTGTCGGTTTCTTTTATCTTGGCGGTAACGCGCAGCTGGTTCTTTGCCATGGTACACAAGGCGCCTATAAAACGTGAGTAGGCGCTGACCTTCTCTGCAGTTGGATAATCCGTGAACCATGGGAAGCTCACGTTTTCATCTGTTACTTCAATCGGGAGCACATCCGCGCCTATCGCCTTTTTAATGAGATTTTCTTTGCTCTCAACGATGCGGCGGAGATTATTAAGGGCCGCGTCAGTAAAATAATCTCTGGGCATATGGATGATAAGATTGTCAGGAGCGTTGGGTTCTTCACAGATAAAGCCCCGTTCTACAAGCCCATTAAGGAGCTTCTCGACCTCTTCGCTGTCCGCCATGTCATCAAAAGAGAGCGTCCCGTCTTTGCTTATGGTGAAGTAGTTCACCTCATAGGCAAATGACGGGGCGCCTTTGTATTTGATTTCATATCCCAGTATTTCGCTAACGGCCATAACCAGTGCTTTGCGCTCAGAGCCTGTTTTGTTGTATCGTATTTCCATGTGCGTACCTCCTCGTTTTTTGGTATACACATCTATCACTCCGAATGCTATATATTGCAAGTCAATTATAAGATGCTAACTGAGAGTATTGTATGTGTGCTCCACCACGATTCAGATATACACCTTCAGAAGACCCTGCCTGTTCAATAAACCGCTTCACTATAACATCGCAGTATTTTGGGTCAATTTCGGAGAGGTAGCTTGTGCGTCCTGTCTGCTCGCAAGCAATCATGGTAGAGCCGCTGCCGCCGAACAGGTCAAGGACGATATCGCCTTCCTTGCTGGAGTTGCTTATAAAATAGCCGCACAGTCCGACCGGCTTCATCGTGGGATGATCGGCGTTCTTGTGCGGCTTGTCATATTTGATGACAGTAGTCTGCTTGCGGTCACTATACCATGCG
>JAJUHD010000197.1 GCA_029268085.1 Bacillota bacterium | reverse complement strand
GATCCGGCGACCCTTGCCCGTGATTTGAAGCTTTTCAGCAGCAGCGGATATACCCCCCTCCGCCTCGAAGCCTTTGATATGTTTCCTAGAACTGCGCACGTTGAGACGGTAGTATTGATAACGAGGGTAAAAGAGTGAGTATGTTAAAAAGCCTTATAAATCAATACTTTTGACACATATGGATATGAAACCCATTGATTTAAAATGAGATTTTTTCGCTTCGCGGGAACAAGTCCATAATGGCAGTATTTGATAGTTAAGTGGTCAGGTTAGATGTCAGTGCTCGGTGAGTGTACAGGTTAGATGTCAACCTTCGTGAGTGGTCAGGTTAGATGTTTTTTCGGCTTTTGTCGAGGTTGTGTGGTCAGGTTGGATGTAATGTTTACGGAGAGGATAAACGAAATATGATTCCGTAGGAGGGATTCGATGAAACTAAGTTTTAGTTTAAAAAACAAAGAAGCCAGCTTGGAAGCTGATGTTGAAGGGCTTGTAGAAAAAGGCCTTGAACATAAGGCTAAAACTCCTGCCAAAAAGACAAGATACCAAATTAAGCAGGAGGAAAAGCGAAAGAACGAAGAGCTTAAACAAAAGCAACAAATACAATGGATGTTAATAATGCTTGGCCTATTGGCTGTGCTGATTGTGTTTGGAGTAATTGCTACAGTTCTTGGCATATAAGATTTTGATAGCTTAATAATGGTAATTGAGGAGGATTGAAGTGAAGCTACATATTATAAGTGCAAAAAAGTTTGGATATGATGCCGGCTATGATCATATACCTTTTCCAGCAGACCAATATACTCGTGAATCAGCGATGGCTCAATTTAAACCTGTTATAAAGGAAACGGGTGTATCCCGAGATTTGTGTAAACTCAAAATTGGCGTAAATAGAGCATGTAATATTTGAGGGGCAGAGCGGCCGTTCTGGCAGCCTGCCCCTTGCCAGCATTATAAAGGGAAAAATGCGTCTGTCAAGTCAGTCGAGCCTGCCGGCGAAGAAGATTTCGAGCTGGGAGTGAATCTGTCCCCATTCCTTGCGGCGACCCGTCCACTTTTTCGTAATGTCCACCATAGCCAGATACAGCATCTTCAGAAGGCTGTCGTCGGTCGGAAATACCGATTTTGATTTTGTTACCTTCCGAAGCTGCCTGTTGAAATTTTCAATGGAATTGGTCGTGTAAATCAGCGTCCGAACCTCCTGTGGGTATTTAAAATATGTGCTGAGATTCGGCCAGTTTGAACGCCAGGACAGAGCTATTTTCGGGTATTTACCGCCCCATTTTTCATCAAAAGCCTCCAGCTGATACATTGCAGTCTGCTCGTCTACGGCGGCATACACTTTCTTCAGGTCAGCCATAAGGGCTTTGATATCCTTGTAGGAAACGAACTTTGTACTGTTCCTGATTTGGTGGATGACGCACTGCTGGATTACCGTCTTCGGGTAAACCGCTTCTATCGCATTCGTAAAGCCCGTAAGCCCGTCCACGCAAGCTATCAGGATATCCATAACGCCACGGTTTCTAAGCCCATTCAAAATCCCGAGCCAGAACTTTGCACTCTCGTTTTCGCCAACCCACATGCCCAGAACATCCCGAACTCCGTCCATGTTGACCCCGATGGCGATGTAAACAGCTTTTTTAACTATTTGCCCTTCGCTTCGGACGTGAAAATGGATGGCATCCATAAACACCACTGCGTACACGCTCTCCAGAGGCCGCATCTGCCACTCCTTCACGACGGGCAGAATCTTATCCGTAACGCGGCTTATCGTGCTGTCAGAAACATCAATGCCGTATATCTCTCGTATATGCCCCTCAATGTCGCTGGTGGTCATACCCTTCGCGTACATGGAGAGAATCTTCTCTTCAATATCGCCGCTTAAACTGGTCTGATTCTTCCTGACAAGCTGCGGTTCGAATTCCCCCTTACGGTCGCGGGGAACGGAGATTTCGATATCTCCCAGACTGCTTTTCAGGGTCTTTTCGCTGTAACCGTTACGGCTGTTATCAGTTTCCTTGTTACGGTAGTCGTACTTGCTGTAGCCAAGTTCTTCTTCAAGCTCGCCTTCCAGACCGTTCTCAAGAACTGTGCTGACCATTTCCTTGAACAGCTCCTGAACTCCTGCCACGTCGTTTATTCCCGCGTCCTGTAAGAGTTCCAACAATTTTTTCCGTTGCTCCCTGCGTTCGGGACTAATCTTTCTTTTTGCCATAAAACTTAAACCTCCAAGTCGGTGTCTCTATTTTACACCAACTCGGAGGTTTACACAAAATCTAGGATAGACTCAAGGAAACCTTAAAAAACAATCATTGGTATCCATATACAGCTTATGAATATAATGGGGAAACGTACTATAATATCCAATATTCAGGTCTTGCCGATGAAGAAGAATTTTATAAATAAAGACATAAAATACTCCCCGGCTATTGAATGCTGGGAAAGTATTATTTTGCCATACTTTATTAATTTACATCCACCGTCAAACCCGACTTGAATTCCACAGTAAATTTGTCCTCGAAGACCGTAACTTTCTCAATCAATCGCCGGACAAGCTGCTCGTCATATTCGGTAATGGCGGTTGGCTGTTCTCGCAGGAAAGCGTCCATATCGGCGATGCGCTTCTTGGCTTCATCTCGGTTGATATTTTCCACCTGTAGCTTCTGCTTTTCGTCGCGCAGGCGGTAGATTTCATTGCCGACCTTCTCATAATCAGCCTTGGAGCTGGCAAGCTTCACAAGCTCTGACTGAAGCTCCGCCAGCCGCTTGTCGATGTCAGCAAGGGTTGTGTCGTTTTCATGGCTTAGGACGGCAGCGATGTTATCCTTAAGGATAGAAAGGAAAGAGTCCTTGTCGCATAGCGCCTGATTGATAGCGCTAAGCAGTATCTGCTCGATTTGGCTCTCAGGCACCGTTCGGGCATCGCAGAATTGGCCAGTGTTTTCCAGCCTGCTGATGCAGCGCCAGACAACCGACTTTTTCCCCCGGTTGTTCCAATGAATCCTGCGGTAAAACTCGCCGCAGCCTCCGCAGATAATCATATTTGAAAAGCAGTGGTTGCTGCTGAAGGTCCTTTTCTTGCCGCTCGGGCTGGTGTGGACAATTCGGCGGCGGATAAGCTCCTCCTGCACCTGCATGAAAACTTCACGCGGGATGATGGCCTCATGGCTGTTTTCTACATAGTACTGCGGAACGATGCCGTTGTTCTTGACCCGTTTCTTCGTAAGAAAATCGACCGTGTAGGTTTTCTGTAGCAGCGCATCTCCGGTGTACTTTTCATTTCGCAGTATATTATTAATGTTGCTGGTGTGCCACCTTTTATTGCCTGCACCGTTCAGGATGCCGTCAGCCTCTAACCCGCGGGCGATCTTCAGCATACTGGCGCCCTCAAGGTATTCTCGGTAGATGCGCTTAACGATTTCGGCTTCCTCCGGGACAACCACCAGCCGCTTATTCTCATCCTTAATGTAGCCAAGAAACCGAGCGCAATTAATCTGGATTTGACCCTGCTGGTAGCGGTATTGCAGGCCGAGCTTCACGTTCTGGCTTAAGGATTGGCTCTCCTGCTGAGCGAGGGACGCCATGATGGTGAGCATGATTTCGCCTTTGGAATCCATGCTGTCGATATTTTCCTTTTCAAAATATACGGGGATGTTTTTGTCTTTAAGCTTTCTGATGTAATTCAGGCAGTCCACCGTGTTTCGGGCGAACCGGCTGATGGACTTAGTGATTACCTTGTCGATTTTGCCCGCCATGCAGTCGTCAATCATGCGGTTGAATTCCTCGCGCTTTTTCGTGTTGGTGCCGGAGATGCCGTCGTCCGCATAAATACCGGCTAATTCCCAGTCCGGGTGGCCGTTTATGTATGAGGTATAGTGTGATATTTGCGCCTCATAGCTGCTTTCCTGTTCGTCGCTGTCAGTGGAAACGCGGCAGTAGGCGGCGACGCGGAGCTTTGGGTTTTCCTCGTCGTTCTTTGGCAGCCCGGCTTTTTTCCTCGCGGGGAGAAGTGTAATAGTCATTTTCTCTTCCATTTTCACGGTTC
>JAJUHD010000196.1 GCA_029268085.1 Bacillota bacterium | reverse complement strand
TGCAAAGTTTGAGTCCGTGCAGGCTGACATTCCGGCCACGATGTCGCGCAGCTTCAGATCGTCGGCCAGCGCACCGGCGCTTCCGACTCTAATTATATTTTCAACATTATAAAAATTAAAAAGTTCATAGCTGTATATGCCGATCGAGGGTATTCCCATACCGCTCGCCATAACGGTCACAGGCACGCCGCGTTTCGTACCGGTATAGCCCTGAACGCCGCGCACGTTGTTCACGAGAACGGGATTGTCAATAAAGTTTTCTGCTATGAATTTTGCCCTCAGCGGATCGCCCGGCATCAGGACGGTTTTTGCGATCTGCCCTTTTTCGGCGCTGTTATGCGGTGTTGCCATATAAAATCCTCCCATAATCGGAAAAGTGGTGCTCTTGGAACAGGATACCACTTTTCATTCAAGTATTCAAGCGGTGCAGAACAATTCTAGTTTTCCCCTTAAGGGAGCACTGTATAAAGATACGGCAAGGCGCGCTGGCAAAGCAAGTAAAAGCTCCATGCCACAGCCGAAATCGGCATTGACATGAAGCTTTTACGTTACGAAGCTTTGTAGCCTCGAATTAGATGAGCTTTGCCTGATTAATCTTGATACCCGGGCCCATCGTGGAAGCGGTGACGCAGCTTCTGATATACTGGCCCTTGGCGGCGGCGGGCTTTGCCTTTATGATCGCGCCGATAAGGGTATTGAAGTTGTCATTCAGCTTTTCAGGACCGAAGCTGACCTTGCCGATGGGGCAGTGAATGATATTTGTCTTGTCCAGACGATACTCGATCTTACCGGCCTTAATCTCCTTGACCGCCTGAGCGATGTTGGGAGTAACCGTTCCGGCCTTGGGAGTAGGCATGAGGCCCTTGGGGCCGAGAACCTTACCCAGACGGCCGACAACACCCATCATATCGGGGGTTGCGACGACTACATCGTAATCAAAGAAGTTCTCGCGCTGGATCCTGTCCACCATGTCCTGTCCGCCGACATAATCCGCGCCTGCATCCAGAGCTTCCTGCTGACGCTCTTCCTTGCAGAAGACAAGAACCTTGCGGGTCTTGCCGGTACCATGGGGAAGAACAATCGCGCCGCGAACCTGCTGGTCAGCATGGCGGGAATCGACGCCGAGCTTAACGTGCAGCTCGACGGTCTCGTCAAACTTTGCTTTGGAAGCCTTGATAACAAGGTCAAAGGCCTCCATGGGATCATAAAGATTCTGTTTATCTATGAGCTTTGTGCTCTCTTTGTAGTTTTTACCTCTAAACAATTTAGTTTTCCTCCTTGTAATGTGGTTCGTCGGATGGAATTATCCTCCCACGTAAAGGGAAAGGCGTTATGCCTTTGCGACGTTGACGCCCATGCTGCGGCAGGTGCCGGCAACCATGCTCATAGCCGCTTCAATGGTGGGGCAGTTGAGGTCGGGCATCTTGAGCTCGGCGATTTTGCGGAGATCCTCACGGCTGAGGGTCGCGACCTTATCACGCTGGGGCACTCCGGAAGCGCGCTCAATGCCGCAGGCCTTCTTGATAAGAAGGGCGGTCGGAGGGGTCTTTGTGATAAAGGTAAAGGTACGGTCGGAATAGACCGTGATGACGACGGGGATCATCATTCCCACGTCGTTCTTGGTGCGTTCGTTAAAATCCTTGGTAAATTGGCCGATATTGACGCCGTACTGACCAAGGGCAGGACCTACGGGAGGAGCAGGTGTCGCTTTGCCCGCAGGAACCTGGAATCTGACTATGCCAACAACTTTCTGTGCCACTTTAAGTGCACCTCCTAATTATTCTGAAACATACTCGACCTGATAATAATCCAGATCGACGGGCGTCTCCCTTCCGAACATGGAGACTATGACGCGGACTCTGCTCTTTCCGGTATCGACTTCCTCGACAGTTCCCAGAAAACCTTCAAGCGGACCGTCGATAACCTTGACGGTATCTCCGACCTTGAAGCCCTCGACGATCTCGTGGCGCTCAACGCCCAGATCGAGGATTTCCTGCTCGGTAAGCGGAACGGCTTTGCCGTCGCTTCCCACGAAGCCGGTAACTCCGCGCACATTGCGAACCAGATGCCAGCTCTCATCGGTCAATATCATCTTTACGAAAACATAACCCGGATAGGTCTTGCGCTCAACGGTCTTTTCGCCGTTGTCCGTAAGCTCCGTGACGGTTTCCATCGGAATATTGACTTCCGTGATAAGATCCTGCATCCTGCGGTTTTCGGCTGCTTTCAATATAGCTGCGGCCACAGCGTTCTCATAGCCGGAATATGTGTGGACTACATACCACAATGCATCTTCAGCCATGTTACTAACCCACCAGTTTGATAAGCGCGTTGACTCCTGCATCCGCGAGAGAATCGAAAGCCCAGAGCACGATCGCGGAGGCGAATGTAAGCGCCAGCGCGACGGTGGTATTCTTTACCGTCTGCTCCCTTGTGGGCCAGACGACTTTTTTAAGCTCGCTCTTAAGGTCGCGGAACCATTGAGACATACGCTCTTTGACACTTCTTTTTTCATTTCCGGTAGCTTTTTTGACAGCTTCTGTGGTCGAGGTCCTTTTGACCGCGTCTTCCTTTGCTTTTGACATTAAAGCACATCCTTTCAAAAAAACTACTTCGTTTCTGAATGCGTTGTGTGCTTGCGGCAGAACGGGCAATACTTGCTCATTTCAAGACGGTCTGGGGTATTCTTCTTGTTCTTGAAAGTATTGTAGTTCCTTTGCTTGCACTCGTTGCATCTCAGAGTGACTTTAACTCGCATATCGGCACCTCCTTGTTATTTTGGGCCTATGGGCCACGTTGCCTCCCTGTTCGGAACGGATAAACTGATTTGGCAAATTTCCGCGCACGAAAATAAAACCTCTCCTCCGACAGGTAATGTGTATTCTAGCACATTGTTTTGCTCCGGTCAACAGTTTTCTTCCTGTTTCTTATTATTTAGATGCAGCGGAGCCTGATTTTTGCTTAAAACGGAGCTCATTCCGTTGTTTTGCGGAGCAAAGACGCTGCTTTGCTCCGCAAAACAGGGCAAAGCTACAAGATTTGTTTGCTTGTTGCTTTTGAAATGTTTTGCGGTTATACTTGTCTTGTATTTTTAACTTGAATCCTTGGCGGAGGCGAAAAAATTGACTGCGGAAGAAGCTATTGCATTTATCCACGAAAAGGTGTGGCAGGGTTCAAAGCCCGGGCTGGCACGCACAAGAGAGCTTCTTTCGAAAATGGGGGATCCCCAGAAGCGGCTCCGTTTCGTCCATATTGCCGGAACGAACGGCAAGGGCTCGACCTCCGCTATGCTCGCTTCCATACTTCGGGCAGCGGGGCTGACAACCGGACTTTATACCTCTCCATATATCTCGGAATTCAGCGAGAGGATGCAGATCGGCGGAAAGCAGGTCTCCGGCGAAGATCTTGGTTCAATTACGGAGTTCTGCGCACCTCTTGCGCTCTCGATGGAGGATAGGCCGACGGAATTTGAGCTTGTAACCGCGATTGCGATGGAGTATTTTGCCCGCGGAAACTGCGACGTAGTTGTTCTTGAAACGGGCATGGGCGGAAGGCTCGATTCGACTAACGTTATCGAAAACCCGCTTTGCTCGGTTATAACCAACATCGGGCTCGATCATACACGCGAGCTTGGCGACACGGTCGAGAAGATCGCCGCGGAAAAGGCCGGCATTATTAAAAGCGGCTGCCCGACAGTAACTTACGAACTGCCGGAAAGCATTTTAGATGTCATTTCCGCGCGCTGCCGTGAAATGTATTCGCCTCTGACAAGGGCGGATTTCGGAGCAATCAAAACTATTTCCGACAGTCGCAAAGGACAGCTATTTTCATATAGAGAATTTGAAAATCTCGCGCTTCCGCTCCTCGGCTCGCACCAGCTAAAGAACGCCGCGGTCGCACTTGAGGCCGTAAAAGTCCTGCGCTCGCGGGGTTATACGATAAGCGATGAGGCCATAAGACGCGGACTTTGTGAAACTGAGTGGCCCGCAAGGTTTGAGATCGTTTCGGAAAAGCCCTTTTTCATTGTTGACGGCGGGCACAATCCCCAATGTGCCGAGACCGTCCGGGACAATCTCCTGAAGTATTT
>JAJUHD010000195.1 GCA_029268085.1 Bacillota bacterium | reverse complement strand
TCTTTCGGTCCATTTCAATACTTTTCTCTGGCGGAGGTGCTAACAACACTTCTCATACTTTGGATACTGTATTTCATCATAAAAACTATCGTTATCTTGATACGATACCCGCATCGGCTATTTTATCTCGGACGCAGCCTTTACATAATCACCGTTATCGGGCTGTACATAGTGGCTGCCAATTCCTGGATATGGGGTGCCGGCTATCACAGTACAGATCTTGCGGAAATAACAGGTCTTAACCCCAGCGGTATTACTGTTGCGCAACTCACAAATGTTACAAAAATTTTTGCTGAAAAAGCCAATGAATTATCAACGCAGGTTAAACGCGATGCAAGCAAGCATTTTAATGAGGATAGGAAAAACTACTTTGCGCTTGGCAAAGATCTTTATACGAACCTCGCGAAGGAATTTCCAGTGCTTAACGGCGAAACCTATTCCGTAAAAGCAATGATTTATTCGAAACTCATGAGCGCATGTGGATTTTCGGGCGTTTACATCGCCCTGACCGGCGAAATAAATATCAATATTGATGTACCTGCCTGCCTTATACCCGCAACAATTGCACATGAAATGGCGCACCAGCGCGGCATCAATTCCGAGGAAGAAGCCAATTTCTCCGCTATTGCCGCCTGCATCACATCAAATATCCCCATATATGAATATTCGGGTTATTTACTCGGTCTCGCTTATCTGACAGATACCTTAAATGGGGCTGATCCAGGTGCTTGCCGACAGATTATGTCGACATTTAATGACTATGTCATTCAGGACTGGAATGACAACAGTAATTACTGGATTAGCCACGAAACTTCTGCCGCTGAAACAGTCACGACAGTATACGACAAATACTTAAAGTCAAACGGCATTGCTTCCGGTGTCAATTCTTATGGCGCTTGCGTTGACATGCTGGTGTGCTGGTTCGAAAAAAATAACATTCGTCCGCAGTAAACAATTTCCTTTATCACCCATTTATCGCACCTGTAAGTATATATTAACTTTCGGGGACACTTCAGTTTTGCGGTCGGGTTACTTTCATATTTCAAACTAATCGTAATAATCCAGCGCCGCAAGGTCTGTTATTATCGCGGCGCACGAACCGTCATTCAGCGCCTTAAAGCACGCCTCGGTTCCGCCCGGCACCTTAACAATGTATTTCGGTTTTTCCGAAAGCGCCTTGTTGTCCTCAAGTATGGCGTTGAAATAAGCATTTTCGCTTAGCGTAAGCGTCTTTCCGCGAAGCCCGCCCGCGCTTCGGATGCCCGAGCTTCTCAGAGACGCAAGGACTATTGTGTTTTCCATGTATACCGGCGACTGATAGATATCCGTGTTATTCTCGTCATAGGCAAAGCCGCCCCAAACGCAGTCAACATTGCCGGAGTTAAGCTCCACGACAGCCTGAGAAACGTCTATCGGCAGGAATTTTGCCTTCCAGCCCAGTTCCTTGCAGACCTCTCTGGCAAGGTCAACGTCGAAGCCCGTCGCCATACCCCCGCTCGTCTTTCCGGAAAACGGCAGACGTCCCTCGTCGTAGCCGATTATGAAGGTGCGCTTTTCGGGTTCTTCGCCCAGATTTTTCAGCGCGTTCTCGTCGCCCTTGAACAGGGAAACATCCTCGTTAAACCATTTCTGCGACAGCTCTGTTACCTTGCCGGAAGCCTGAATTACCTTGAGAGCGGCGACTACCGCTTCGCCTGCTTTATCTCCGAGCCTGAAGGCGACGCAGAACTGCTGCTGCGCAAGCTTATCGGCAACACGATATTTTTCGTTGCTGCCGGTTCCGCAGCCAGAAACGGATAACAACAACAATATTGTAAGTACAAGCGCAGTTGCGCGTAATCTTTTTTCCATAAGCACCACCGGATAATGTAACAACTTTCAGCAATTGTAACTCTACGATAAAAAAGGCGCGGTCCAAGTTCCCCGTCGCCAATGTCTGATACATATCAAATCACGTTATATATTATTATAGGTTTTTGAACAATTCAAGTGGAAATTGTAAACTATTGTAACTAAAATAAGGAGAAACTTTTGTAAGTTCCTCCAGATCGTCCATAGAGTCAGAAACATCCGCAGACAAGGAAAAGCGGGCGTTTCTGACTCTTTGGATTATAGTTCTTCCGAGTATCCCGCAAGAAACTGCTTCGTGCGTTCCTCTTTTGGGTTCACCAGAACATCTTCAGGAGAGCCCTGCTCAACGATGACGCCGCCGTCCATAAATATGACCCTGTCGGCGACAGCACGCGCAAACGCCATTTCATGCGTGACTATTATCATTGTGGTGCGCTTATCCGCAAGCTCCTTGATAACCTTGAGCACCTCGCCCGTCAGTTCAGGATCAAGTGCACTGGTCGGTTCGTCAAAGCACAAAATGTCCGGCCGCAGAGCCAGCGCCCGTGCGATAGCGACACGCTGCTGCTGTCCGCCCGAAAGCTGATGCGGGTAGTAATCGATTTTATCGGCAAGCCCCATATTCTCAAGGTTTTTCCGTGCCTCCGCATCAATATCGGCAAGTATCTTTTTTCTGTTATTTTTGTAATCATCTCTTTCACGCGCCAACAGTTCTGATGCGAGCTTAACGTTTTTTAAAGCGGTATACTGCGGAAACAGATTAAAATTTTGAAAAACAAGCCCGAAATGCAGACGTTTTTTACGAATCTCGCTTTCCTTCTGCGTCTTCGGGTCCTTAGCGTCAAAAATCACATTTCCGTCGATTGATATGCTGCCGCCGTCCGGCTTTTCCAGAAAGTTGAGGCAGCGGAGAAGCGTCGTCTTTCCGCTACCCGAGGAACCGATAATGGCTATGGTTTCTCCCTTATCCAGAGAAAAGTCGATGTCCTTGAGCACCTGCAGCGAATCAAAGCTTTTCCTCAGGTTTCTGACTTCTAAAATAGACACGATCGGGCCTCCCTCTTATTTGAAATACGACAGCTTTTTTTCAACCCAGTTAAGCAGCAGGGTTAAGATTCCGCAGGCGACAAGGAAGAAAACCAGAGTGTAGAACAACGGCCAAATTATGCCCTTGGTGACATATTCCTGCGCCATCATAATTATTTCTTTGTTTGCGATTACTCTGGCAAGAGAAGTATCCTTGACAAGCGTCATTACCTCGTTTCCGATCGGCGGAACGATGCGCTTTACTACCTGCAAAAGCGTGACTTTAAAGAATATCTGGGATTTTGTCATGCCCAGAACCTGTCCTGCTTCCTTCTGCCCTGCCGGAATACTTTCAATCCCGCCGCGGAAAATTTCCGAAAAATAGCAGGCGTAGTTTATCACAAACGCCACAAGCGTTGCCTCAATTCGTCCGAACGCCTGAGCACCCCAAATCAGCCCCGGAACGTAAAAAACAATTATTACCTGGAGCATGAGCGGCGAACCGCGAATTATCCAGACAAAAGTCTTCGTCAGCCATGACAGAGGCTTGAATCTGCTCATCGAACCGAGCGATATGAGAAGCCCTAACGGAAGCCCGAGAGCCAGCGTTATCAAAAATATCTCGCCATTGATTGCAAAGCTCTGCAGCAGACGTGAGGATACGACAGAAATGCTCATACTTATAAACTCCCAGTTACACGCGGAAAGGGGCAGGGTGTTCTCCCTGTCCCTTGCTGCGCTATTTTGCTAAATCAGTATACTACTTATCGATTGCCGGTGCAAGACTCAAACCATACTTTTCGGCAAGTGCCGGCAGTGTTCCGTCTGCGACCAGCTCTTCGATTATCTTATTGACCTTTTCCGTAACGTTGCTGCCCTTGCGGAAAGCTATGCCGTATTCCTCCGCAGCAAGCTCGACGCCGTCCACGATTTTAAGATCCGAGAAATCAGTTCCATCTCCGACCATGGTTTTTGCGAGCGTCCAGTCAAGAACGGCTGCATCGGCGGTTCCAGCTTTGACCTCGAGGAGGCAGTCGGTCTGCTTGTTCATTCCAACATATGTGGCCTTCGCAAGATTTGCTTCCGGCTCGGAGTCCTCGCTTCCGATTATCTGCATCTCACCTGCGGAACCGATCTCGGCAACCACAGTTTTTCCGACGAGATCCGCAGTCGATTTAATGCCGCTGTCAGCCTTAACCACGATGACCTGTGCATTTTTGACATAGGGCAGAGTGATGCTCATGTT
>JAJUHD010000194.1 GCA_029268085.1 Bacillota bacterium | reverse complement strand
GTCGATGTACTTACGAGCTGTATTCTTGGATATATTAAGCTCTTTGCCTATGGCATAGGCGCTTTTTCCGCGCTGTGCCTTCTCTCGTATCATAAGTATTATCCCACTCCTTAGCATCGGCCTCACCCCATAATCCCTTTTGGATTATGGTAGCCGTTATTTTTGAGTGGGTCAATTCTCACCGGCGATTTCGGTCAATTATACCCCGGCGATGACACCGTTGCCAGACAATATCGACTGACACACAAAACCGCCTCAGATGTCATGGAAAAATATATGCACGGAATGACTATCGTCCGAAACCTCTGCGCTCACGGTAGCAGGCTTTTCAATAGGCTATTCATAACAAAGCCCACACTCAACCAGAAAGAAAAGCAGTTGTTGAATGTTTCCCCAAAAGGCGTCCCAGATAACGGAAGGCTTTTCGGGTATGTTCTAAATATGCGCCGACTGCTTTCTCAATCTGAGTTTGCCGCTTTTAAGGCGCAACTGATAGTCTTTAGCGCTAAATACCCATTCGTAGACATGCGGTACTGCGGCTTTTGTCCTGACTGGGAGACAATACTATAATATCTTATCACCGACGCGCATACAATATAATAGCAGTTCCCGCGAGCCTTTCGGGCGCAATACTGCGGGCCTTCTGTTCGGAGAGAATGTGTTAACGCACGTTCTCTCCGTTTTGTTATTTATTTGTTTCGGCCGCAGCAATTCTTATACTTTCTGCCGCTGCCGCAAGGACAAGGGTCGTTCCTTCCAACTGTTGCGGACGGTTCGCTCGCTCGCTTCACCTCAGTGTCGTCCACCGCGATTTTCCCCCGAAACTCGCCGCTCTTTAGGAGCTCCTGAATTTCCGCAGGCAGCTTTGTTCCCTGCATATTCGGGCCGAAAACGAGATTTACAGGTCCCTGCCGCGAGGCCTGTTCTTTTGCGCGCATTACGTTCGGGATATTCCCCTTGTTCACCCACAGCCGGCTGCCGTTGTTTATTTCCATTACCAGAGACATGATTTCATTTGCCTCCTGCAGTCCCGTTAATCTGACCCTGTAGTCTTCAAGAACATCCACGACGTCTTGTAAGAACGACTGCCCGCAGGATGAGCGTATTAAGTACTGTATCTGTGAAACGATTTCCTCAGCCGCCTGAAGCGCCGCTTCATTTTTGTTTTCGCTGAATTCACCGCACTGGTATACCGGTTCTGTCTCTTCCCCTCTGAAAAATCCGACAGTCGCGCGCACTCCATCCAGCAGCTGCTTTCGATGGTTCCTGCTCAGCTTTTCGATCAGCTTCTCGGCGGCGGGCAGCGGCTCAAAATAGCTGGGTTCGGTGTATGCCATAAGAGCCGCGAAGGTCGGCGGAAAATACCGCGTATGCCCCTCCTGCTGAGCAAGAATCGGCGTGTACGACCTCCCGAGGTATTCGCCGCCTTCATCAAGAAATTCGGAATTCACAATACACAAGCCGTAGTCCTTTACATTCGAATATTCTGATTCGTGCTCGTCCAGAAAATAGCCGTCGCCACCAAAGCCGGACTTCTCGTCAATCTCCAGCAGCTTTTCTATAGTTTTTTCATCGGCTTCCACCAGAAATTTTGCGGCGGCTTGCCTTACCTCGCGGTAAAGCGCCAGCTCCTCCTCTGAAGCGTCACCGCCCTGAACATCCATGAAAGAAATCACATCGTCAGCAATAACTGACTTTTTGATTTCGCGCTCATACTGACGGATTAGCTCTTTAAAATCCCCTATAGTGATAACACCGTACAAATTTGCGGACGCTTCCGCGTAACATCCAACGATGTCTGACAGGCTCTTCATCTGAAGAATTTGCAGTCCTTTTTCCCGCAAATACGAGGCTGTTTCCTCCGGCGTCACGACCTGATAGCCAAGTAGTCCGCCGTTCGATTCCACGGCTCTGGCCGCAAGCAGTCCGCACTCCATCAAATCACCATACTTAAAGCACAGCTCGAACTGCGCGCTTTCGACCTCATCTTGCTCAATATCTCCAGCAAAATAGCCGACCATGAACGGTTCGTCTAAGTTCACAAGCTCTAGCAGAAATTCAATATCCTCCATAGTCTGGTCAAGCAATATTTCTTTCAGCGAAGCAATGTATACCGACGCCATTCTCTCTGCAAGCTCGTCCTTACCCAGCTTTCGAACAGCCGTCATTGTCGGTCTGACAGTAAATAGTCCGGGCCATACGGCGGCTGAGTCAATACCCTCAAGCAGGTATTCTGCTATATCGTTTAGCTTAGCTCTCTTCATTTGGCGA
Source organism: Bacillota bacterium (assembly GCA_029268085.1). Lineage (GTDB taxonomy): Bacteria > Bacillota > Clostridia > Oscillospirales > Oscillospiraceae > UBA2658. The sequence goes on along the minus strand of JAJUHD010000194.1, from coordinate 1,857 downwards.
AAGCAATCAGACATTGTTACCGGAGCGCCAGGGCTAAAAATATTTCTGATCCCGAATCCGGGCAGTGTACATTTGCTTATCGCGCACTTACGGAACAACTCCTCGGAAACCGAGCCCTTTTTCAACGGAAGCTCATCAATAACAAATCTGTATTCTGTATCCATATATAGACACCGCTTTCTATCCCGTTTTGCAGTTATTCGGACGCCTTGTTATGCCAGATTGTTTCATCGCCACAGATGTTGCGGATTTTTACTCGCAGCGGCAATATCATTTGTTATAACATGGTTGCCGCTCCGCACTAATCTTATTTATTGTGATTTTACCACATCATTCTCCATTTTTCCAATTATTGTTGAAATATAATGTCCTGTCAAAACACCTTTTAGCTTACCCTAATCTTTTAGCGTTTCTTTGGTCTTCAAGCCTTGATATAAATGAAAAAACAGACTGGCAACGCGGCAAGCGCCGACAGCTCAGTCTGTATCTGTTTGTATTAAACATATTTCTCGTCTGTTTCTCGTCAGTATTGCCCTATAATTATGCAAAAAGCACCCTGATTTGGTATTCAAATCAGGGTACTTAGATGGCAGGGGCAGAAGGGATCGAACCCTCGGCCTACGGTTTTGGAGACCGCCTTTACACTTTTTGCAACTTATTGTGACCGCGCATAAAGCCCGTCATTACTACATTTCTTTCATTAGACCCGTTATACCCTATTGCACCCTTCCGCCGTTTCTCGCAAAATTAAACCCAAATAGAACCCCATGTACTAAATCCATTACTCCTACACATTTAAAGCTATCTTTACTGATTAATGAGCAAAACATGTTACTATGTCAAGTAGTATACAATCCTCCCACTCTAGGTACTTACATGAGGTTGTCCATTGACTACCGCTTTTAAGGTCGTATCTTATTAAAGATGATACTACATAATGTAAAGGTAACCGCACTGTAATTATCGAAGCTTAGTCTGCGACAGCTATATTAGCGGTAGTGCAGGGATTTTCTTCTTTTGCTTTTAGCGGTATTTGCAAAAACTCTTCAAGTTTATTAAGTGTCTCTTTCTTATTCAATATAATACGACCTCGATTCGTCTGGACGTTAACACAACTAATATCATTCCATGTCCGGCCTTTAGGGAGGGAAAAATCAACATACTGATACGATGCTCCAAATCCACAAAGCACGATTGGAAATTCAGCACTTTCTATAAGCCTGTTGTATCCCTCAGAATTGTTATCAATTGTATTTCGAAATTTGTGGGCTACAAAGCACTTTTCTAGTTTACACCTAAAACGATCTTTATTAGCTGTTACGATTTCCAAGTAAGTAATTGATATAGGATTGGCCGATTTGTTTTCGAAAAATAAGGCTAGCGTTGCACAATGATACAAAGAACTTATATATGCACAACCGAATGAGCAATCAAAATCAAATTCAACAGCAAGATGTTTCCTGCTTATCCATAATGTATGTCCCCACGAAAGTAATGACAGTGCAAACCCAACAATGGCTATAAATAAAGTGACATTGTCTCTAATTGAGAACCAACTTAAAATTTTTACCAAATTTCATCCACCCTCATTTTAAATCATAGATAGAAATCTCATTAAGGCAATTACGCCTTATACGCTTTATATAATGTGAATTTATACTTTTAGTTGATATATGTAATCTGTTTTTTTATTTCTTCCAAAAGTCTTTCAATAGTGCTACTATCATAGGGATTTTTTGAAATGAAATTTAGTTGTTCGATTATTTCCATTAGTTGCGCATCTGCATTCTTCATCCCATGTACCTCTTCTTGTATTACCGCTAACTGTTGCTGAATCTTTATGACTTCTGAATTATC
>JAJUHD010000193.1 GCA_029268085.1 Bacillota bacterium | reverse complement strand
TGTTGACAAAGGGCTGACTGCCTATGGCATAAACCCCGTCGTACACAGCCTGATTATTGACGGAATCTTCGCGGGTGTCGGAAGCGTACTCAGCTTCCTGCCCTTAATTGTTACGCTGTTTTTCTTTCTCTCCATCCTTGAGGACACCGGCTACATGGCTCGAATTGCTTTTATCATGGATAAGCCGCTGCGTAAGATCGGTCTTTCCGGAAGAAGCTTTGTTCCTGTCCTCATCGGATTCGGCTGTTCGGTGCCAGCGATTATGGCAACGAGAACGCTGCCATCTGACCGTGACCGCAAAATGACGATTCTATTAACCCCGTACATGAGCTGCTCTGCTAAAATACCGATTTATGCGGTGTTCTGCGCGGCGTTCTTCCCCAGGCATCAGGCGCTAGTCATGATCGGACTTTATATTGCAGGCATAATCCTTGCAATACTAGTAGCGCTTGCAATGAAGGAAACTGCTTTTCGCGGCAATCCCGTGCCGTTTGTGATGGAGCTTCCGAATTACCGGCTGCCATCGCCTAAAAATGTTCTACTTTTATTATGGGAAAAAGCAAGAGATTTCCTGCAAAGGGCTTTTACGATAATTTTTGTTGCGACTATCGTCATTTGGTTTCTGCAGACCTTTGATACAAGACTCAATGTCGTAGAAAATAATGAAGCAAGCCTGTTGGCTGTTATAGGACAGCTGATTTCTCCTGTATTGAAGCCTATCGGTTTTGCCGATTGGCGTGTCGCAACGGCGCTTATCAGCGGCTTTACGGCAAAGGAAGCTGTTGTAAGTACGCTTTCAGTATTGCTGAATACCAGTATGGCAGAACTCGGCACGGCGCTTTCCGGACTGTTTACGCCGCTATCCGCCGTCAGCTTCCTGCTGTTTACGCTTCTGTATACGCCATGTGTTGCGGCGGTCGCTACGATAAAAAAGGAGCTGAAATCCGGTATCGGAACGGTTGGCATTGTTATTTTGCAGTGCGGTATTGCGTGGGTGGCGGCATTTGCAATTTATCAGATTGGGAGGCTTTTAATATGAGCGCATTAGATATTGTTTTGCTGATTTTTATTGGCTGTGCGGTTATCGGCGCTTTCCGATTTGCTTTAAAAAAGAAGAAAAACGGCGGCTGCTCAGGCTGTTCCGGCTGCTCAGGCGGCTGCAATTCCTGTAATGTCTGCGTGAAAAAAGAGCACTGATTAATGGAGCATATCGGAATCTTGTAAAATTGCGGGCAGGATGTTATGATTTTTATGATGACTCTTTGAAACAAGGGGGGGAACAGTTGATACGGCATACGATACCCCCGATATTTGATAAAAACTCAAAGATACTGATACTTGGCTCGTTCCCTTCGGTCAAATCTCGTGAAGTGCAGTTCTTTTACGGCCATCCCCAGAACCGCTTCTGGCGCGTTATGTCGGCGCTTCTCGGCTGTCCTGTGCCGACTGCGGTCGAGGAAAAGACGGTAATGCTCAGGAACAACGGGATCGCGCTCTGGGATGTGATTGCGTTCTGCGACATCGAAGGCTCGGACGATGCGTCAATCAGGAACGTTATTCCGAATGATCTTCGCAGGATAACCGAAGCCGCCGATATCAGACGCATCTTTACGAACGGCGGAACTTCATACAAATATTATAAGAAATACTGTTTTTCGCAGACAGGGATGCCCGCAACCCTACTTCCGTCTACAAGCCCCGCGAATGCCGGCAGCAGTCTTGAGCAGCTCATCAATGCGTGGGGCATCGTAAAAGAAGCCCTCGAATGACAGACAGCAACGGCATGCAGGTAAAAGCCCGCGCGCCGTTGACTTTTTATTTCTGCGGATGTACTATGCTTCTAGAGCGGACGCTGTTATCATTACATATCTGGAGGACCGGAATATGGTCGAAAGAATAAGAATAGGCTATGCCAACTGTTACCTGCTTTCGGGAGATCGGGGATCGGTACTGATCGATACCTGCAACTATAAGGACGGCCCTAAGATACTTAAGCGTATCAAAGACAGAAACGTAAAGCTGATTTTGCTCACACACGGGCATTTTGACCATGTTTCGTCTGCGAAATATCTCTCGGAAAGGCTTAACGTTCCAATCGCAATAAACGAAAAAGATGTGCCTATAATCGGAAACGGCGAAAAAAGCGTGCTGCACGGCACGACACTCCTCGGCAGGTTTTTCTCTGCTTGTTCAATGCCGGTTCTGAAGAGATCGACTTATTCGTTTTTTGAGCCGGACATTCTGCTGGAGGACGGACAGGACCTTTCCCAATACGGCGTCAAGGCCCGCGTAATAGCTCTTCCGGGCCATACAAAGGGTTCGGTCGGCGTGCTGACGGACGACGGCGAAATTATCGTCGGCGATGCAATGTTCAACATTTTCCGTCCGACGGTCGCAAGGATCTTTGAGGAGGAAAAACCGATGCTGAAGAGCGTAGAAACAATAAGATCAAGCGGGGCGAAAATAATTTATGTCGGCCACGGAAGACCGATCAAAAACATATAAGGAGAAACCTATGGCAAAATACGAATGGCTCGATGAGTATCTGCTGTCAAAGCCGGGCTGTATCAAGGATTACAAAGCCGAATGGGAGTGGTTCCGCTATCTGGTCGGCGGAAAGATGTTTGCCGCCACCTGTCAGCCGGGACCGCAGTATAAAGCCTACGATTGCCGTGAGCTTTTGCAGCTCAAATGCGAGCCGCTGCTCGCCGAGGCTTTGCGAAACGAATACGCTGACATCATTCCGGGCTTTTATATGGACAAACAGAACTGGAACTCGATATATCTGGACGGAGAAGTACCTGACGATGTCCTGCGCAACCTGTGCGACAGATCCTATGAGCTCGTGTTCTCGAAGCTGACGAAGAAGGTCAGGGGAGAGATACTGGAAAGAAGCCGATGAAGGCGCCTGTGCTTTTATAAAATATGTCGAAATGAGGAATAATACTGTTATTCTGTTAAAGAGGGTGACAGTTTATGAATGAAAATAGAAATCCGGAAATAAGAGACGACAGAATATATGATGAGTTTTACGACCTGAAATCGGTCATGTCTACGACGGATATGACAGGGCTGACGCCGACGTTGCCGCTATCCGAGGAGAACGCGGAGTCATACTCCGAGATCCACGGTATGCCGGTTCCCGGAGATCCGCCGAGAAAAAAGAGAGAAAAAAACGACCCCCCAGAGGAACCGTGGCTTCGCCGCTAAATAAGAAAACGCGCCGTAATTTTGCGGCGCGCTTTCTTGTATTAAATATCAGGAAACCCTACACTATACCACCAGACTTTATCCTGTGATATAATAAAAACAGGGAGAGTGAAAGCGTGGAAACATACAAAACGGCGCAGGTTGCGGAAATCATCGGAGTGCATCCGAACACGGTTCGTATGTACGAGAAGCTGCAACTGATTCCGAAGGCCGAACGCAGGGAGAACGGATATCGAGTGTTCACAGATCTGCACATAGAGCAGTTCGAGCTTGCCAGAACGGCGTTCAAGGTCGAAGTGCTGCAAAACGGGCTTCGCAAAAAAGTGATCGACATTATCAAGACCTCGGCAAAATGCGATTTTGACAGGGCGATATGTCTTACAGAGGAATATCTGCGCCAGATTAAGACGGAGCAGAGAAATGCCGAAGAGGCCGTATCGATTGCGGAAAAGCTTTTATCGGGTGACATGGAACTGCTGCATGATATATGCCTGACGCGGCAGGAGACTGCGGACTATCTCAGCATATCAATCGATGCGCTTAGAAACTGGGAAATGAACGGACTGCTGACGGTGAAGCGCAGACAGAACGGCTACCGCGTTTACACCGACGAGGATATCCGGAAACTAAAAATCATCCGATCTCTCCGTTGTGCGAACTATTCGCTTTCCGCAATACTTAGGATGCTCTCAGCTATATCTGACAATCCTAGCACGGACATCCGCGCATCGATCGATACGCCGCACGAGGACGAAGATATAATCTCGGTCTGCGACAGGCTCATTACATCCCTTAAGAATGCTGAGGAAAACGCAAGGGATATGATGAAAAAGCTTCAAAAAATGAAAAAACGTTATAAATAAAACCCTCCACTTTAACACCGGACTTTTGTACGGTGTTATATATTTTTATACAAAAAAG
>JAJUHD010000192.1 GCA_029268085.1 Bacillota bacterium | reverse complement strand
CTCTTTTTTTGTTGAAGAAGGGCAAAAACATTTTCTTATCTGTGCGCATATCTCAACCTTTGCGTCTCTGGTCCGCGAGGCGGATGCCCTTATGTATGACGCAAAGCAGAAGAGAAAAGACATGGCGGTCAATTCCAGATAACGGTTTTTGAACCATATGAGCGCCGCTCCAAAGAGAGCGGCGCTTTAATATATAGGCAGATCGTTTCAGAAGTAGCGCGTAAATATTTCCGTATGCTCTATAAGGCTCTCCACCGTATCGATCCCGAGTCTGCGGAGCAGCTCGGCCACATAGGGGTTCTCCAACGGCGTCGGATAGGGTGACTTGTCCCCGTAAGCGTTAACCAGAGGAGTTCCCTTTTCGGCTCCGGTAACCGATCTCGGCCCTCCGACGCAGCCTCCCTTGCAACCCATCCCCTCATAGAAATTAGCTTCCTGCTTTCCCGCAAGCAGCTCATTCATCATTGCCCTGCAGTCCGGAACCCCGTCCGCCTGCTTCGTGCGTATCGAGATCGGCCTCTTCGGATTGAGCCGTTCGAGTGTCTTTTCAACAGCCTCGCTGACACCGCCAGTTCTGGCATATATCCTTCCGCCTCTGGACGAATGATCTTTTTCACTCTCCTCCATCTTTGCCGGATCGATGCCCAGCGCGTCGAATATATCCTGCACTTCCCGGAACGTCAGCACAAAATCGACAGCTCCGGCAAGATCCTTTTCGCGTGCCTCCGCCTTCTTCGCAAGGCAGGGCCCGATAAAGACAGTCGTCGAGTCGGGATGCAGAAGCTTCACAGTCCTGCCGCATGCGATCATAGGCGAAACGGAACCGGGCACGTGGGGCATTAGCTCGTTATAGACCTTTCTAATCATTCCGATCCACATCGGGCAGCAGCAGCTCGTAAGCTGATAATCCGCTTCGGTGCGTATGTTTTTATCGAACTCAAGCGCCTCCTTGAGCGTCAGGATATCCGCGAAAAGAGCGACCTCAAGCATCCCGTCGAAGCCAAGCCTCTTTAGCGCTGTGCGGAGCTTTCCCGGCGTCACATCCGAACTGAACTGCCCAAGAAAAGCGGGGGCAATAAGCGCATAGGCCGGTCCCTTCGACGCACGGACCGCCTTAAGAGCGGGGATGGTTTCAGTCGATTCCATTAATTTTTCGCTGTTGCATCCATCGATGCAGCGCGCACAGCCAAAACACATTTCGGGGTCTATCTTTATCCCGCCTGAAGACGCCTCGCTGATAGCGCCGAACGGACATCTCTCCACGCACTCTCTCGCTTTTCCCTCTGCGCAGTCGCATTTCCCTGTCTGGATCACCAGAGGGTGCTTCCTTGGGTTGAGCAGGCAATCAAGCTGATACGGATCGTAATCCGCTCCTTTCCCCGCATTAAAATCACCTTTCAGCGCAGAAGAAACAAGTTCGTCATAAAGCTCCCTGAAAGTTTTCATCCGGCTCCGCCTCCTTATGCATAACAAAAGTTTTTTATTATCAATCTGCGCTTGCCTTTTGCCAAACTTGTGTTATTATGAAATGACTGTTTAATGTTATAATGAGGTAATGCTATGGATCCTAAACGCAAGGCTATACTGCAGATGCTGCTCTGCGCGGCAATGTGGAGCACAGCCGGAATTTTTATTAAGCTCATACCGTGGAACTCCTTTGTCATTACGGGCTGGCGCAGCCTCATATCTGCCGGAACCGTTTATCTCTTCCTGCGTATATTTAAGATAAAATTTAGATTCAACCGCAACGCAGTTTTTATGGGTCTGTTCATGTGTCTGACCTTCAACGCCTTCGTTTTAGCTAACAAGCTTACGACGGCAGCCAACGCGATCGTTCTGCAGTTTACTGCACCCCTGTTTCTGATGGTGTTTTCAGCCGTGCTGTTCCACGAAAAGTTCCGCAGGGCCGATATCATTGCCGTCATCGCCACGATGGGCGGAATCGCGCTTTTCTTTTTCGATAAGCTCGCGGGAGGTTATGTTCTGGGTAATATCGTTGCGATACTTGCCGGAGCTGTAATGGCGGCAATGTACCTTGCCATCGGCAAGGCCGACGAGGACACGCGCATGGGCGGAATGCTTCTTGGACATCTCTTCTCTGCCGCTGTCGGTATACCTGTTACATTTTTCGTATCAACACCGCTAAGCACCGTCTCGATTCTGTGCATCCTTGCTCTCGGAATAATTCAGCTCGGTATCCCCTATATTCTGCTAGTCCTCTCCAGTAAAAACTGTCCTCCGCTGGCCTGCTCGCTGCTGGGTGCGGTTGAACCGCTTCTTAACCCCGTTTGGGTCTTCCTGTTTACCGGAGAGGCGCCGGGAACCCTTGCGCTCGTAGGCAGCGCGGTAGTCATCACCTCCGTAACACTCTGGTGCATTTGGCAGAACAAGCACACATCACCCGAAGAAACGGAGAGCTGTATCAAAGCTTAAGCCTTTATTTTAGGATAAAAATGGCAGGCACAATAGTGTTTGCCATTTTCTTTTTCATGAAAGGATGCAAGCCCGACCTGAAGCAGAATTTGTCAATGCGCTTGAAAAATTCGTTTTGTCTTGTTTTTACTATTGTTTTACGCGAATATCCTGTGCCGCGCGGCAAATAATATTCATGCAAGCAATAATAAGGAGACAAAGCATATGAGCAACAGCGAAATACGCAAAAAACTGAAAGACCTAAAAATGGAAGCCGCTGCCGAAATCGGTATGACGCAGTTCGTCAAAGAAAACAACGATCATTACAAGGGCGACCTGCCTTCAAAGCTCAACGGGGCGCAGGGCGGTCCCATAGGCGGACGTATGGTCAAAAAGATGGTCCAGTCCGTAGAGAAAAATATGGAAGGCTAATGCCGCACTAAATTAAGGGGACGGATTGGCATGGAACACAAAGGAAGCATTTCCGAGAATTCCGGCCCGAACCGGAGATATATTCCGAAAAAGCGCTCGATCTCGGAGACAAACAGCAAACGCATGAGCGAAGAGGAGCTTTTGCGCAGCGCGGAGCCTGACAGAGGCTTCATTGAGCTTGAAGGCGGGTTCACCATGTATCCCTCCGAGGTGCTGGGATTTTCGGACGGGCAGGACAACCCAAGAATTGACGAGTAGCGTAAAGATCCCGCTTTAACGAAAGTAATGCGGGATCTTTCTTTATATCGTCATTTGCCTTCAAGGCACAGCCATTTTTCCTGCGCACCGCTCCATCTTTTATAAATTACCGCGGCGATAACTGAACGCGGTACGATTTTTCCAAATAGGGACAACACATTGTTCACTGCCCCGGGAATGTACATACTTCGGCCTTTCTGCACCTTCTCTACCGTTTTATAGGCAACCTCCTCAAGTCTGTTTGTCGTAACGTTTCCCCAGAAGCCCTGCGCATTTATGCCGTTTATAGCCTCCTCAGTTGTAGGAAGCCCGCCCGGACAAAGTGTCAGCACCTTTACATTCTGCGATTTAAGCTCCTGACGGAGCGCCTCGGCAAAGTCCGTAAGGAAGCGCTTAGAGGCGGCATAGGTCGCCTTGAGCGGCATCGGGTACATCGATGCAAGACTTGAAACGAACACAAGCGAAAAGGTTTTTTCCCTATTGCGGCGGGAGAGTATCGCGTGTGTTATCCGAAGCGTTGCTTCGATATTCAGCGAAACGATTTTGACGACGCTGCCGCGCTCTCGGTCGAGAAAACCGCCCTCATAATCGACACCTGCAATATTGAAAAGCATATCGAAGCGTATGCCGCGCTCATCTATTACGGCGAGCATCTCATCGACGCTCTCATCATTTGTAAGATCGCAGGCTTTGGTTACGACGCAGGCTCCGTACTGGCGCTCGAGACCGTTTTGCAGACAGTGAAGCCCTTCTTCGTTTATGTCGGTGAGGAAAAGCCTATAGCCGCGGCTTGCACACTCAGCCGCAATTGCACGTCCCAATCCGCCGCTTGCTCCCGTTATGAATACGTTCACGCAGTTTTCACCTGCCCTTCATAGCTTATCCCGCAGAGCTTCTCGCTCAGCGCAAAAAGCCTATCTGCGTTTTCCGAAGTCACTTCCCTGCTGTATTTCCTCTCGCGGCAGAGGTAATAATAGAGCCCTTGCGGCGCCGATTCCTGTTCGCAGAGGAAAAGATAGGTCTCTGCCGG
>JAJUHD010000191.1 GCA_029268085.1 Bacillota bacterium | reverse complement strand
TGTCGCAGATGCCCACACCTGTGTGCTACACCCTGCGAATGCCACGCACCGCCAGCTTTCAGAAGCCGAACTTATAAAAGCCGGCGTGCCTAGCGACCTCATCCGGCTCTCCGTCGGAATTGAGGATGTCGAGGACATCATAGAAGACCTGAATCAGGCATTAGAGACTGTTCGCTGAAGCCTAAGGCGAGTAGAGTCAAGCCTTAAAGAAAGGAATCTTTTCCATGCCCACATTTCCGATACCGGATATAATTCTGAAAAGCATTTACGAGCTGAAGCCTGAAAAGCTCACCGAAATGGGTATAAAGCTTTTGCTAATGGACCTTGACAATACTCTCGACAAATACCACGCCCAGTATCCCACCGTACGTCTCCGCAATTGGATCGACGGTATGAAGAAATCGGGCATTGAGCCGTTCATTTACTCGAACAGCCATGGCGATAGGGCAGAGAGATTTGCCCGCTCGCTCTCCATCGAGTATATCAACAAAGCGGGAAAACCAAGAACAAAAAAACTTTTCGCGCTCATGAAAAAAAAGAGTGTCGCCCCTGAAAGCACGGCGATAATCGGCGACCAGATCTATACGGATATTTTATGCGGAAAGAGAGCGGGAATAAAAACTATCGCGATAAGACCCATCGATATGTCAAATCCGTGGCGCTATGTCCGCTACAGGGCGGAAATGCCGTTCCGTTACGCGTACTGGCTGCGCACTAAAAAAGAAGAAAAGAAGGACTAGAAATTGGCAAACATCAAAAAAATCCAACAGGCTATTTCAGAAGAAGGGCTCTCCGCTCTTTGGCTATATGACGAGCTCGACAGGCTCTATGCCTCCGGCTTCCTCACGAGCGACGGCGCGGTGCTCATTCTCCGCAACAAAGCATATTTTATAACCGACTCCCGATACATCGAGGCGGCGGAGGAACAGGTCAAAGATGCCGAGGTGATCCTCTGCACAAATGAAAACAGGGAAACGGACATCCTTAAGAGACTCCTTTCCGAAAACGGTATATCCGAGCTGGGGGCACAGGACGGAAGCCTTAGCTACTCGGAATATCTGCGCATGCAGGAGGCTTTGGGCGTAAAGTTCGTTCCCGCCCAGCACATTACCAAAACCCTGAGAGAAGTAAAGGAGCGCTTCGAGGTTGAAAGTATGACAACGGCCCAGCGCATCGCCGAAAAGGCTTTCGACCATGTGCTCGGTATGCTCTCGCCCGGAATGACGGAAAAGGAAGTCGCTGCAGAGCTTGAATATCAGATGACAAAGAACGGAGCGGAAGGCCTTGCCTTCGAAACCATTTGCGTTGCCGGAGCGAATACCTCGCGCCCTCACGGCGTTCCGACCTTCAGCAAGCTCAAAACAGGCGATTTCATTACGATGGACTTTGGCTGCAAGATCAACGGCTACTGCTCCGATATGACCCGCACCGTGGCTCTCGGGAGTGTGAGCGATGAGATGTGCAGAGTCTATGAAACCGTCCTCGAGGCCCAGCTTGCGGGAGAAAAAGCGGCCCGCGCCGGCATCATCGGCAGAGATATGGACAAAGCCGCCCGCGACGTCATTGAAAGGGCAGGTTATGGGGAATACTTCGGGCACGGACTCGGACACAGCGTCGGCCTGCTTATCCACGAAGGCCCGAACGCAAGCCCCAGAGAGAACCGCCCTCTTCCTGCAGGCGCCGTCGTGACCTGCGAGCCCGGCATATATATGCCCGGAAAATTCGGCGTACGCATTGAGGATATGCTCCATATTACCGAGAACGGCTCCGAAAATCTCACAAAAGCCCCGAAGAATTTGATAATCCTTTAAAAAGCGGCATGTTCCGTATAAAACGTCCTTGTCAAACGCACAAAACTAGTGTAAAATAATTTGGCTTAGGTACATTTTATGAAATTGTAAAAATACGGTTTCAAATCTCATATAGGAGGACCACTTATGATATCTGCAGGCGAATTTAGAAACGGTGTAACCTTTGAAATGGATGGAAAGGTTATGCAGGTTATCGAATTCCAGCACGTCAAGCCCGGCAAAGGCGCTGCTTTCGTCCGTACGAAGATGAAGAACGTCATCACCGGCGCCGTTGTCGAAACTTCCTTTAACCCCACCGAAAAGTTCGAAAACGCATATGTCGACCGCAAGAGCATGGAATACAGCTATGCCGACGGCGATCTCTATTACTTCATGGATTCCGAAACCTATGAGCTCGTTCCAATCGACAAGAGCGTCCTGTCCGATGGTTTCAGATTCGTTAAGGAAAACATGGTTTGCACCGTTTCTTCCTTCAAGGGCAAGGTATTTTCTGTTGAAGCTCCAAACTTTGTCGAGCTTGAGGTAACGCAGACCGATCCCGGCTTTGCAGGCAACACTGCGACCAACGCGACGAAGCCCGCTACCCTTGAGACCGGCGCCGAGATCAAAGTTCCTCTATTTATCGAGCCGGGCGAGCGTATCAAGATCGACACCAGAACCGGCGAATATCTTGAGCGTGCCAAGGGTTGATCGTTTACGCATAATCCCTTAATGATATAGTCAGAATAAACTTATTGTAAGCACCGGACATATCTCGTAACGAGTGTTCGGTGTTTCACGCGAATACCAAAGGAGGGTATTTCCATGACAACATCCGAAAAAGTTGCATATCTCAAGGGTCTTGCAGACGGGCTTGGTCTCGATAAGGACAACAAGCAGGATAAGCTTCTTGCAGCCGTCATCGATGTGCTTGAAACTGTCGCTCAGGATCTTGATGAGCTTGAAGACAACGCTCTCGACCTTGCGGATGAGATCGATGCCATCTCCGATGACCTTGCCGATGTCGAGGAATTAGTTTATGACAATTACGATGAATATGACGAAGACGAGTGCTGTTGCGGGGACAATGGCGACGAGTGCTGCTGCGGAGAGGATCATGACAACTATGATGAGGGCTGCTGCTGCGGAGGACATCATCACGAGGATGTCTGCTGCTGCGGAGGACATCATCATGGCGAGCCTGTCTTCTATGAAGTGACCTGCCCCGCTTGCGACAATACCATAACCATTGACGAGGATGTCCTTGCGCTCGGCAAGATCGAGTGCCCCAACTGCGGCGAAACTCTGGAGTTTGATATGGACAGCATCGAGTACGAAGAGGAAACTCCCGAAAAAGAATAAGGCGTATTTTGCGCTGTAAAAAGGGTTGTTCCTCAGGGGCAGCCCTTTTATTTAAACTGCTTTTTGCCGATGAACTGCTTAAAATCCGCAATCAATAATATTGTTAATATTCTTTGCTATTTTTTTCTTATAACTAGTGTTACAATAATTGCACAGTGATTATTGTATCGCATGCGCAAGATACTGCCGGCATGCGATGATTAAATAAATCATAAATACTGGAGGTGAGCTTGATGCTATTTTTACGAGCCTGTGACCAAACCGATATACCCAACGCGGCTCAGATGCTGTGCAGGGTATATGCAGAAGCTCCATATAACGAAAACTGGCCGCTGGAACGCGCAGAAAAACGCGTCGCATCGTATCTTTCCGGATCCAATTCAAGAGGATATGCGTTAATCATCGATACTCAAGTAGTCGGATATCTATTCGGTAGGATCATCGTCGCCGCGAAATGCAACAACTTCTATGTCGATGAGATCTTCGTCCACCCAAACTATCAGCGTAAAGGCTGCGGCAGTATGGCTCTAAACGCTCTCCATGACGAGCTGCAAAAGGACTGCATCAACAAAATCGAGCTGCATGCCCTCCGTGAAGACGCAAGCTTCTATGAAAAAAACGGATTTTCAAGATCAAACTATGTAAATATGGAAAAACCAATAAAATAACAAGATGCCGGACGAGCATCGTCCGGCATCTTGTTTTGTTCAGAGGATCTTTGTCAGATAATGCTCTTGCCCGTAATCGGGTGCTTGTCAAGCGTAAACGCTTCATTATATCCGAGCTTAAGGTGAAAACCTCTTTCCTGAAATCCGTAAGCATATTATTCCTATCGCTGATTTTCCATGGGCATCCCGAAAATAACGGTGCTGATAGAAAACGAGTCTCCGTCTGGTCAGAAATCAGAGCATGAACGGGCGATATAATTGAACTCTGAGAGGTAAAAAGCATGCCATTTTCCGAGAAAACCTTAAAATTTCTTTTTGAAAACCGCGTCGTTGACAGTAAAACGTGGTTTACTGAGCACCGCGCCGAGTA
>JAJUHD010000190.1 GCA_029268085.1 Bacillota bacterium | reverse complement strand
TTTCTAACCAGACATTACGACATTATTTGTAATATTTTTTAGCGTTTTATGCAAAAAAATAATAATCTTGCATTTTTTAGGTATTTTGTCAGTGTAACAACCCCCATAGGGGCTTGCGTCCGGTTCCAATAATAGTAGAATTATGACAATCGCAATGCTCCAAGGCATGCGAGGTGTGCGGCGAGCCTGCGAAAGAGGAAGTCGTCCTCATTAAAGAAGGGAAAATAGTCTGTATTAGGCTGTTTACAATATTAGAACAATCAATTGATCAAAAGGGAGAAGAAAAAATGAAATCCAAAAAAATATCGGCATTGTTTCTTGCAACAGTTCTTATCCTCACGCTTCTAGCAGGCTGCTCGTCCGGAAACAGCGCGTCCTCGGCGGAGCCGTCCGCAGCCCCCTCTGCTTCCGCAGAACCTGCAACCCGCACAATAAAGGACATGTCCGACCGTGAGGTCGAGATCCCCACGACCATCAACACCGTTGCGGCGCTCGGCGCCACCGCCCGTATTCTTACATACGCAGGCTGCGCGGATAAAATCGTTGGTTTAACCGACCTTGAAAAGAAATGTGACGCCGGTATGCCATATTGCTATGTCAACTCCGATAAATTTCCCAATCTGACAAGCATCGCTTCCGGAGGGGCTAGCAGCGAGACCTATGAAGAAGCCATCGCCACGCTAAAGCCCGACGTTATTTTCACAAGCTTTTCCGATATAGAGCAGGTAAAAACAATGCAGGAGAAACTTGGAATTCCGGTAATTTCTCTTTCATATCAGGGTATCTTCAGCGACAGCGTATATGCTGCGCTTACGCTTATCGGCGATGTTATGGGCACACAGGATCGCTGCGCTGAGCTTATCACTGCTATGAAGGGCTGGCAGCAGGATCTGAACGACCGCACAAAGGATATTCCGGACGCAGACAAACCATCGGTTTACGCAGGTGCGGTCAGCTTCTCCGGCGGTCACGGAATCGAAGGCACTTATGGTCTCTATCCCCCATTCGTCGCGATAAACGCAAAAAATGTTGTTGACGAAACCGGAGAAAAAAGTTCGGTAATAATTGATAAGGAAAAAATTGTAATTTGGAACCCTGATATCATCTTCCTGACTCCCGGAAATATGAATCTCGTGAACGAGGATTATAAGACGAACCCGAGCTTTTATAACAACCTTAAGGCTGTCAAGAACGGAAACGTCTATACTCAGATAAACTACAACTATTACGGCACCAATATTGAGCTTGCGATAGCCGATGCATATTTTGCCGGGTCTATCATCTATCCGGATAAATTTTCGGATATTGATTTTGAAAAGAAAGCCGACGAAATATTTACGGAGATGCTCGGTCAGCCATATATGCAGGTGCTTAAGGATAGCGGAAACGGTTTCGGTAAAATCACTATCGGCGAGTGAAGGTTTCAATGCAGAATTCTACTACAAAACATAGATCATATAGTGAATATATACAGTTCAAGTTGTTGGTAATCTTTTTGTTTGCAGTTCTTGTAATAGTTGCCGCTCTCTTTTCGATAGCTGCCGGTTCTTCCGGCCTGACGATTAAAGAGGTAATTCTGGCTTTGGTTGGAAGGGGAACCGAGACGACCAGAACTGTGGTTCTCAACCTTCGTCTTACCAGGGTGCTGGCATCGATTATCGGCGGTACAGGTCTTGCGATAACCGGCTGCGCCATGCAGAGTATTCTGCGCAATCCTCTCGCGTCCGATTCCACAATCGGCGTATCGCAGGGTGCGGCCTTTGGAGCGGCGTTTGCGATCGTAGTTCTTGGGGCAGGGGTACAATACCACACAAATGATGCTGTCACCGTTACCAATCCTTATGTTGTCTCAATTTGCGCTTTTGTGTTTTCCATGGTATCGACTCTGGTTGTTCTTGGTTTATCACGTTTTAAAGAAATCACACCTGAATCAATGATTCTATCCGGAGTCGCTTTGAGTGCGCTTTTTGGCGGAGGAACTGCAATTATGCAGTACTTTGCGGATGACGTTAGTCTGGCAACTATAGTATTCTGGACTTTCGGAGATATGGGACGAGCTTCATGGAAACACATTATCATTATGCTGACCGTAGTTCTGCTGTCAAGCACATATTATTTCTTCAACAGGTGGAACTATAATGCCGTTCAAAGCGGAGAAAGCAGCGCTAAAGGCTTGGGCGTAAATGTGGATAAGATGCGTATCGTCGGAATGACCGTATGTTCTTTAACTTCCGCGGTAATCGTTTCATTTGTCGGAATAATCAATTTCGTTGGTTTGGTTTCGCCCCATGTCATGCGGCGTCTGATAGGCGATGATTATCGTTATTTGCTTCCGGCGTCTGCTCTTGCCGGTTCGCTTATGCTTCTGCTAAGCGATACCGTAGCTCGGTTGGTGGTTGCTCCTGTAGTACTGCCGATCGGCGCAATCACATCTTTTTTGGGGGCTCCGTTATTCCTGTATCTTCTTTTCAAAGGGGTGAAGAACAAATGATTAACGTAAAGGACCTGAATTTTTCATACTGCAAGGCTCACCAAATTCTTGAGAATATTGAGTTCGATGCCTGCGAGGGGCAATGCGTTGCGATTCTGGGAAACAACGGTGCGGGCAAAAGCACGATGATAAAATGCCTTAACCGGATTTTAAAGCCGCAGAAAGGCGCTGTCATCGTGAACGGCCATGACGTAGGCAATCTGAATCGTCAGGCTATTGCACAGGATATGGCATATGTCGCTCAGCAAAACGAGAGTTCCAAATTCACAGTCTACGATGCCGTTCTCCTCGGAAGGAAACCCTATATCAAAATGAACCCAACAGCAGAAGACCATCGTATAACCAGGGATATCATTGAGCGCATGGGGCTGAAAACCTTTGAGTTAAGGTATCTTAATGAACTTTCGGGGGGCGAGCTTCAGAAGGTAATGCTCGCCCGGGCGCTCGCCCAGCAGCCGAAGGTGCTTATGCTTGACGAACCGACCAGCAACCTGGACCTTAAAAACCAGTACGAGGTTATGGGCGTAATCCGCGATATCGCGGTCGAGGACAAAATCTGCGTTATCATAGTTATTCACGATCTCAATCTTGCAATTCGTTATTGTGACCGCTTCCTGTTTATCAAAAATAGTCAGGTATATTCGCTCGGCGGCGCAGAAACCGTCAGCTGCGAAGCTATTCGCGATGTTTACGGAATGGATGTAACGATCGAGAACATACACGGCTATCCGACCGTCGTTCCGCTTTGCGGATAGGACGTGTGTGATTATGTAAAATAATTTGTGCTTTTTCCTATCCGCTCGGTCCATAGAATGAATCATTGCTCATCGGTCAGCGCCGAGATTTATAGTTATTTATTCATGCTTCCGCTTCTACTTTGTTCAAAAATAAAAATCCATGTGTGAATCGAATCTGCACATGGATTTTTATTTTTGTTTAAACCTAATTTACAGCAACCGAAAAGGAACATGCAATATCGATATGCTGCCGTCCGGCGCATATATCAGGTATTACTTTGTAGTATTCCGGATAAATCTTTGGAGTATTGCCGCAACCTCTGCTCTGGTGGCTTTGCCGCCCGGGTTTAGCTTACCGTTGTTGCCCTTAAGAATTCCGTTTGCGACTGCCCAGTGCATGGCATCGTAGGCGTAGTCGCTAATACTGTCAGTATCCGTGAATCCTTCTATTTTCATTTCGCCATTGACTGAAACGTCTGCACCCTTGAGCTTGGCGTAGCGGAATAAGGCGGTCACAAGCTGCTCGCGAGTAATGCTGTCCTCGGGACTCGTACCGTCGGATATGTCGTTTGCCACAGACCACTTCAGTGCCGCGCCGTACCAAAGACTTGTGTCTGCACCGTCAGAAGCGGGTTCACCCGCGTTGCGGAATAGCACCGTCCAAAGCATTGAGCGTGTCATCTCGGCATCAGGACTAAAGGTTGTGTCGGATGTTCCGAAAATCAGCTTGTTCATATATGCATAAGCGGCGCTTCCGTAGTACCATGCGCTTTTCTCAACATCAGTAAATGGGAACTGCACAAGCACATATTCGGAAAAGTGATTTGTTTCAAAGATATAAGAGCTTGTCTTCGAGTCATAGCGTCCCTTGCATGGGCTTATGATGCCGTCATCGGACAGAAACCAAACGACCATGTTCTCAGGATTTGCTCCGTTAAACGACTTGCATGGCAAGCTCACAAAAACACTGCCGCCAAGCTCGGATAT
>JAJUHD010000189.1 GCA_029268085.1 Bacillota bacterium | reverse complement strand
GAAAATAAGCTTCACTTGGAAATTAAAATCTTTACCGGCGACACAACAGATAAGTATATGGAGCGTTTCAAACGTAGTACGGGCAATACGTCTTTGACCATGTTGCCGCCGATGCTGCCGGCCTGAGCAGAAGTGAGGTTACCGTTGTAACCCTGCTTAAGAGGAACGCCTACTTCGCTGGCAGATTCCATCTTGAAACGATCCATTGCTTCACGAGCATTAGGGTTGATGAGATTGTTTCTTGCCATTTCTGTACAACTCCTTCATTGTTATTGGTTTATCTCTCTCAGGCAATTTGTTTGCCTGTCAATATCTTTTCCTTGCGGATTTATGATATTCAAATATAAACGATGTAATTTCTGTAACTAAAACGGCATTTTTTTCAAAGAAAAAAGTTGTGGCGTGAATTAAGATTTTAAACTAATCATTGAATATATCTTTGCCCGTTTCCACAAAGAACGATAAAACCAATTTTAACCAAAGTAGGAGAAAAAATCAACTTCCCGCGTGTAGCAGTTAACGGATATTCATTCGATTACTTCGACAGCGAGCGGGAACTTGCTCATGTATTCGCACCCGTCCTTTTTGATGAGTATCGGATTTTCGTAACGGAAGCCGATGTTCTCCTCGGGACAGGCATACTGCATCGCGCAGATTAGGACCTCGTTCTCCTGATATTTATGATCCGGGTCGGTCCAGTAGGGGAAGGGACCGTCGTGCCGTCCGATGCGCCACTCGTCGCCGAGCATACCGATGCCGTGCTCGAAGCCGGGCACCATGAAGTCGGCGAAGCCTCTTTCCTCGGCAAAAGCCATCATTTCCTCGGCAAGTGAGGACGGAGATATGCCCGCGCAGTAGGTTTTGAGCGTAAGGTCAACGATATCAACAAAATTTTTCGCGTGCCAAAGCTGACGTTCTGTTGCGGGTCCGATCAGATAGTTATGTGTATGGTCGCCGCAGGCAAGGCCGAACAGAGCGTGAATGTCTACCATGAGCGGCTCTCCGGCCATGATTTCTTTTCCGGTTGCGGGAGTGCAGGCACCGCCGGCAAGACCTGTGCGGTAGCCGCAGGCAATCTCGTTGCCGCCTGTGAAGCTCCATTCCCAGACGCTTCCGGCTTTGCGCATTGCGAGCGCGGCAATACCGGCGATCTCAGTCTCGGTCATTCCTTTCCAGCCGCCGTTCCTGATGGCGGCGAGAACCGCTTCGTGCCCTACGTCGACGATGCGCGAGGCCTCGCGGAAACGGTTGATTGTGCCGATATCCTTAATCATCTGCAGCCTGTCTATGATGTCGTGGGCGTTAACAAATTCGCAGTCCGGCAGAGCTTCTTTGAAGGCATTATATTCGTAATATGTAAGATAGCCTTCCGGCAGATAGTTGGACATGCCGGCTTCCACTCCGACGCGCCCTCCGTCGGGCAAGAGTTCAGCTATCATATCAGAGATCTGCGTGATCTGATCCTGTCCGCCCATCGGTGCAAAACCCAGGACGTGATCCTCGTCGAGCCAGCTGTCGTCAAGCACTCTCGCGGCATCGATTACGAATGTGAACACTGTCGGCATTCCTTCGGCAGGGATGACTATGAAGCTGCGCCACGGGCAGAAGGCATCGGTACACCATGAGAGGGTGCGAAGGCGTGAACCAAGATAAACGTTTATGTTTTTCTTTGCCATCTCGTCCTGCACGGCTTTGATGCGTGCGAGAAAATCGATGTAATATATACCTTTATTTTCAAATTTCATATCTCGGCATCCTCCATCAGAACTCGGTTTCAATCGTTGAGATAATCTTATTGACCCTGTCGCTCAGCGAAGCAAGCTTGAGAGCCTTTACCATGTTTCCCTTAAGTTTTAGCGCACCGCCCATCAGCGCCTTCTGAGAACCCAGTTCCGCGCGCGAAATCTTTGCGAAAACCTCGTAGTCGCCGGTGATGCAGAACTCAGCATTAGGACCGTCGCCGTCACCCGCAAGAACCTTGTCAACACTGCCGTTTGCAAAGCTTACGTAGAAATACTTTTTTCCGCCGTCGGGGCAGTTTGCATAGCGGCTGTTCATTGAGGAGGTTACCTTGTTCATCTTTTCAGGATCGAGGTGCTCGCGCAGGCGTTTTTCGACCTCAGCCCGCCATTCTTCAGACAGATATTTAACCATTGCAATGCTCCTTTCGCTTTTCAATATTATCGCGGCAAGGGAAGCCCCAAAGCCGTTATTTCTTCTCAATGCCCCGCAGTATTAGATCGAATGTCTGCGGCAAATTCTTTGCGATGAATTCCGACTCGCCCTGAATATAAGCCTGAATGATAAAGCCCTTATATATCGAAAACAAGACATCTGAGACTGTTTTCACATCAAGCTCGCGGAATTCGCCGGTATTTATTCCGAGCGAGAGGATATCTTCTATCAGAGCGACAGAAGCGGTATTGATTTCTTCATAAGGGTCGACTGTGGGAAACATTGGGAAAATTGATGGGTCATTTTCAAGAAGCGAACAAAAATCCCTGTCCTCCGCCAGATAATTAAGCGCGCTCGAACAAAGAACGGCGAGCTTAGCGGCCGCCGTTTTTTCCTTGCTTACGGCGTCTTTTACTCTGTTCTGCCAGCGGAGCATGGCAAAGCTAACTGTCTGTTCATAAAGCTCGCGTTTGCTTTCAGCATAAGCGTAGATGCTCGCGGCGGTCATATTCAGTTCTCCTGCAATGTCCTCAAGAGTAGCTTTCCTGTAGCCGTATCGCGAAAAAACCCGCAGTGCCGCGCCAAGTATTACTTCGTTTTCGATTTTTTTTCTCATGGTATCCTCTATAAATAAATAAATTATTAGATGATTAAATTATATAGTGCTAATGGGTCGAAAAGCAAGATGCAATACTGTACAGAAAAACGTACGCTTGATTATCCGATATGTCTATGAAAAAGCTAGGGCGCGATGTTTACATTTTAATTCGAATACGAGATAATTGAGTCGTAAAGGTAAAATCTCCATATTCTTTACACAATTATGTGGTATTGATTTTTTATATTAACAAAAGAGAGGTAATTTCTTTGAAACTGCTCGTTGTCGAAGATGACAGGGATACAAGCGACGGGATCTGCGAATATCTCAGGCAGACAGGATATGAGGTCCGCCCTGCCTATGATGGCGAAGAAGCGCTTTTTAAAGCCGGAACGGAGCGGTTTGATCTCATCCTGCTGGACGTAATGCTCCCAAAATTGACCGGACTAGCTGTGCTGCACGAGCTGCGGAAAGAAAGCGACGTTCCCGTCATTATGCTTACGGCAATCGGAGACGAATACACGCAGATCGCAAGCTTCGACGGTATGGCGGACGACTATGTGACAAAGCCCTTTTCAATAGTATTGCTCGCTAAGCGCATCGAAGCGCTGCTCCGCAGGGGAAAATCATCCGATGCGCCTTACATATGGCGGTGGAAGGGTCTTACTGTAGATTTTACGGGTTTTACCGCAGAAGGAAACGACGGCCCCATCGATGTGACGCCGCGCGAAATGAAGCTGCTACGGCTCTTGGTGGAGCATAGAGGAAAGGTGCTTACGCGCGAAAGGATACTGGACGAGCTCTGGGGAGAGGACAGGCCGGTTTTTGACAGGACGGTTGATTCACATATCAAAAACCTGAGAAAGAAACTGAATCTGGACTGTATCATTACGGTAACTGGCATCGGCTATAAGCTGGAGGATGAAAGATGAAGATTTTTCCGAAAACCTTCCTTTATACGCTTGCAATCCTTCTGCTCATCGCCCTGCTTGCAAACGGACTTATATATACACTGATGCCGAAGATATATATCGACCAAAAGAAGCAGAACCTTACTGAACAGACGGACGAGTTTGTCCAAAAGCTCGAAAATACGGAAGAGCAGAACGATATTGTACTTTTGATGGCGGATTATGCCGGCAAAGCCCAGGCAAACCTTACTCTGACCGTAGGCGTTTATACATATTCGCTTTTCTCGTGGGACGGGGGAGTGATAACACAGACTAACAATAACGCCTCGGCCGATGTTGTGTCCGGAACCGACGTCATAACGGAAGATAGCTACAATTCCTCTGTATCGACATCGGTAATAGTTCAATCCGGCAAAAATCTAGAGGAAGACTCCGCAACCGGAACTGACCTGAACACCAATAAGAATGTTACCGGCTTTATCTCAAGCGGCTCAAACATTTTGAATACAAAAACGATAACCGTAAAACGAACTTTTACGATGAACGGCGAGGCCGGAACGTTGACATCATCCATAACGCTTGCGCCCGTGGATGAAGCGGCGGAGGTCATAGTGACGCTGCTTCCGGTATCGCTTCTGATGTGCGTAGCTATAGCGGTCATCTTCTCGCTTCTGTATGCG
>JAJUHD010000188.1 GCA_029268085.1 Bacillota bacterium | reverse complement strand
ATAAAGCTCTGACAGCTCCGCCTTGTGTTCGGCTATGGCTTCGTAGTCGTAAAAGGCGCCAAGGTTTATATAAGCTGAATCCACCGCAACCATATGAGGATCGGCAATGTGCGGGGCTGTGCCATCGGTATAGGCTGTCTTAAGTTCCGGAATATAGACGCCGTCCAAAGACGCAGGGTCTCCCGAGCAGACGGCGTATTCGACGCTGTAACCGGCCTTTTCCGCCGCGCTGCCGATCATCTTCATGAAGCTCGATTTTCCGCAGCCCGGGCCGCCCTTGATTATCCAGAGAAAGGTGTCATCCGGTGATACGAAGCTGTCGTAAAATGAATAGAAGCCGCGGCAGGTGTTGCCTCCGAGGAAATATCGCAAAATGCGCTGGTCATCCATATTGTTTTCAGTCCCTTCCACAGCGTGAGAATACTGTTTGTTCTCTACACATTATGCTGGAACGGACACTTTTGACCGCCGTTTACGGGCCGTTTGAGAGCTTTTCGTAAATGTTTTCCGAAGGCGCTATTCAGCCTCGCGCAGACGCTCAACGATGCTCTGTTTATCTGCGGAGCTGTAAATGACAAGCGGTATGGCGATGCCAAGAGCGGTTAAAACCGGAACCGAAACGACAAGGGGCCACCAGACGAAGATAAACTCCATAAACCAGATCTGGGAGCATATCGCGCGGACGATCACGAGCGAGAACAGAACGCCGAATATAATTACTGTGAGTCCGGTATAGAGTGCATAGTAAAGCCCCTCGAAGCAGAGCATCCTGCGGAGCTGCTTTCTCGTCATACCAATGCTCTGGAGCATTGCAAACTCGCGGCGGCGCGTGATTATACTCGTCAGAACGGCGTTAATGAAGTTGAGTATTCCGATAAGCCCGATAATGATGCCCAGAGCGCCGCCTATATACAGAACAGTGTCGCGCAGACCCTCGAAGGCTGCCTCGGACTTTGCCTTCGAATCAAAATTCATCAGCGGTTCGACCGAGTCGGTGTATTTTTTGAGAAAATCCCCGAACTGTGCTTCAGAGTTGTCCCTGACATTGAAGGCGTAGCTCATAACTGCGGGTTCTGCGACAAGAGGCTTGTATACATCGGCGGGGAGATAGAAGGTTTCGTCCCAGCCCGTGCGGTCGCTGGCGGTATAGTATTTGATCGCCACATGCCCCATGACCGTGTATTCCTGCGTTGTATACTCTCTGTCATCGAAACCTTCGGACGTTCCCTTATAATTATGGAGCGTTACGGTATCGCCGACTTTGAAATGAGCGGTTTCCCATTCCGGCCGCTTGTTGTCATCGAGCTGAACGCCCTCGAGGATATATTTGCCGCTCTTGAGCTTATCGAAATCCAGCTCGCCGTCGAGAAGCTGAAGACGCTTTAGAGGAAGATCCTCGAGACCGTAAACAGCGCAGAATGGGTCTCCTTTTTCGTCGAGATTATATTCATAGGTAGAACCGGAATCACTCACAGTAAAGGGTTCCAACCTTCCGCCGTAAAGACGTCCGCCCTCCTCAAAGCCCTCCTGATTTTGTACTGCTTCAATAAATTGTTCCGTTACAGCGTTTTCAGGGCCGTAGAAGTCGTTGTTGAAATAGTCCGCGTGAGCTATTAAAAAATCTGTGTCATTGAAGGTGGAGAGGTATTTGTCCATACTGATGCTTTGTGAGAGTGTCACGACAACGTTCATTAGTATCAGGCTCAGAGACAGACTTATAACGACAAGAACGGTCCGCTTTTTATTGCGGCTCATGTTGGCAAAAGCCATTTGTGTGACTTTTGCTCCTCTCGTATTCCTTTGTTTTTTAAGCTTTCCGGCGGAATCGCTCTCAGTATACCGCACTGCCTCGACAGGAGATACCGACGCCGCAATCCTTCCGGGTTTCAGGGTGCTGATGAAGACCGTGATAAGCGCGAAAATAGCAGCGCCGGCAAATATCAGCGGATTTGGCGAAACGGAAACGGCGCTGCCTGCGAAGCTCGAGTTGCTCATGAGAAGCGGAACGAGCGCTTTTCCCGAAAAGAAACCGAAAAGTAAGCCGACAGGTATGCCGACCGCGGAAAGGATGAGCGCCTGCCTGCGTATGATGCGCCTGATTTGTTTTCCTGTAGTGCCTATGGTTTTCAGCAGGCCGTAAAACCGGATGTCCTGTATGACTGAAATCTGAAAGATATTATAAATAATAAGGTAACCTGTGAAAATGATGAGGAGGAGACCCGTTGACAGTATTATCACCGTTTGCGGATCCGCATCGAAATTAGTAGATAGATATGCCCAGTTCACATTGCTTTCGATATAATTCGGGTCATCGGCATTAAATGAAAAACCGCTGTCTTTAATAACCGTTTCGAGTTTTTCCTCAAGGTTTAAGCTGTTTTCGAACATCATGTATGCGTTTATAGCGCCACTCAGGGAATAGTCGGTACGATAGGTGTTCTGAAGCTCGTCCGGATGCGCATCGACGTAAGCTCGTGAGGCAAAGATCTGCCCGACATTGAAGGCGGGGTCTGAGTCCCACCAGCCACAAAGGACGAATTCGCGCGTAACGGTTTCGCCTCTGATCTCCAGCTCGAGCGTTATCGGTGCGCCTAGTTCGAGCGGCACACCGAGAAGCTCGAGTGTCTTCGTGTCGGCAATGACCTCGTTTTCTTTTTCTGGGCGGTGACCTGTTGTCGGCTCGCAGAACCCAAGCTTCAGAGCCGTATCGTCGTAATACCAGAACTCCGAATGCCTTTTCAAAAGATTTTCATTTTCGACCTTGTCACAGAGCATGCGCGCATAGGCAATTTCCTCTATCAGCGGATGGTCCTTGACTTTGTTGAACTGCTCGTCGGTTATGTATTTCAGAACGGCGTGCCCGTCTCCGCCCGACTGACGCATTGTAGCCTGCTGGATGCTCTCGACCGTACCGCTTCCCATCGTGAACAGGCTTGTAAAGAGCAGGGCAGTCAGGGCGATCGCCATGATCGCGACGGTATTTCTTGTTTTGTTAGCTTTAAAGCTCTTACTCGAAAGATTTGCGATTGCTTTTTTATTATTCACTTTTATCATTTCTTCTCACCGCCCGGATTCGTTATCTTGCCGTCCTCGATGCGGACGATACGGTCGGCGAGCTGCGCGATTTCCTCGTTATGGGTAATCATCACGATCGTCTGGTTGAACTTTTCGCTGGTGACCTTAAGAAGCCCCAGAACATCTTGACTTGTTCTGCTGTCGAGGTTTCCGGTCGGCTCGTCCGCAAGGATTATAGCGGGCTTCGAGGCCAGCGCACGGGCTATTGCGACGCGCTGCTGTTGGCCACCGGAAAGGTTGTTCGGCAGGTTTTGAAGCTTTGATTCGAGTCCGAGCGTTTTGATTATCCTATCCACATATTCCGCGTCCGGTTCCTTTCCGTCGAGCTGGACGGGCAGGACGATATTTTCGTAGACATTCAGAACCGGAACGAGATTGTAGTTCTGAAAAACAAAGCCGATCTTGCGGCGGCGGAATATCGTCAGCTCCTCGTCTTTGAGCGAGAATATTTCCTTACCGTCGACGGTCACGCTGCCGCGCGTCGGCCTGTCCAGCCCGCCGAGCATATGCAGAAGCGTGGATTTTCCGCTTCCGGAGGTCCCGACGATGGCGACAAATTCACCGTTTTGAACTTTCAGATCGACGCCGTCCAGCGCGTGAACGGCCGCTTCGCCTGTTCCGTAAATTTTTCTAAGATCATGTGTTTCCAATATTGTCATTGGTATACCTCCAAAATAAAAGTTCGTATCGCGGAGAATTCTCCTACGATACGGACTTTAACATATGATTATTTCGACATTCTTTCTGTCGGCGGAAAAAATCTAACAGTTTTGAAAGATTTCAGAGTTCTCTCGGCAGAAATACGGAAAATACTGAACCCTTGTCAAGCTCGGAGGTCACCTTGAGGTATCCGCCCTCACCGGAAACGATCTCACGTGCAAGATAGAGCCCGATACCGACGCCTTCTGATTCGGCGACACGCGGACTGCGGTAGAATCTTGTGAATATCTTTGCCTGCTCTTCCTCTGGTATGCCAATGCCGCTGTCTTTAATATCGATTTTGCAGAACAGCTCAAAAGCCGTCACTTCAATCTCGACCGTTGCACCGCGGGGAGTATACTTTACGGCGTTGTCAGCGATGTTATAGACCGCTTCCGCCGTCCATTTGGGATCGAAATACGCTTTTTCGGAGGTCTCGAAGACCCTTACGGTGATATTTTTTGCTCTTGCCTTGGGCGTGATCTGGGCTTTCACGGTGTTGATAAGTTGCTGGAGCTCTGAAAGCTTTGGCGCGAGCGTGATGATACCTGTCTCAAGCCTCGAAGTTTTCACAAGCGCCTCAATGAGAAAGCTCAGCTTCTGCGCCTGCT
>JAJUHD010000187.1 GCA_029268085.1 Bacillota bacterium | reverse complement strand
GCGGCAAAGTAGCCCGTGCATTGGTAGCCCCACGAGCCGTCATAGGGGAATTCCGTCACAGGCATCAGTTCAACGTGCGTGAAGCCCATGTCCTTTACATAGGGGATGAGTTCGTCCGCCAGTTCTCGGTAATTCAGGAAATCTCCGTTTTCGCGGCGCTTCCATGAACCGAGATGCACCTCGTAAATATTGAGTGGGTTATTGTAGACCTTGCGGCGGCGCCTGTGCTCAAGCCATTTCTCGTCGCCCCAGCAGTAACCTTCGATGTCAAAGAGCTTTGATGCCGAAGCGGGACGAAGCTCGGAGCAGGTTCCGTAGGGATCGGCCTTCCATAGAGTCTGCCCGTCGCGGGACTTTATTGCGTATTTATAGGACGAGAATTCGGGCAATCCGTTTATTTCGGCTTCCCAGATACCCCTGCCGATATTGGTCATGGGGGATGCTCCGACTGCCCAGCCGTTAAAATCGCCGACGACGGATACGTTTACGGCGTTCGGGGCCCAGACACGGAAAACCGCACCGTCCTTCGTCATATGCGAGCCGAGCCAATCTCCTGCGCGGAAGTTTTTTCCGGCAAAAAAACTCTCTGTAAAAGCATCGGTTTTCAGACCTGTCATTAGTGATCACACCCCTTACACTGTTCTGGGATAAGCGCTGCGACATGACTGTTATAGGAAAAGCGGGAGAAATACTCCCGCTGTCAGTTATAGATATTCATGGCCTTTTCAATACCTTCTGCGATAATGACGGAAATCGCCTTTGCGGCATTTTCACACATTTCACCGATCGTCTCCGCGTCGCTGCCGTGAAAAATCCCCAAGACCCAGTTTATCATGTCTTCCTCGGTCTCGTTTTTTGGAGGCGCGCCGACGCCGATCTTGATCCGGGGAAAAAGCTCCGTCCCCAGAGCGGAAATAATACTTTTAAGCCCGTTGTGCCCTCCGCTGGAGCCTTTTGTGCGTATGCGTATTTTCCCGACGGGAAGAGCAATATCGTCGCAGACGACAATGATACGCTCGGCTGGTATTTTATAGTAAGCCGCGGCGGGAGCTACGGCGTTACCGGAAAGATTCATATAGGTCTGAGGTTTCATCAAAAGCACCTTTTCGCCGCCTAAGGTGCACAGAGCAGTAAGGGCGTTGAAACGAAGCTTGCTGATCTTTATGTTCTGTAACTTTTCCAGCTTGTCTGCGGCAAGAAACCCGACGTTGTGACGCGAACCGGTATACCGCGGGCCGGGGTTTCCGAGGAAAACGACCATCCACGACGCGCCGCCGGACGTATTCTTAAAAAACATGATAGCACAGTTCCTTTTTTATGTAACTGCCTGCCGTATAGCAAAACTCGTATAATCGTATAACAAAGAATATATCAGGCGCGGCAAAATATCAGTCGAAAAGCGAAGATATTGAAACTTCTTCGTAAATGCGGCTGATAGCTTCTGCAAACAGCGAATCTACGGAGAGGTATTTGATTCTCTTGCATTTTTTCTTGGCAGGATAAGGGATCGTATCGAGAAGGACGAGTTCATTAATGTTGCTTTCCTCTATTCGCCCGATAGCCGGTCCGGAAAGAACACCGTGGGAAGCGCAGGCATAGATTTCCTTTGCTCCGCCGATTTCGACAAGGGCTTTTGCCGCGTTGCAGAGACTGCCTGCCGTATCGACCATATCATCAAGCATAATGACGGTCTTGTTCCTTACATCGCCGATGATGTTCATAACTTCGGAACTGTTCGCCTTCTCACGACGCTTATCTACAATTGCAAAATTCATGCCGAGCTTTTGTGCGAACTTTCTTGCTCTGGCAACGCTTCCGACATCGGGAGAAACAACTATGCAGTCGCCGTTGCAGGCGCCGAACTTGTTGATGAAGTAATTCGCAAAAAGAGGACCACCCATAAGGTTGTCCACGGGTATGTCAAAGAATCCCTGGATCTGGGAGGCATGGAGATCCATCGTAAGAACCCTGTCCGCTCCGGCTTCGGTAATGAGGTTGGCAACGAGCTTTGCGGAGATGGGGTCGCGGCTCTTCGCCTTTCTGTCTTGGCGGCCGTAGCCGAAATATGGCATAACGGCTGTAATGCGTCCGGCGGAAGCTCTGCGCATAGCGTCTATCATGATGAGCATTTCCATCAGGTTATTATTGACCGGGCTGCAGGTTGACTGTACGATGAAAACATCGGCTCCGCGGACGGGCTCGTTGATGGATATGGAGATCTCTCCGTCCGAAAATGCCGTTGCCACCGATTTTCCCAGCTCAAGATTGAGCTTTTTGCAGATCCCCTGTGCAAGAGCTGGGTTCGAGTTCCCGGCAAAAACCTTGATTTCTTTGCCATGTGAAATCACTTTTATCGTCCTCTCTGTTTGTATAATCGCTCGGAAATAACTCGGACGCGCCACGCGCCCGTTTCTTTACAGAGAGATTATAACAAATCCGCATCTCAAATAAAAGTCCAAACAGAAACTTTTTGCAATTATTTCACCGTTTTTTGGCTGTTGCCTGAAACGATTGGTATAACGAAAGATATTTACAAGGCGGCAAACATTGTATATACTATATTGGACACGCGAAATACAGCGAGGAGAAATGATACTTTTTATGCTTGAATTTGAAGAATACAAAGTCAAACTTAACAACATAAAGCCAATACTTGACGACCTCGGCGCTGCCCTCAAGCTTGAGGATGCGAAAAAGGAGATCGAGCAGCTCGAGAAAGAGACGGAAGCCCCTGGTTTTTGGGAAAATCTCGAAAATTCACAGAAGGTCCTTAAAAGAACAAAGCAGCTAAAGACCAAATGCGAAGGCTTTAAGAAGCTCAGCGACACCTTCGATGATCTCTATGCAATATGCGAGATGGCGATCGAGGAAAACGATGAATCTATGCTGGACGAGCTCGTCACAGGCTATGCAGCCTTTGAGAAAAAGCTTCAGGACGCGCGCCTTTCGACGCTTCTTTCCGGTGAATATGATTCCTGCGGAGCAATTATGTCCTTCCATGCCGGAGCGGGCGGAACTGAGGCGCAGGACTGGACGCAGATGCTCTTCCGTATGTATCAGCGCTGGGCTGACAGACACGGCTTTACCTTCAAAACGCTGGATTATCTTGACGGTGATGAAGCGGGAATCAAGAGCGCGACGATCGCGATCGAGGGCGAAAACGCCTACGGCTACCTCAAGAGCGAGAACGGAATACACCGTCTCGTGCGCATTTCGCCGTTCGACGCTTCGGGGCGCCGCCACACGAGCTTTGCCGCGGTAGAAGTAATGCCCGAGATAAACGACGATTCGGAGATAGAGATACGTCCCGAGGACCTTAAAGTTGATACCTACAGAAGCTCCGGAGCGGGCGGTCAGCACGTCAACAAGACTGAGAGCGCCATACGCATCACGCACATACCGTCAGGAATTGTCGTTTCCTGCCAGACCGAGCGCAGCCAGCACCAGAACCGCGAATATGCAATGAGTATGCTCCGCGCCCGCCTTGCAGAAATCAAGGAACGCGAGCACCTCGACAAAATTGAGGACATTAAGGGTGTGCAGATGAAGATTGAGTGGGGCAGTCAGATACGCTCTTATGTCTTTATGCCATATACGCTTGCCAAGGATCATAGAACGAACTATGAAAACGGCAATATCAACGCCGTTATGGACGGCGACATCGACGGCTTTATAAACGCTTATCTTGCGATGAACGCCGGCAAATAGCAAATAATTAAAAAACAAAAGCAGGTATTCGTTCGAATACCTGCTTTTCATTATTGCCGCTTATAATAGCTTCATAAGATTGAAAGCTATTACTAGTCCGGAGAAAACTATGGACACCGTGGAGCAGAGCTTGATAAGAATGTTGAGGCTCGGACCGGCGGTATCCTTGAAAGGATCGCCGACAGTGTCGCCGACTACCGCCGCTTTGTGGCAGTCGCTGCCTTTGCCGCCGTGATGTCCGGATTCGATGTACTTTTTGGCATTGTCCCAAGCGCCGCCCGCGTTAGCCATAAATACAGCCATTGCAAAGCCTGTAACGGAAACGCCTCCGAGCAGACCAACGACGCCCTCGGTACCGATAACAAGACCTGTTATGATGGGAACGATAATAGCGAGCAGGGCAGGAACGACCATTTCATGGAGAGCGCCCTTGGTGCAGAGTCCGACGCAGGCCGCATAATCCGGATCGGTCTTACCTTCCATGATGCCTTTAATTTCCCTGAACTGACGTCTGACTTCAATAACTATAAACTGAGCTGATTTTTGAACCGCGCTCATTGTGAGAGCGGAGAACAGGAAGGTTAGCATAGCGCCGATAAACAGACCCACGAGAACCGTCGGGTTCGTTAGAGAAAGATTCATTTCAACGCCCTTCGCCTCAACGATATTGACATAGGAGACGAGCAGAGCAAGAGCGGTCAGCGAAGCGGAGCCGATAGCGAAGCCCTTGCCGGT
>JAJUHD010000186.1 GCA_029268085.1 Bacillota bacterium | reverse complement strand
TGATGTTTATGGAAATGATATAAGTACTAAGTATTGGGAAGACAATTTTGAGTTATATGAAAACGGAAATTTTCTTAATTTTATCAAATTACACATTCGTTAGCCTTCATCTGCAGATCAGCATAATATGTTCATAGAAGGAGGCTTCATCATGCCGAGAAGAAGAAATCCTCTGTGCCATATATTTCCTTGGGGTCCTTGCAAGCCGACGCGTCCGCCGTGTCCTCCTTGCCCTCCCTGTCCTCCGCCCAGGCCGCCTATGCCTCCCGGACCTCCGCCCAGACCGCCTTGGCCTCCCGGACCTCCAAGAGGTTGAATCTATAATAAATAATATTAATTATCGCAATTACAAAATCCCTGCAAGCCATAACGGTTTGCGGGGATTCTGCTGCATAAGCCGCTGGAATAACTTACTCCTTGTTTTAATGGTAACAAAAAGTTACAATATAGACAATTCAACGGCAAGGAGTGAGCAACATGATAAAGAAGTTTTTTATGTCATTGCTGATCGTGAGTATGCTTATAGCAGTCGTGCCACACGCAGACGCCCTATCCCTGCAGGTCAACAGTACTACGCTGACAAAAAATATTATAGTTTACAATTCAACAACCTATGTACCGCTCAGGGCTGTCAGTCTCATGCTGAGACCTGACGCCAAAGTTTCCTGGGAGAGCAACTGCGCTGTTATCAGGGCATCGAACCTTACCATCACCGCGCGTCCGGGAAACTGCTATATTGAGGCTAACGGCCGTATGCTCTTTGTATCGGATGATGTCAAATTGATTAACGGCACAACTATGGTTCCTATCAGAGTCCTCGCCAAAGCGATGGGAGCTTCGGTGACATGGGATGGGTATACGCAGAAAGTAACCGTTAGAAGCGGAAGCGGCACGATCACATCAGGAGACCAGTATTACGACAACGACGAAGTTTACTGGCTCTCCCGTATAATTAATGCGGAAAGTGAAAGCGAACCTATCAGAGGAAAGATTGCGGTCGGAAATGTCATCCTTAACCGCGTGGCCAGCCCGGATTTTCCCAACAGCATCTATGGTGTTATTTTTGATACCACTGGAGGCATACAATTTACGCCTGTCGCGAACGGAACAATTAATAATACGCCTACATCCGAAAGCATACTTGCCGCGAAACTGTGCCTTGACGGAGCCTCTGTAGTCGGCAGCAGCATGTTTTTCCTCAATCCCGCGATAGCGACCAGCTCATGGATCACCAGAACCCGCACTTACGTTGCCACAATAGGCAACCATAAGTTCTACGCATAAAATACTTTTTCTATATTTCTCCGTTTGTTTAAACCCGCAAATCACTGAAGCCTCAGTGGTTTGCGGGATCTTTTATGTTAGGCCTTGTTCAATTACTGTCCATACGACACCAAGATACAAAGCCTTTGAATCCGTCTTATGGAAGCATTCACTGTTTTGGAGGCCCCCGAGACATGACGTTTACTTAATTACTTTTAATTGAGTGCACAGCGATAACGGGAAAAAACGATGTCCTGCGGGTTTTACCGCAGGACATCGTTTTTGGGAAGAAATTATGGTGCCGGTGGCCGGACTCGAACCGGCACGCTGTCGCCAGCGGTGGATTTTGAGTCCACTACGTCTACCAATTCCATCACACCGGCATGTGACGAAGGTTATTATACAACAAAGTATTTACTTTTTCAATAGCCATTTGCATCTACATTGCGGTTAATATTCGCCCGACTGTGCATCCTTATATTGCCGATAGAGTTTTCGTTAGATTCAAAATTTCTCTTTACAAATACCCCATCAGGGTATATTGTGTTAATACCCCTATAGGGTATTGGAGGCGAAGATATGACAGAAGAAACCTACGACATCGGCGGAATGCACTGCGCCGCCTGCTCTTCCGCTGTTGAGCGAGTCACACGGAAGCTGGAAGGTGTCGAGCGCAGCGACGTTAACCTTCCGATGAATCGCATGACGATAGTATATGACGAAAATCTACTAAGTCCCGAAGAGATCATCTTAAAAGTCGAAAAGGCGGGCTTTACGGCTAAGCTTCGAAATAAGGAGGATATTCCCTCCGCAAAAGCGGTCGGCAACGGGAAAAATGAGCTTCTCAGCGAACGCCGCAGCCTTGTTACAGCCGGGGTGCTATCCGTCCTGCTGCTTTATGTTTCCATGGGCACGATGCTCTTTTCGGGCCTGCCGCTGCCCAACATTATCAATATGGAGACGCATCCCGTGAACTTTGCTCTTACGGAGCTCCTGCTTACAGTCCCGATAATGTATATCGGCAAGCGCTTTTTTATAAACGGCTTCAATTCGCTCATACACTGGAACCCGAACATGGACACGTTGGTTGCCGTTAGCTGCGCCGCGTCCTTCCTTTACAGCCTGATAAATACCTTTCTGATTACGGACAGCCCGCACATGATACACAGCCTGTATTATGAATCTGCGGCGATAGTTGTCACGCTGGTTCTGCTTGGAAAACACCTTGAAGCCGGCAGCAAGGAAAAGACGAAAAGCGCGATAACTAAACTCATGGAACTCACGCCTGAAACAGCAATTCTTATTCGCGAGGACAGGCAGTGGGAGGTTCCGACCAGCACGCTGAAAAAAGGCGACCTCGTGCTCGTAAAGCCCGGCGCTAAGGTACCGCTCGACGGACGCGTAACAAAGGGTGAAGGCAGCGCGAACGAAGCTATGCTCACGGGTGAAAGCATGCCTGTCGAAAAAGCGGCAGGAAGCGAGGTCATCGGCGGAAGCATTCTCATGAACGGAGCGCTTTATGTTGAGATAACCCGCGTCGGCGAAGAAACGACGCTTTCGAAGATCATTAAATTCATCGAAGACGCGCAGGGCAAAAAGGCTCCGATCTCAAAGGCCACGGACAAGGTCGCAGGAATTTTCGTTCCAATAGTTATGGCAATCGCTATAATCGCGCTCATCGTTTGGCTCATCGCGGGAGCGGAGTTCTCCTTCGCGCTGAGGATTTTTACATCGATACTCGTCATCGCCTGCCCCTGTGCGATGGGACTTGCAACCCCCACGGCCATTATAGTCGGCACGGGACTCGGCGCATCGAAGGGCATACTTATCCGCAGCGGCGAGGCTCTGGAGATAACGCACAAAACGAACGTCGTCGTTCTCGACAAAACCGGCACGGTCACCGAGGGCAAACCTCGCGTCACCGCAGTTATCTCGGATGAGCTTTCCGAAGACGAGCTTCTTTCACTCGCGTCGGGAGCCGAAGGCCTTTCCGACCATCCTCTGGCAATGGCAATAACCGGTGAAGCCTCGGCTAGAGGGCTGTTCTCGCCGGCTGTCAGGTCATTTGAGAGCTTAACCGGTCTGGGTGTAAAGGCTGTACTTGAAGACGGAAGGACTTTATTCATAGGCAATTCCAAGCTCATGGAGACAGCCGGAATATCGACCGATAAGTATTCCACTGATCTCTCGCGTCTCGCATTACAGGGTCAGACGCCCGTAATCGTCGCCTCAGGCGGCGTTGTTCTAGGTATCGTCAGCATCGCCGACACGGTCAAGGATGGCAGCCGCAAGGCAATCTCAAAACTGCGTTCTCTCGGCATAAAGACCGTTCTCCTGACTGGCGACAGCAGCGCTGCGGCAAACCACATAGGCTCCGCCGTAGGAACGGACGAGGTAATCGCCGAAGTCCTGCCGAACGATAAAGCGGCGGTCGTCGCTCGGCTTCAGAAAGACGGACAGACTGTTATGATGGTCGGGGACGGGATAAACGACGCGCCGGCTCTGGCGCAGGCTGACATCGGCTGCGCCATCGGAAGCGGCAGCGACATCGCGATCGAATCCGCCGA
The DNA here is from genome assembly GCA_029268085.1 of Bacillota bacterium. GTDB lineage: Bacteria > Bacillota > Clostridia > Oscillospirales > Oscillospiraceae > UBA2658. The sequence continues at coordinate 616 of JAJUHD010000186.1, read as the reverse complement.
TATCGTCCTTATGAAAAGTGACCTAAACGATGTTCCCGCGGCAATAAGGCTGAGCCGCCTCACGATACGCAATATAAGGCAGAACCTGTTCTGGGCTTTTTGCTACAACACTCTGGGTATTCCAATCGCGGCGGGCGTGCTTTATCCCAGCCTGGGGCTTCTGCTCAGTCCGATGATAGGAGCCCTCGCAATGTCGCTCAGCTCGATTTTCGTAGTCACGAACGCTCTAAGATTAAGGGGGAAAAGGATTTGAGCAGCAAGACAAAGCATAGAGGAGATGAAGAACTCCGTTCCCTGATGAACCGTCTGAGCCGCATCGAGGGTCAGGTACGCGGAGTCCGGAAAATGCTGGAGGAAGAGGCCTACTGCACCGATATACTTACGCAGGTAACGGCGATACAGGCGGCTCTGAACGCCTTCAGCAGGGAGCTTCTCTCAAATCATATAAAAAGCTGCGTAGTCGAAGACATCAGAAACGGCAGTGACGCGGTAGTGGATGATCTTGTGTCCACGCTGCAAAAACTAATGAAATAGAAATTATTTTATTCAGGAGGTTAGCATAATGACAGTACTAAAGGTTCCGGATATGCACTGTGAAAACTGTGTAAAACGCATC
>JAJUHD010000185.1 GCA_029268085.1 Bacillota bacterium | reverse complement strand
GGCTATACTGCAATCGCTGCGGGTGTTTTTATATTCGCGATGACCGTACTCATGTGCGGTTCAAAGGGCGCGCGCGAAGACAGAGTCAGAAAAAGAGTTTCCGATATCATAAACAGCGACACGAAATACCGCGTTTATGACGAGGATCTGTCAAAACCCCTTTATGCGCGCCTGATAAAGCCGTTGTTAAAATCGCTTTCGGCTAAGCTTGCAAAGCTTGCGCCGAAGCAAAAGCTTTTCAAAACTAAAGCGGGGAAGCCCCAGTCGGAGAAGCTGAAAAAACAGTTGCGTCAGGCGGGAATTAGCCTGATCGTGGATGAATACTCAATGATAAGAATCCTTGTAATTTTCGGAACAGCGGTGCTTTTCACCCTTTTCGCCGCATATCTAGGGCTGGGGTACAGAGCAGTGTTCGGCGCGGTTTTCGGGGCTTACGCGGCCTTTGCGGCTCTGCATTTGAACCTGACGTTCAAGATTTCCGGAAGGCGCGCATCGATGGAGCAGCAGCTGCCCGATGTGCTCGACCTTTTGAGCGTAAATGTCGAGGCCGGCCTCGGCTTCGAGCAGGCGCTCCTGCAGGTGATCGGGCATTTTGAAGGTCCGCTTATTGAGGAACTTACCGTCACATACCGGGAGATTTCTATGGGCAGGACAAGACGCGATGCTTTGGCGCTTTTTGCCGAACGCAGTGAGCTCGAGGATGTAAAGTCCTTTACCGGCGCGATCATACAGGCAGAGCAGCTTGGCATCTCAATTAAAAACATCCTCCGCACACAATCCGCCGCAATGCGGGCGAACAGACGTTCAAAGATCGAGGAGAAAGCACAGAAGGTGCAGGTCAAGATGCTTTTTCCTATGGTCGGATTTATCTTTCCCGTACTGCTCATTGTGCTTTTGGGTCCGGCAATAGTCTCAATTCTGCATTCGCTGAAATAGGGTGGCAATATGATGATTTCTTGCAACGGACGCATCCTCGCCTCGAATATCAGGCTTGCCGGCAGCTTCTGGGCGCGTTTTAAAGGGCTTATGGGCAAAAAAAGCCTCGGAGACGGGGAGGGGCTTCTTATAATGCGCTGTCAGGCCGTCCACTGCTTTTTTATGAAAATACCGATTGACGCGGTGTATCTCTCAAAAGGTTTGACCGTGCTGGGATATGAAACACTGCAGCCGTGGAGCATAGGGAGGCATATCAAAGGTACGGCCCATGTGCTTGAGCTTAAGGCTGGCACGGTTTCTGTTTCAGCGGGAGAAATTCTGGAATTTCATGATGTTGGAGGGGAACCATATGACGGAAGCAAACAGTGATTCGAATATTGTGGAAAAGCTGCGTTCCAAGGTCGAGGAATCCGATATAAAGCAGTATCTCAAAAGCACTCTGGGCGGATATACCAAGAACTCTGTCCTTGATTACCTTAACCTTCTGCGCAAACAGCATCAGGCAGCCGCGGAGACCTTTGCGCGCAATCAGCAGCTGCTTTTTGAGGAAAAGGAAAACCTGCGGAAAACAGCCGACGCTCTCAAGGCAAAGCTTTTAAGGCTTGAGAACGAGCACCGCGAGCTTCTGGGTTCAATCAAAATACATGAGATCGAGAACGGCGAAGCCGCAGAGCCGGATATTGCCGCGCTCATAGGCAGACTGGCGCTTGTCGAGGACGAGCTCAACAAGGCCGTAAGCGAGAAAAGCCTCCTCGAAAAGCAGCTTGAACATCAGAAAGCCGAGAGCGGCGAGCTGGCGGAAAGGTTTGAGCGCTCCGAACAGGAAAAGCTCTCCCTGAAGGAACTTGTCAAAGCTCAGGCGCAGAAGGAAAAGGAACTAAAAACCATTATTTTCCGTCTTTCAAATACAGTCACGGAAAAGGACAATGAGATAGGCTTCCTGCAATCCCGCCTATCCGAGGGGTGTATCTCAGAGCTGAATAAAAAGGTTAATGAGCTTACGGAACAGCTCAATATGCAAGCCGAGGTGCTTACCGCTTATAATAAAGATAGCAGCCTGAAACAGCAGACCATAGAGACTCTGACGGAGGAAAACGAGACCCTCAGAAAACGTTCTGCGGAGCTTTTAAAAACAGTCGAAGACCTGAATGCCCAAAATGATAAGCATCTGGCGGCGGGCAGGGCGCTGACCGAACAGCTCGAAAACGAGTACAGGCGGTCCATCGCACTTATTATAGAACGTTCCGCCGCGACGATGGATAGACTGGAAGCTGTAAAAAAGCTGCAAGACGCCGGTTCAAGGATTACCTTGTTGGAAATGCAGCTGAATAAGCAGACGGTATCCGAAGACACCGCCGCCGTATATGAAAGCGCAGACGTGACAGACACGATAAACTGTGATAATGAAGACATTCTTATTGCCTCAGCGAACCGCACCTGATTTATTTTTACTTCCCAAAACGAGCCCCCAGGGTCTTAAGACTCTGGGGGCTTTCGTTTATATTGTTTTGCTCGATCTGCGCCAGATATGCTGGCTTTCTGCCGCTTTAATTAGTTCGTCGCGGTAATCGGGGTGAGCGATCGAGATGAGCAATTCCGCCCGTTCCCATGTTGAGCGCCCGACAAGGTTCACCGCACCGTATTCCGTTACGATGTAATAGGCCTGACTGCGCGGGGAGGTAACTATATCACCTTGGAATGTGGGGACAATTCTGGATTTGCGCACGCCCTCGCGGTTGGTATAGGTGGATTTCATACAAATAAAGGCCTTGCCGCCCTTGGACATCGCGGCCCCCGTGAGATAATCAAGCTGTCCGCCCGTGCCGCTTATGTGGCGCGTACCGTCGCTCTCCGCGCACACCTGACCATACAGGTCTGCGGAGATGCAGCTGTTTATCGAGATCATGTCGTCGATCGAGCCGATGATTTCAGGTGAATTCACATATTCAAGCGGGCAGGCGTGCAGGCTGGGATTGTCGTTTATCCAGTCGTACAGAGACTGGCTGCCAAGAGCGATCCCAAAAACGCCCTTGTCCCTCTGAAGACTGGATTTGCGATTCGTGAGCACGCCCGCATTATAGAGATCCAGATAAGCCTCACAACAGAGCTCGGTGTGCATACCGAGGTCCTTTATGCCGCTTTCCGCGATCAATTTGCCCACGGCGTTAGGTACACCTCCGATACCGAGCTGAAGAGCCGAACCGTTTTTGATAAAAGGAACTATGTTCTTGGCAATTCCGACATCCTCTGGCGTAGGGTCGGGCAGCTTGAGCTCGGACAGGGGGCCGTGCTCGCCCTCAACGATTATATCCGCCTCGGAAATGTGTATGACCTCGTCAAAGCCGTGTACTCTTGGCAATTTGTCATTGACCTCAAGAATAATGACCTTGGCCTTGTCAAGAATGCCCCTCGCAACCCCTGTGGAAGTCGAAAGGTTAAAAAAACCGTGCTTATCCATAGGGGTAACGCTTATCATGGCTACGTCTACATCAAGGAAATGCCGGTAATAGGGTACCACATTGCGGAAAATCATGGGGATATAGTAACATAAGCCGCGGTCCGCGAGCTTGCGCTCATATGAGGAACAGTGCCAGCTATGGTATGTGAAATGCTCCTGCGCAAGGTCGCATTCCACGCACCGGATAGGTCCGAAAAGCAGGTTGCCGCGTATCTTCACATCTGTCAGCTCATCCCTTCGTTTGGAAAGCGCTTCATCCAGCAGGACGGGCATACCCAGACAGGTGATATAGTCCACCCAGTCGCCGCTTTTTACGACCTTGACAGCTTCATCCGCAGTGCGGAGCTTAGACCTGTATTCAGACAGATAATCCATTTCAAACTCCTTAATAAAAGTCAATATGAATTTGTGCCGAAGTTTCAACTGTCCGGTGAAAAATGCTTTTACCGAATACAAAGATACTCCATTATGCAAAAACAGTCAATTAATCAACGGAAATTTTACTCTTGTTTGTTCAAATGTACTTGACCGATTTTGCTTAAAGGCATTTAATGGATAGAGGGCATAAACTAAATTTATGCCGAATTTTATATATAGTATATTTATCGAAGCTGGAGCGTCATGATGATACAGAGAAAATTAAAATATGCTATCTTTTTTGCAGTATTAATTCTGCTTTTTATTATTTCCGCACTTATTTCGGTGCCGTATAAAATGATTCCGGCGGAAAACGGCACACTCGACCTCAGTGGACAATATTTAAACGAAAAGGTTATATTCAAGCTTGACGGACAGTGGGAGTTTTTTTGGAGCAAGCTGCTGGATGAACCGAAACTTTGCAGCGCCAATCCGGATTTATATGTAAAGGTTCCGGATACATGGAACAAATACGAAATGAACGGGGAAAAGCTGCCCGGACAGGGCTATGCAACATATCGGCTTCATATCGTTACCGACGTTGACGCAGGTACCCGGCTTGGGCTTAGGATTAAAACTTTTTCAAGCGCTTATCAGCTTTATATTGATGATAAGCTCATTGCGTCGGCCGGGCAGC
>JAJUHD010000184.1 GCA_029268085.1 Bacillota bacterium | reverse complement strand
TATAGTCTGCATGGCGTCATTCAGGTTCATGAGACCATTTTTCGCATAAAGAGGGCTTTTAACCCCAATCTCGTCATTGCCGGAATGTTTTTGGTACGGTACTACCCCCGCGAAGCGCTGAGCCGCACCACAAAGGAAACGGCTCAGATGCTTGCCACTCATCTCAACATACCGCTAATGAACACCGTTATAAGGCACAGCAATGTTATAAGCAAAGCAATGACAACCCTTCAGACAGATATAATTGATTACGCTCCTAATAATAACGCTGTGCAGGATTATCAGGCTTTGGTCAAAGAACTCTTCGAAAGGAGACTTATTTAGAACATGGCAAAATCTAAAAAAGAGCTGGACAAGGATCTTATGTTTTCGAAGATCATGCCGGCTCTAAGCAGTAATCCTTTCTTCTCTGATTCTTCAGCTTCAGACCATGCCGAAGCTGAAGCAAGCTCCGATTCCCTTTCCGCTCTGCGTGATAAAATCTTTGCCAGAAACACCGGTTTCATGGAAACGGAAACAATCGCAACGATAAATGTTATGGAAAACCTTGTTTTAAAGTATGTCGATGCGGTTATACAGAGGTTCAATGTATGCGGCTGCGACCGCTGCCGGCGGGATATCTGCGCCTGCGCTCTGAACAATCTTCCTCCGCGCTATGCGGTCGTCCAACCCTCGAAAATTGAAAGGGTAGAGGCTGAAATACCGACAAAAATGATAATGGATGCGCTTATCAAGGCAGCGATACAGATCAGGTCGAACCCTCACCATTAACTGTCATTTTAATAGAAGGATAAAAAACTGCTTAGCAGATAAAGCTAAGCAGTTTATTTATTATGGTTTGATTTCGGATGTGGCATTATAGTATGCCCCGCCTTCTTTGAATTTCAATACGCTGCTGTTCAAAAATCACCTGGCACAGCCGATCAACTTCTTTTTTATCAAGCCCAACAAACTCACAGCCAAACAGATTGCCGAGCTTCGTGTGATGATCGGTCCTCCTTACACAGCACTGCAGGTTGAATATCTGACTGGTCTCGCCGATTCTCAAATTCCTAAGCATCAGCGTTGTGCCGATAGGAAAAAAGCATTTTTCATCTTGGACTGCTATGAGCACGCCTGAAATACTGACGCTCGTGACAATGCACGGGTATTTGACGACCGCCGTCTCTCCTTCAGTCTCGTTGCTTTCCGGAATTTTTTCAACCTCCGCTTTTGAACGAGTCTTAAGCCTAAAGTAGCTCCTTCTTTCATTCTCCCCGAAACAGGTTACATTGTTCAGCCTCCAGAAACTGTTATGCGCTATATAAACATAGCCTTCAAGCCCAAGATACGAGTGCTTGCTGCTGAAAACATTTAGCCTTACAGGCGTTCCATATGCCATACTGGGCAAATCGCTTCCGTCGCTTGAAACCACGTCTATCGAACTGCCTTCAGCATCGGAAACCGCGTTTATTCTACCAAGCGCAATAAGCTCATTATCATAGTCTTTGATTTCGCACAGGCAGCCTGCAAGCTTATTAAGATTAATTCCCAAAACATCACCGCCAAGTTCTAACTGTTATGCATTTTTCAATATTTTGCCATTAGGTTTTTTAATAATAACATATTACTTACGATCTGTCTAGTATTCTCGGGCAGCGGGCATCGACAGTTCCGCCCAAATATCGTTGACATAAGCGACAGCCTCCATATATTTGGATTTAACGATATCCTCCTGAAGCCCCAGCTTGTTTATCAGCAAGGCGACCTTTCCCCATTTGCCCTTCTCATATAAGGTGCAGAGCTCAAGCAGGTCTGCGCAATATCCTTCCTCGCCGATAAGGCCTTTTTTCAGCTCATTGGAAAGCGGCAGTTCCTCAACCGCGCTTTTGATAGGAACTTCAAGCAGCAGTCCGAGCGTTGAGAACATACCGAGCAAATATGCCTCCTGCCTCGAGATCAGGGAATTTACCCCAAACTGAGATACTTCCTGGCAAAAAACGGCACGGAGGAACGACAGCTTGATAAGCTGATCCGTAATACCTCCCTCATCTGAAAAGCTCAGCAGGTATATCCATTGCTTCAGTTGCCCAAGTCCAAGAATAGTCAAAGCCTGTTTTACGCTATTGATCTTATTAGGCAAAGCAAAATATGCGGAGTTAATCATCTTCAAAAGGGAAAAAGCAAGTGTAACGTCCATGGATATAATTTTTGCGATTTCATCAAAATCGGGAGTTTCTTTCGTTATGGACGCCATGAGCCTGAAGAAATTGGACTGGAGATGGTCCATCTTATGCACTTTAGTTGTAATCATCTCGGAAACGCTGTCGCCCTGAAGGTAGTCGCAGCCGTATGATAACGCCAGTTCCTTAGATTCGGAGGAATTGATGCCGTAAGCCACAAGCTTTTTCCCGAAATTTTTCGCCAGCGTACAGAGAGCGTCTATGTTTTCGCTTTTCGGATCGGAAAAATCCACCTTTACAATATCAATGTCGGGCAGCAGGTCCAGATATCGTTTATTAAAATCAAACCCAAGGGCCGCGATGCGGTAGCCGGCCTTTTTGTATCTGTTGAGGATCGCTTTCGCATCCGAATTGATGAGGACATTTTCTTCGATCTGGATCACGAGCTTTTTCTCGTCAAAAATACGGGGTATATCCTTCATCAAAAGGTTAGGCGTAAAAGTCAGAAAACAATCCTTACCCTCAAAAAAGTCTCTCGCATCGACTCCGTCAAAAAACGTGGCTATCGTGTTTGCAACATGTGCATCCCGCTGATTATACAGCGCGCTGGCATCCTGATAATAAACAAGCTCGTATGCTATAAGCTTCTGATTCTGGTCAAGGATAGGTTGTCTTATTATATGGGTTTCCATATCATTTCTCCCTTTAATTTATGTTGGAAATGAGGTCAAGTCCTTTACATCAGTTAACCTGCGTTAACTATTCTTTTATAATTAATAACGCTAAATGATGGAAATTTCAATCGATAAAACAAAACAACTTATTTAAAACAGGTTTTAAGGCTCGCCGTCTATATCCTGCAAATATTCTTCAAGGCAAAGGTTCTTCGATACGATTTCCTCAGCATTGCTTTCTCCGACATAGCGGTAATGCCATGGCTCCCATAATATCCCGGTAAATTGGTCTTTACCCTTTGGATACCTTTCAATAAAGCCGTATTTCGCGGCGTTTTCCTTAAGCCATGCATATGCCGGCGTTTCAGCAAAGCTTTCGTCGAGATCCGCAGCGCCGTCCGTCAGCAGGTCAACGGCAAGTCCGGTATGATGCTCACTCGCGCCGCCCTTCTGTATGTATTGGGATGCAAGGATTTTACTTGCCTCTTCACTGTAGCCCTGACTAACGTAAAAAAGGCATTTGGCGTTATACAGTGCATTTTGTTCCGAAACGCTTCTATAGCCGGAGCATACGCTTATATTTATTCCTTCGTCTTTTGCCGCATCAATCATTTTCCGAAGCGGCTCCGAAATCCTGCAATCCACACGGGTGTTCCCGAACTTTATTAAATCCACTGTAAAATCCATAGAAAGAACATGCTGGCTGTTTACAAGTATAAGCTCCCACGAATCCTTTTCCACGGTCTTTTGGGGAACGATTTCTTTAGGCACTATCCCCTTTGCTTCCGCAGTATCCTTCGGCTCAATGGTGGAGATAATTGTAAGCAAGCTGAAAAGCGATAAGCCAACCAGGGTGGCAACCATAAGAAGACGTGCCAGCCGCATATTTTTCTGTTTTTGCTTTTTGGTCTCAAGCTCTTGCTCCTTAAGACTTTGAATATGACTTAACACCTTTGTCCCCCCCAGATAATACAAACCAAATCTGTTTATTTTTCAGTATCAATACCTTTGTACTTTTCCGCGGACATAAGGATGCTGCAGTATATCTTCGCAATGATTTCGTAAAGCTCCGTAGGAATGCTTTTTCCTACATCCAGCATACACAGCATTGACGAAACACTGTCATCCCTGTAAACAGGTATACCCTGCTGCTCAGCAATATTTATAATTTTTTCTGCAACCGGACCGTATCCGGAAGCAACCACAACGGGCGCAAAGTCGTTTCCGATGTCATATTTCAGCGCGGCCGCTTTCAAATCAAATTTTGACATCCACTCCGACCCTCCTGTAAGGCAGAGATTTGAAAACATCCATAAGCGAACGGGTATTTTCAAAAGTCAGAACTTCCGTTTTTCCGGCATGGTACGGCGTTCCATAAAGGAGCTTCGGCATTGATTTCATAAGCTCCTCATACCCGGATTCGCAGCCCTTCGGGCAATAAAGCGAAAAATCAATCGTTGAATCATGCACAAAGAATTCCGCTTCAAACCGTCCGACTCCTTCGACATCGATCACCATAAGCAGATGTATTCCCTGAGACACATTTTCCGGCATGTCCTTTTCATCGCTGTCCGGGTTGATCCACAGTTCCGCGAACGCTCTCATATCGTTATACTG
>JAJUHD010000183.1 GCA_029268085.1 Bacillota bacterium | reverse complement strand
TATGTTCTGACACTCCTGCTTTTGATGTTCTTCTCCTCGACGAACCGCGCGCCGCGGGCTCTCGGCGAGATTTACGACAAAGGCAAAAGGTAAACTATATGCAAAAAGAGAGCAGCAAATGCTGCTCTCTTTTTTATTCGCTGATAAAGGAACGGACAAAAGATTCCATTTCCTGCGATGAAGTGATGCCGTGAGTGCGCGAGATGACAGACCGCTTCTGCTCGTTTGTCATCTTTGCAAAGTTCTCCATCGCGGGCGGATTTTTGGCAAGCGCCATACCCAAACCCAAAGGGATTTCGGGCGATTTATTATTCCTGTTCATGCAGTCACCTCTTGAAAAAGTGTCTGCGTTTTTTAAAGTATTATTCGCAGAGCACCTGTGCAGCGAACTGCGACCAAGTCTCCATTTGTTCCGAGAGCGTAGGCAGCTCAGAACGCTTTGCCCAAAAGCCCTCGAGCTTTTCAGTCTCGCGAACGGATACATCGCCAGTGACCTCAAGAGTATAAAACAGACCTAGATGCACGGAACCGACTTCCTGCGTGTCGTCGTTGATCATGCCGCGCGGCAAGAGAGCACCCATACTAGTTATGTAAACTTCCTCTTCGAGCTCACGCTTCATTCCGCGCTCAAGGACCTTATCGTCATATCCGTCTTTATCGGGATTAATGTGCCCCCCGACGCCGATGGACAACAAGCCATGCAGGCGCGATTCGCCGCCTTTTTTGAGCCTTCTAGTGACAAAAACTTCGTCGCCTCGGCAGAGCGTTACATAAGGGATGATCTGCTTATGCGAGGGATCATTTTCCGCTTCTGGGCGAGGTAGGAATTCGTAATTATTTAGAATTATGTCAACTACATCATTACAGTTTTCCGTAACTATGCCTTTCAGAGGAATAAAACGGGCGATAAGTTCTCTTTTTACTGCAAGCACATTTTCCATACAGACTGATACGCTCCCTTCAGCGCTTAATGATATCACAGAATTCGCGGCTTTGAAAGATGTTTTAGACAATGTTTAGTGTTTTTCGATTTAAAGTGACACTGAACTATTGTCAAACTCGTGCAGGTCTGCTACTATTTTGGTACGATTTATTTTGGAGGATATTTTCTTATGGAAAAGCTCTTTATTCCCGGTGACATTCTTCTGCCGAAGGACGCGGATATGAGTCTATGGAGCGTCATTGCCTGCGATCAATATACATCTCAGCCGGAATACTGGGATGCTGTTGACAGGAAGGTCGGCACAGCGCCTTCGACGCTGAGGCTGATTCTTCCCGAGGCTTATCTTGAGATTAAGGACACAGCCGCTGAGACCGAAAAGATAAACCGAACTATGGAAAACTATCTGGCAGAAGGTATCTTCAAGACAGTCGAGAATTCATATGTATATGTTGAACGTGATTTGACAGTCGGGGAAAAGAGACGCGGGCTTGTCGGGCTTATCGACCTTGAAGCCTATGATTACAGGGCCGATTCCGTTTCGCCTGTTCACGCGACAGAAGGTACTGTGGAATCGAGGCTTCCGCCTCGTGTGAAAATACGAGAGGGAGCGTGTCTCGAGCTCCCGCATATAGTCGTATTTGTGGACGACCCGGAAAACACGGTTATGGGCAGTGTCGGAGAAGGCGAGAAACTCTACGATTTCGATCTTATGGACGGCGGCGGACACATCACGGGCATACGCGTCTGCGGAGAAGCTGCGGAGAAAGTGCAGGAAGCGCTCTCAAAACTCGCACAGTCCGAATACCTCGAAAAACGATATGCTCTAAGGGGTAAAGCGCCGGTCGTAATTGCAATGGGAGACGGCAATCACAGTCTTGCGACAGCGCGCCTCTGCTGGGAGAAGATAAGGGATACTCTTACGCCTGCCGAGAGGGAAAAACACCCTGCGCGTTATGGTATGGCGGAGCTTGTCAATATCCATGATCCCTCTATCTCCTTTGAGCCTATCCATAGGGTGCTGTTCGAAATCGAGCCAAAGAGTTATTTCGAGGAGGCACGCAGCTTTTTTGGCGGTATTCGCGGCGATGGAAAAGCAGTGCACAGGATAAAGCTTGCCAGCGGAGGAAGGATTGAGGAGATCACGGTCACGGGGCTTACCATAGGCAGCCTGATCGCTGTTTCACAGCGCTTCTGTGCAGAATATGCCAAAGCGCACGGCGGAAAGCTCGACTACATCCATGACGATGATACCGCGCTCGAGATGGCTGGCCGTGACGGCTGCGCGGGCCTGCTTTTGCCCGCGATGGACAAAAACGAGCTTTTCCCGTCAATCATGAAAAGCGGTGTTTTTCCGGCAAAGAGCTTTTCAATCGGTCCCGCACGCGACAAGAGATATTATCTCGAATGCAGGAAAATCAGATAGGCGGATTGCCGGTGCTTGAACTTGGAGGAAATCTGCGTATATTTCAGAGGGGCAAAGGCGAAAACCGATAGGCAAATATCCTTTTTGAGATCGCAGGCCACAATAATAGTTAGCAAGAAGCAATAAAGGGAGCGACCGTTTTACGGCCGGCTCCCTTATATTTTTTATCAGTTTGTATGAAATATTAACGAAATCATTTTATCTGCATATTGCGAGGACAAGTTTAATATGATTTAGCGGGGGTGAAACAATGACGCAAAATCCTACGCAGGAATTTCTGAGGGCCGCGAGGCTTCTGCCGCCCTGTCTCCGCTCTGAGGTGCTTAATCTTCCGGAAAGCGCAACGGACGGAGCGGAGGAAATAAGGCTCCGTGCCGGAAGAGCACCGTCTCTGGTTATATCCGGCAGCGAGGTTGAGATATTGCCGGCACACAGGGTCACAGCCTCGGAGCTGCAGCTTGTTCTGGAGATTGCAACGCGCGCATCCGCTCATACATATGCAGACAGCATCAGGCAGGGCTTTGTTACCGGCGAAGGCGGCTGCCGCGTAGGTCTATGCGGTACCGCAGTCACCGAGGAAAACAGGATTGCGGGCATTCGGCGGCTGTCCTCGCTCTGCATCAGGATACCGCGTGAAAAACGGGGCTGCGCAGACGGCATCATAAAAGCTCTTACGGATGGTATTTTCAAATCCACGCTTATCGTTTCACCCCCCGGGGCGGGAAAGACGACCCTTTTGCGCGAGCTCGTGCGCTTGCTCTCCGACAGCGGGACAAGAATCTCGCTCGTCGACGAGCGCAGCGAGGTGGCAGGCACCTTTGAAGGACAGCCCTGCTTCGACGTCGGAGCAAGGACGGATGTTCTTACGGGTGCGCCGAAGAGCGAGGGCATCTTTCTCCTGCTCCGTTCGATGGCCCCTCAGCTCATAGCCTTCGATGAGATAACCTCGCCCGAGGACATCGAGGCCGCGGAAACGGCTGCAAACTGCGGTGTAACGCTTCTTGCGACGGCGCACGGAGCAGGTATCATGGATCTGACTGAGCGTGCACTATATCGAAGGCTGCTGGACAAAAGGATTTTCAGCAGGGCAGTGATAATAGAAAACATCAAAGGCAAACGGTATTATACCGTGGAGGAACTAGAGTGAAGATCATCGGTGCTCTGCTCCTTGTCTGCGCCTGTACACTTCTGGGAATCGGACAGGCGAGGAGCCTTTACTTCAGGCGGAGCTGCCTAGCTGGAATGCTGGATACCCTGAGATTTATCGATGCGGAGCTTAAAAACGGTGCCGTACCGATACCCGAAATATTTGCGGAGCTTCGGCTGCTCCCGGATACGGCACTGCAAGGCTTCTTCGAAAACCTGAACGCTAAAATGGAGGGCTTCGGAGAGGAAAGCCTTGCGGAGATATGGAGCGGCTGCGTAATAAACGACCGCTCGGTTTCGCTTTCGCAAAGACAGCGGCAGGAGCTCTGCAGGGTCGGGGCTTATTTGGGACGATACACGGAGACTGAACAGTCCGAGGCCATAGCCGCCTGCGCGGAACATCTTGAGGCGGAGCTTAAAAGAACATCTGAAAGAGCAAGAGAGGGAGCGAAACTCTTTACGGGTCTTGGCCTGACCTTCGGACTCATGCTTGCCGCAGTACTAATCTGACGATAACTTACGGGAGGACACTATGGAAGTCGACCTCATATTCAAAATAGCCGCCATCGGGATAATTGTCGCGGTGATCAATATTCTTCTCAACCGTACGGGACGTGATGATCAGGCGCTGATGGTGACACTGGCGGCGCTTGTTGTTGTCCTCACGTTGGTAGTCAAGCAGATCAGCGATTTGTTCTCGCTGATTAAAAGCCTGTTCGGGCTCTAGTAATGGATATTGTAATCAAAGCCGTCGTTATCGGCATTACCGGAACCGTTTTGATGCTGATTATAAAGAAAACAAATCCTGAACTTTCGACAGTTCTTGGCCTTGCCGTATGCGTATTGATCGTAGGAATGTCGATAAAAATGTTCTCCTCGGTTAAGGAAGTCCTAGACCTTGTGGAATTGGAATCAGGCTTTTCATCCGCGTATATGGCTCCGATTTTGAAATGCGTCGGTATCGGCATCACGGCAAGG
>JAJUHD010000182.1 GCA_029268085.1 Bacillota bacterium | reverse complement strand
TGCGCATGGGTCTTTGATCAGAGAGGGAACTCAATTGTGCCAAAAAGAAGATTTCGATAGATTTCTTGATCAGGTTGAAGTTGAACGAATAAACGAATAGTACATAGCTTTTTTACTATTAAAGCTATACCATTTCTAGGCATTTTTATTTAAATAACAAAAAATGCACTAATGTGCAAAAACGAATTATTGTATATGTTGCTTATTCACAAATAGTTTCTATGCAGTGTGTGAAAAACGGAAATTCGTAAGCAAACGAAAACTAATGTATTGACTATCGGAATAACTTAAGATATATTTAACACAAATCATAACAATTTGAAACATTTCAAAACAGAACGCCGATGTACAATAGTGCAATTGTGAACCCGTTAGTTAAGCATTGGAGCTGATATAAGAGTGGCATATAAAACAAGCGATTTGGTTCAGGTAGCAAGACTGTATTATGAACAGGATCTAACACAGAACCAAATTGCTAAAACGCTTGGCTTAAACAGAATACAGGTTTCCCGAATGATCAAAGCCGCAAAAGAAAAAGGGATTGTTTCAATTAGAATTACGGAAGACGTTATAGGTGGTGTCGCGTTTCTTCAGGAAAAGCTACAAAAAAAATACGGTCTTGAGAAAGTATTGATAGCATCAGATCCTGAACAGTTCGAAGGAAGCGGCAATGATATTGCCCGCCTGAGCAGCTCTTATATCAAATCTGTTGTCAAGGATGGAGATGTTGTTGGTCTTGGTTGGGGAATGGCAATCTCGGAAATGGTTCGCCAATTGCGCTTTGACCATAAAAGAGATGTCACAGTCGTACCAGTTGTGGGCGGCGTCGATGAGATAGAATCGATTTACAATCTCAACAGCATTGTTCAGACGGCCGCTGAGAAAATGGGCGGAAGGCATTATAAGCTATATGCTCCGGCCGTTGTTGACAGCAAAAAGGTCAGAGACCTTTTGCTGGAGGACAGCAATGTACATAAAGTATCCAACCTGTGGAGCCAATTGGATATTCTGGTTGTCGGAATCGGCGCCTTGAAGTCGAAAATGCCCTCTACGCTGCGAAAAAAACTGGAATATAATCATCTGAACTTTGATGAGATGAATATTATCGGCGATGTGTGCTGCAGGTATTTCGGGGAAAACGGGAAGATTGTCAATACTGATTTGGACGATCGGATCATCAGCATCAGTCCCGAAGAAATTCGAAATGCAAAAATGACTATCGCTATAGCAAGCGGAGATAACAAATTAAAAGCGATCGATTCGGTTTTGAGTTCCGGAGCGGTAAATGTATTTATCACGAATCAGTCTACAGCAAGCAAGCTTTTTGGGTACTCTGAAAATAAAACTGTATCTAAGGCGTAAGGCCTTAAAAATAAAAACAAAAGGAGAAATTAAAAAATGAAAAAATGGCTGGCTCTTTTACTTGCAACTGCTATGCTCTTTTCACTGGCAGCATGCGCTTCAAAAGCTCCGGAAGCGAGTGCTGATCCGGCAGCAAGCGCCGCTCCTTCCGCGGAGACATCCGCAGAAAAGCTTAAAGTTGGTTTTATTGTCGGTTCAAGAGAGCATGTCTTCTATTGCCTGATTGAAGAAGGCATTAAGGAAGAAGCTGAGAAGCTCGGAATTGAAGCAATCGTTCTCGACGGCAACCTCGACGGCAACGTCACATCGGACCACATCAACAATCTGGTGACAGAGGGTTGCGACGCGATCGCGCTCTCCTGCAACGATCCCGGCGGCACAACTCCCGCTATGGAAGCCGCAGATGCTGAAGGAGTTCCCGTCTTTACGTTTGACTGCACAAGTACGGCAACTGATGTTGTTAAGTGCTTTGTCGGTACAGACAATGTCGAGGGCGGACGCCTCGGCGGACAGGAAACCGTTCGTCTTGCTTCGGAAGGCGCTAAAGTTGGCATTATCAACTTCGATGAGCCGCAGTCCTGCTTGGACCGCCGCGCAGGCTGGGAAGAAGTTGTTAAGGCATCCGACAAGAATCTCCAGATCATTGAAGTCGGAAACTATGCAGGCGACTCCGCAAAGGCAGAGCAGCTTATGACAGACGCCCTTACGCAGAACCCTGACCTTGAAGTAGTGTTCTGCGTCGGCGATCCCGCTGCAGCTGGCGCTCTGGCTGCCGTCAAGGCCGCAGGTGCAAGCACAAAGATCATCGGCTTCGATGGAAACCCTGATGCAAAGGCTGCGATCCTCGATTCAGAGAACGGCAAGTACTGGGTATCTGAGATTTCCCAGAATCCCAAGGAAATCGGCGCACAGATCACTCAGCAGATCGTGAACTTCCTTAAGAACGGCAAGGTTGATCAGGAAAAGATCATGATCGCTCCGTACATCATTACAGCAGAAAACGCAGCAGAATAAAGAGTTACTTTAGTTCTCATTATTTTGGTAAAAAATAAGTTACATAAATGTGCCCGAGTAATTTATTTACCGGGCACATTTATGGAATTTTGAACTTGTGCAATTTATTTCTATATTTAAGGGGCTGAAGCAATGGAACCATGTTTACAGGTAAAAAACATCTCAAAGCTTTTTCCGGGCGTAAAGGCATTAAGCAATATGGATGTTGATTTTTATCCTGGAGAAGTACATGCGTTGCTTGGCGAAAACGGAGCGGGAAAATCTACGCTGATTAAAATTATCTCCGGTGTGTACACCCCAACAGAAGGTCAGGTAATTTTTGAGGGCAAGCCCGTTGATTTTCAAAACCCACGTCAGGCGCTTGACAAAGGCATTGCTGTTATTCACCAGGAACTGAGTATTGCAAACGATTTGACTGTTGCAGAAAATATATTCCTCGGCGAAGAGCCGAGACAATCCTGCAAATTTCTCCTGAATCGAAAGAAGATGGAAAAAGATGCGCAACAAATTCTTGACTTTATGCGGGTCAGCATCAAAGCTACCGATATTGCCAGAGAGTTGACCGCTGCGCAGCAGCAGATGGTCGAAATCGCAAAGGTTATTTCCAAGCAGGCCAAAGTTGTTATTATGGACGAACCGACTTCGTCTTTATCCGAGAATGAAATCAACGCGTTGTTCAGGCAGATCGCCATTTTGAAAGAAAACAACGTTGCAATTATTTATATTACCCACAGGCTGAAGGAATTGTTTGCTATCTGTGATAGAGTTACCGTTATGCGTGACGGCTGCAAGGTCAAAACTTTCATGATGAACGAAGTTACCGAAAAGCAGCTTGTTGCAAGCATGGTAGGCCGGGAAATGAAGGACTATTACAACCGTGTGCAGCATCACAGAGGCAAAGAAATGCTTCGCGTCGAGGGACTTACGCGTAAAGGCGAGTTTGAGGATATTTCCTTTACCGCATATGAAGGAGAAATCTTAGGCATATCCGGATTGATAGGCGCGGGGCGCACCGAAGTGATGGAGACGATTTTCGGCGCCCGCGAAGCTGAACGCGGGAAAATCTTTATTGAAGGAAAAGAAACTAAAATTAAGAACCCAAGGGAAGCTATTGAACAAAAAATCGGGCTGGTGACCGAAGACAGACGCAGAACAGGCTTGATGCTCAATGCCATGATAAAAGATAATATTGTTTTGCCAAGCCTTACGCGCAACCATAAAAAGTTCGGTATACTTGATTTGAAGTGGGAAGCTGAATGCAGCAAGGACTCGGTTGAAAAAATGAGAATTAAGACTCCCGGGATTTCAACAATAATCAGTACGCTTTCGGGAGGAAACCAGCAAAAGGTAATCCTCGCTAAATGGCTTGTTGCGAACTCCAAGATTTTGATTTTAGATGAACCCACAAGAGGTATCGATGTTAACGCCAAGTCGGAGTTTTATGCTCTTATGAATGCGTTTGTGGCAAACGGCGGGTGTATCATAATGATATCGTCTGAGCTCCCCGAGATTCTTGGCATCAGTGACAGGATACTGGTAATGCGCGAAGGAAAAATAAGCGGAGAATTGAGCTACGAGGAAGCTGACGAGCAGAAAATCATTGAGTTGGCAAGTATCCACAGCCAAGCTTAATAAAATGTAGGATATTCGAAAAAGGTGGGCTAAATAAAATGAGTAAGGCAAAATCGTGGTTAACAAAAAACATGGTGGTCGTATTCTTGGTTTTATTGTGCATAGGATTCGGCATTGGGAACCCGACATTTTTCAGCAGTAAAAACCTGTTTAATCTCACATCGCAAATGGCCATCAACGCGGTGCTTTCCGCCGGACTTACATATGTTATCATCCTCGGCGGAATCGATATTTCCGTCGGTTCCGTTGCGGCGCTTGCCGGCGTTGTAGCCTGTATGGTCGGGCTCCGGTTTCCCAATATGTCAACTGCCGGCGGTATAGCTATTCTCATAGGAACAGCCTTGGTCGTCGGTGTTGTCTGCGGCCTGATAAACGGGATTATGATCACCAGATTCAAAGTCGTTCCGATGATAACCACTTTAGCTATGATGACGATTGCGCGAGGACTTACATACATCGTTACGGGCGGCGTATCGGTCTTTGGCCTTCCGACTGTATTCTCGTGGCTGGG
>JAJUHD010000181.1 GCA_029268085.1 Bacillota bacterium | reverse complement strand
GGAGCATGAAAGCCGCTATAAGGCCGCACAGCGGGAATACGCCAAGGCGGCGGCTGACCTTGCCGAACTGAACCTGAAACAAAACAAAACCCGCCGAAATCCGAAGACTTCAGCGGGTATCTATAAGCACTTTTCCTTGAATTTGGTGGAGATAAGCGGGATCGAACCGCTGACCTCTTGAATGCCATTCAAGCGCTCTCCCAGCTGAGCTATACCCCCAGATGTGGAAAAGTGCAAATATTCGGTTGTTATGTTATCGTAATCGGCTAGCTCGCGCTCCCAGCTGAGCTATACCCCCAAATTATTGGCACGGGCATTATATTAACACGCTTTAATCGTGTTTGTCAATATAATAAATCAAAAATTAAAGGCGATAATAATGCTGCGTGAAATATTGGGAATTACAGCGCATATCGGGGACAAAAGTATATATATTCTCCCGCAGATAAAAAATTTGTATATGTATTAAAATATGAATAAATTGTTTCCAAAAATATGTTTATTATTTCCAAAATCATTGGAAACCTCTCGTTTTATCTTGACATTAATAATTATTTCATTCTAAAATCTTTTTGGCTAAATCGATTTATTATCGGTTTAATCTACATTTTTGAGGGGTGTCAGAAAAATGAAGAAAAGCATCAAATCTCTTTGGGGCATTTCCGAGGTTGGATTCTCGCTTATGTCCACGATGGAAACCGCGTTCCTGGTATTCTTCCTCACGGACGTTGCGCTTCTCCCGCTTTCCATTACGGCAATAATAACCGGCTTCTCGGCTCTAGTTGATGCTGTTGCGGCAGTACTTGCAGGTATAGTAATAGATAAGGTTACATTCAAGACAGGAAAGTATCGTCAGTGGCTGCTTATCTGTCCGCCGATTGTAACCTTTTTCTTTGTGCTGTGCTTTACAAAGATCGGCGGAAACGTAACGGCGGGCCTTATAATTGGCCTCGGCTACATTGTCAGCCACTTTGTCTGGAATATATGCTGGACCGTAAACCGCAATATTATTTCCACGATTTCCAACGATCCGAACGATAAGGCCTTCCTTTCCGCAAGGCTTGCTGTGGGCTCGAGCCTCGGCAAAATTCTTGCTTCCTTTGCCGTTCCGGCTCTCAGCTCCGCTTTTATCGTGGCCGTGGGAGGCGTGTCAGCATATACCCTCACCGCTTTGATCTTCTGCCTCGTTTTCTGGGCAGCTTATTACATCCACTATTTCATCACAAAGGGACACGACACTACTCAGCAGGGAGCAAAGCCAGCGACGCTGGCCGACATGGCGAAGAGCATCGTTGTGAACCCCCCGCTTATCTCTTTCCTGCTTCATGATGCGCTCCGTCTTCTGGCTTTTTATATCACCGCGGCCACTGCAAGCTATTTCTGCAAAGTCGTTATCGGAAACGCCGCGCTCTCGGGCACAATGCTCATAATGTTCTATCTGGGCTGCGTGGTGGGCGGACTCTTTACCAAGACGGTCGTGGAGAAATTCGGTTCGAAAAAGGCTACTTTCATTGGCATGATAGGCTGGTTTGTATTCCACGCAATATGCCTTGTGCTTCCCAACAACCTTTACGCCATCGGAGGAGCTCTTTTCCTCGCTCAGGCGTTCTTCGGAATTACATACGGACAGACCGCAAACTATTACGGCATGTGCGGAGCATACAGCGAGTGGAAAACCGGCCAGAACACAAGAGGCGTCATCATGGCTTTCTGCTCCCTTGCAATCAAGCTCGCAATAGCTCTCCGCGGAGTCATAATAACCGCGGCGCTCGCCTCAATAGGCTACAAGGCTACGCTTAAGGTCTTCCCTGCCGCCATGGCTTCGGGAATCAAAAACGTGTATGTCCTCATCCCCTGCATCTTTATTCTCGTTTCTCTTATTCCGCTCGCATTTTTCAAGCTCGACGACAAAAAGGTCGCCGAAATGGAAAACGAAATCGCAAAACGCAAGGCCGGAGCAGTATAAGCCTTTTACCTCCTGTACCAATATTTCAAGCAGCGCACGCTATACCTTTTAGAAAAGGAGTGTATTAATTGGAACCGAAACTTGTTAAGGCCTTTGTAATTAAGGCGAGAGTCGATAAGCCTACTTTCATAGGACAGGACGGGAAAACGGGCCGCCGTCAGCTCATATCCATAATAGACGGCGAGCTTGTCGGAGCGGCCTTGCCAATAAGCGGAACCATCCTCCCCGGCGGCGTAGACAGCCAGGTAGTGCGTCCGGACGGCAGAGCCGAGCTTTCGGCCAGATACGGCATCAAGCTGAGTGACGGCAGGAGCTTTTATATCCAGAACGACGGAATAAGAACCGTTCCTCCCGAGTATGTTTCGACAGTGCTTTCCGGGGGCATCGCTCCCTCCGATGTATATTACTGCTGCACAAAGCCCGAGTTTGAGATATACGACGAAAGCCTTTCCATATTGAAAAACAGGCTCTTTATATGCTATGCAGTGAGGTATCCCGACTCCATACAGCTTGATTATTACATGGTCGTAGTGGAGTAGGAACACAGCAATGCTGAAATAAATTATCGTCTAAAAGTAATGTGTCGGGAAAAAATCCTGACACATTATTTTTAGAATATTAGTCTATTTTTTGAAATACATTACAAAAAACACGCCTAATGATTAAAAAAAGTTTATTATAGTTCAGAGATGTACATTTTTTTATCTCATTATGTGTTTATTGAACGGAAATAATAAGGAAATATCTTGACATAAAAAATTCATAATGATATATTTCTGTTAACAAATAGTTAATGATAACAATTCATTTCATCGGTGCAGGTCTGACTCTAAGCAAACAAGTTCGGTTAATATCTCATTTTTATGAGTATATTAATATAATACAAAACTTTGAGGGGGGCCCATTCAATGCCGCAAGAAAATGGAAAAGCAAAATCTCCTAAACCGCTTAGTTTTTCGCTCAAGTACCTTTACGGAGTCGGTGACGCCGGCTTCAAGCTTATGACAAACATTGAAACTTTCTACTTTACGTTCTTCCTCACAAACATTGCCGGATTTTCAATGGCAGTGGTCGCTACAATCGGCTCGGTAATCAACATTGTCGACTCCGCGCTTTCCTGGATCTACGGAGCGATCATCAACTCCACGAAGCCGTCCAAGTACGGACGTTATCGTTCATGGCTGCGCATTATGCCGTGGATAGTACCGTTCCTGTTCGCTTTCCAGTTCATAAAAATCAGCGACAACGTTACCGTTGCCTCCACGACCATCATTCTGGCAGGTATAATCAGCCATGTTGTATGGAACTTCCCGTATGTCGCCAACTCCGCTCTCGTCAGCGTAGTCGGCAAGACTCCCGAAGACAAGGCGACGCTCGCTTCTTCGCGCGCCACATGGAACAGCCTCGGTGGTATACTCTTCTCCTACCTGGGCCTTCCTCTCGCCACGGTGCTTGCCGGGGTCGTCGGACAGAAAAATCAGTTTGCAGCCGCGCTTTTTGTGCTCGGCATCCTTATGGCTCTCGGTTACAATGCCCACTATAAGATGACCGAAGGGTACGAGGATGTTGAGGACGAGAAGGTTCAGAAGGTCAGCAAGACCAGAACCAGCGCTAAGGATATAGTAGCTTCTCTGTTCCAGAACCCGATGCTCATAGTCCTTATAATCGCCGACCTTGCAAAATGGTGCATGAACTTCGTCGTTGCAGGTTCAGCTATTTACTACTTCAAATACGCCGCCAACAACCCGGGGCTCCAGGCGACATACATTTTGAGCACAAGCATCGCGGCCATGATCGGAGCCTATGCGTTCCGCTATATGTCGTCAAGGCTCACCAGCCGCACATCCATCATTATAGCTTATGTCGTTTCTGCAGTCTGCCTCATACTCGTATACTTCACTTATGCTAACCCGATGCTTGTCATCACTCTGATGACTGTTGCGATGTTCTTCTATGGCGTCCAGCTCGCCGCTGCTCCCGCTCTCTACGCAGACACGGTCGTATACGCCACATGGAAGACCGGCAAGGACGCTTCCGGCTGGATCATGGGACTGCAGAACATACCGCTTAAGGTCGCCATATTCCTCAGGGGCACCATAATCCCCGCCGCTCTCGCTTCCGTCGGCTTCAAGGCCACAATGGATCCCAAGACCATGTCCGCCGCAGCCAGACAGGGCATGACCGTATCGTTCGCTCTTATTCCCGGCATCTTCCTCGCCGTCGGCGCTTTGCTCCTTATCTTCGGATTCAGACTCACGAAGGAAAAGGTCATGCAGTACCAGGCTGAGATAGACGCGAGAAAAGACTAATCTGATTCAAAATCGGCGCAGGCCAGAGCTTGCGCCGATTTTGCTTGTCAAAAAACTTGTTTGCAGCAAAAAAGCTTCGCAGAATTTCCGCCACGAATGGCGGAAACGAAGTCAAATCTGCCATTTCCGGCGGCGTGTACGTCGGAAATGACACCTCTCATGACGGGCGCGGCAGAGCGGCCGTCATGCAACCCCCTTGTCGAAAAAGCCCTTTGGGCTTTTTCGACAGTCTGAATCGGCGCAGGCTCTG
>JAJUHD010000180.1 GCA_029268085.1 Bacillota bacterium | reverse complement strand
TAACGCCGCTGTTGAAGCGGCTAGGGCCGGAGCGGCCGGCAAGGGCTTTGCTGTCGTGGCGGACGAGGTTCGTAATTTGTCGCAGAAATCCGCCGAAGCCGCAAAGAGCACTGCGGCTCTAATTGAAGATTCAATCGTGGCAGTCAAAAAGGGCGCCGCTCTTGTGAATAAGATGAACACAGGCTTTTCCGAGGTCGCCGAAAAGACTGCCGAGGTTGAAAAACTGGTCAAAAACATCTCCGATGAGGCACAGGAACAAACCGCCTCAATTTCTCAGATTTTAGTCGGAGTAGAGCAGGTGTCCTCCGTAGTTCAAACCAATTCTGCGATTTCGGAAGAAAACGCCGCCTCCAGCGAGGAACTGTCTGCGCAGGCCAACAGCCTGAAGAACTCAGTTTCACGTTTTAGGCTCTATTCTGTTGACAAGGCGGACTAGCATAACCGCGAACAGCAAAAGTATGATTATATATGTTGGTTTTATCTTGCCGCAAAATCGCAGCAGCATCGTATAGTACGAGATTGAGCGGTAAAATTAATCATATGGAAGGGGCTCGACACTGTTAAACAGCGTCGAGCCCCTATTAATATAGAGCTTTTTCATGTATTAAATTACCCCGAGATGCTCCAGCAATATCTTTGTTCCAATCAAAATCAGCACAGCTCCGCCTGCAAGCTCCGCTTTTGTTTTGAACTTTGCTCCGAACTTATGCCCTACAAACACACCGACAAGCGACAGTAAAAAAGTTATAGCTCCAATCAGCGATACGGCAGGTATTATAGAAACCTTTAGAAATGCAAACGTAATGCCGACTGCGAGCGCATCTATGCTCGTCGCAATGGCCAGCAAAAACAATTGCTTGATATTTAAGGCATCTTCGTGTTCGTCTTCTTGATTGTCTTTTTTGAACACTTCATAGATCATATTGCCTCCGATGAACGCCAAAAGAGCAAATGCGATCCAATGATCGACACTTGTTATGTAGCTCTCAAATTGCTTGCCGAGGAACCATCCTATAAGCGGCATAGCCCCTTGGAATCCCCCGAAGAAAAGAGCAATAACCGCCGAATTGCGAAAACTCAGCTTTCTCATGTTTAAGCCTTTGCAGAGAGCCACCGCAAAGGCGTCCATAGATAATCCAACTGCAATAAAAATCAATTCCAATAAGCCCATTCTTTCCACCTCATAAAAAAATCAGGCACCGTTTGCGGCACCCGATTGAAAAGTCTTTATATAAGACGCAGGTACAGCAAATGCCGTACATGAGTCTTGTTGTTTAATGCAAGCCAGGTCTTTTATTGGCCAGTATGTTGACTTGCAACGTATGGTACGCCAACTACTCCCTCATGAGTAGGTTGATTATATTTAATTCAAGCGGTTTTGTCAATGAAAAAAATTACCACTATTTTATTGGGAATTATATTTAATCTTCAAAATGCTAAGTTGACAAACGGAATTGAATAGATATATAATACAAATATTGGCAAAATCATCGAAAGGTGACGGCGCAAAGCTAAAGGGACTAAGGCGATACCGCTATGTCAGCCAGTTGCATACATATGTTTAATATGTTCGGCGACAGCATCCTTTTGGTATAGCGGTACTGAAAGGGTGCTTTTTTGTTTTTTAAAATCGGAGGAAGAAACATGCCGTTTATTAACTTTGAAACACTGAAGGATTTTTCGCAGGTAAAAAAATATGAAAGAGGGACGGTGTTCAGCAGAAATGGCATCGGAAGCAAAATGTATGTGATTTTGCAGGGTGAGGCTGCCATTTTAGACAGCAGAGATAACAGTGTGATCGCCACTATCGGATCAGGCAATTTTTTCGATGAATCGCTGCTGTTTTCGGACAAAAAAACAGCTGTCACTTCAGTAGCTGAAACTGACGTGATAGCGCTGCCGATCAATAAACTGAATATAGCATCATTTATTGAGAACGAGCCGAAATTTACATTTGAGCTTATGAAAGCCATGTTTGAACGTATTGAAAAAATAGGAGCGGCCTATGAAGAAGCCACGGGCCGCAAGTGGACAGAAACGAACGATCATGAAAAACGCGATGAATCGAGCAATGATTTGCCGATTGTCGCAACACATAATGAGTTCGAATTGTTTCCCGACGGGCATACAGGCAATTATGAGCTGGCATTGACAAATGACGACAATACGCATATGTGCGAGGTCGAATACAAATGCCCGGTATGCGGCAGAAAGTTTACCGGGTTGAGGATTCTTACGACAAAGCTTGGAGCGGCAAGCACAGACGACGATATGCGCAGACATTATAAGGATTTTGACCCGACTTATTATCAGGTGATAACATGTCCGCATTGTTTGTACAGTGCTTTTGACAATATATTCGAAGCTCCGGATGATACAAAATCAGGCTTTGCCGCTGAGATCAAAGCTCTGAAGAAGATCGTTGATTTTAAATTCGGGACAAAGCCCGATACTGCAACGGTTTTTGCTGGTTATTATCTGGCCCTGTTTTGTGCGCCGAGATGCTTTTCAAGATATCAGATGATTCAGGCTAAGCTGCTTCACAGGCTTAGCTGGCTGTATCACGACTGTAAAGACGATCAAATGGAGATGGAATTGACAAAGCAGGCACTTGAAAAATATCTGAAGGCTTATTCCGAATTGGAATTTTCCCCAGATCAGGAGCAGCAGCTTTGCATGATAATCGGTGAACTTTTTTACAAGCTCGGAAATATCACCGAGGCAAAAAACTTCTACTATAATGCAAAAATCAATAAACAAGCATCAGTAGCCATGAGAAGACGTGCAGATTACAGGCTGGATGCAATTAAGGAAATTGAGCTGAGCAACACTCGCAAATAAAACAATAAATGCCTTATGCTTGAATGTTCATGAGCCGGCATTAAAACTGCCTGAGGTATGCATTTTAAACTTAATAAGGAAGCCCGGCGCGAAAACGCCGGGCTTTTTGATGTCTTTCAGGCAGGGTAATAGTTGATAAGACACGCCTTAAGTGTTTCGTTGCCGCTTGAAAGATAAGTGTGCCGAGCAGAAGCCGTAAAGCTGACAGCGTCGTTAGGTTTTAGAACAAAGGTCTGTCCATTGACTGTCAGGGTCAGTTCGCCCTCCAGCACCATAATGTATTCCTGCGATTTTTCTGAATGGCCGAAGGTGGTATGACTGTGGCCCGGATCAAGCTCGATCTGAAATAATTCAAAATTGCGCAGAGGCGAAGTCTGATAATAACAGAATAGCCTATAATGACCGTTTTCATCGTTCTGCATCGCAATCTCAGATTTTTTGACAGCAGAGGCGACATGCTCCGGCTTTTCCATCAGCGCCGTATAAGGTATTTTCAGCCCGTTTGCGATTTTCCAGATTGTATTGATCGTGGGGTTGGTATCGCCCTTCTCGATTTGGGACAGCATCACCTTGCTGACGCCCGAAAGCTCGGCAAGCTGCCCTAAGCTGAGGTTTCTTTCCATCCTGAGCCTTTTAAGGTTTTCGGCAATGACCAGATTAATATCCATATCGCGCTCCTAAAAAGTGTTGACAAATAAAACGAACAATCGTAATATATAACAAACAATATTATATTTAACAATCGTTCAATATGTATTGTACATTACGGCGGTCTGGAGCGCAAGAAAAATGAACGAAATAAAAAAGAAAAACTTTCGAAAAGCGTTTGCCGCGGCCTTTCCTCATACGGTTCCTGTCTTAACAGGCTTTCTGGTTCTGGGAATGGCTTATGGAATGCTGATGCAGACAAAAGGATACGGAACATTATGGGCGGTGCTTATGAGCGCGGTTGCATTCTGCGGGAGCATGCAGTTCGTCGCAATCACGCTTCTGACAGCGGCCTTCGACCCGCTGCAGGCGTTTTTGCTGAGTCTTATGGTTAACGCGAGACATCTGTTCTATGGCATCTCCATGCTTGACAAGTATAAAGGGCTTGGAAAAGTGAGAGTCTTTCTGATATATACGCTCTGCGACGAGACGTTTTCTATATCCTCAAGCATCATGCCTCCCGAGGGTATAGACAGGAAGTATTTTTATCTGACTATTTCGCTGCTGGACTATCTGTATTGGGTTTTCGGGACTTTTTTGGGCAGTATGCTGGGCGGATTTGTCACGTTTAATACCAAGGGACTGGACTTCGTGCTGACGGCATTGTTCGTAGTTCTCTTTCTGGAGCAGATGAAGAAAAAAGAAAACCGGATATCAGGCCTGACCGGTATTGCCTGCACGGCTGTATGCCTTATTGTTTTCGGAGCGGACAATCTGGTCATTCCCTCGATGATTTTTATCTTGTTAGTTTTATTGGCCGCCGGGAGGAAGAAAATATGCTGCTGACACCTATACAGACAACTATTATGATACTGGCTGTTGCCCTGGGGGCAATGACGACCAGATTTGTGCCTTTTCTGCTGTTTCCGGAGACGAAAAAGCTGCCCAAAGTTATTATATATTTAGGCCGGGTTCTTCCGCCCGCGATGATGGGATTGCTGGGGGTATACTGCCTGAAAGATGTTTCATTGAAAACCGCGCCTCACGGCATACCGGAATTGATCGCGATTATTGTAATACTGGTCTTGCATAAGTGGAAAAACAATGTGCTGATAAGCATAGGCGTCGGAAC
>JAJUHD010000179.1 GCA_029268085.1 Bacillota bacterium | reverse complement strand
ACGCCGATGCGCACGAGAGAGAGAAGGAGCATCGGCATTATGCCGCCGGCGAATATGACATACAGGACGGTTTCAAACTTAATATGTTCCTCTTTCCCGAATGAGAGCATCAGCTCCGCAAACATAAGTACCGTAATCGAGAATATAGCCGTGCCGACGACGGCCTCATCGCGCGCAAACACATATGCGACAGGCATCGCGAAGCCCAGAATGCACGCGTACAGTTTAAATCTTATCGGCATATTTGCATCGACGCAACGCAGAAGCTCCCAAGCCGAGCCCGCGGATATAAGTCCCACAAGGATTGAAAACGCCCAGAGAGGCGCAAAAAACACCAAAAGAATAAAAAGCGGGATCGCTGTGATTCCGACTATCGTTCTGGTTTTCATTGTCTTTAAGGTCCTTTCAAAAACGGAAAAATCGGCCTTCAGCCTTGAGCTTGATTTCAAATTCCCCCGTAGCGTCTGTCACGCTGCTGGAACCACGCGATGGCCTTGTTTATCTCATCCTTCGAAAAATCGGGCCAAAGCGTATCCGTAAAGTAAAGCTCCGCGTATGCCGCCTGCCATAGCAGGAAATTCGAAAGGCGCATTTCTCCGCCGGGTCTTATGATGAGGTCGGGATCGGGGATACCGCCCGACCAAAGATGCTTCGAGAATGTCTCCTCCGTAAATAGATGGTCCCCGCCGTCGGCGAGCTCCTCGGCGCAGCTTTTCGCGGCTCGGACTATCTCGTCCCTGCCGCCGTAGTTCAGACAGATATTGACCTGGCAGCCCTCATAATGAGAGCTGATCTCGCTCGTACGCTCGATAAGCTGCCGAAGCTTAGGCGAAAGCGGAGCCGTATCGCCAAAAAATTTCATTTTGACCCTGTCGCGCTCCATTCGGTCAATAGCCTCATAGAGATATTTCTCCAGAAGCCCCATGATTGCCGAAACCTCATCCTTCGGGCGCTTCCAATTTTCCGTCGAGAAAGCGTAAACTGTAAGATATTCGATTCCGATATCCTTGCAGTATGTCGCAATGGTGCGGAAGGTTTCCGCCCCCTGTGCGTGCCCCGCGTTCCGGGGAAGTCCGCGCTTTTTGGCCCAGCGTCCGTTGCCGTCCATAATAATGGCAATGTGGCGGGGGAGATTATTGAAATCCACTTCCCCCGCCGTATTTTTAACTCTGCGAAACAGGCTCATCAGATAGCCATTAGCTCCTTTTCCTTCTTCGCCGCTATGTTGTCGATTTCCTTGATATAATCGTCCGTCAGCTTCTGCATGTCTTTTTCGATATCCTTAAGGTCATCCTCAGTAATTTCGGATTTCTTTTTGAGTTCCTTAAAATGCTCCATAGCATCGCGGCGGATATTGCGGATTGCGACCTTTGCTTCCTCGGCATATTTCTTGACCTGCTTAATGAGATCCTTTCTGCGCTCCTCGGTAAGCTGGGGGAAGACAAGGCGGATTATCTTGCCATCATTCGTCGGATTGATGCCGAGATCTGATTCGAGTATAGCCTTTTCGATCAACTTCAGGCTGCCTGCGTCCCAGGGCTGTATAGCGAGAGAGCGCGGGTCGGGCGTCGCGATCGAAGCAATTTGATTGATAGGCGTGGGTGTGCCGTAATATTCAACTCTGAGCTTGTCAAGAACTGCCGGATTCGCGCGTCCCGCTCGTACGGAATCGAACTGCTGGCTCAAGACCTCGGTTGTCTTCTTCATTTTAGCGGTAAATTCCTGATAATTGTCTGTCATTTTCTTTCCCTCCGATGTCGTTGTGAAATACAATAATGTCGTGTCGGTATTTTACTGGACCGTCGTGCCGATCTTTTCGCCCATCACGACGCGGACGATGTTGTCGGGGTCCTTAAGAGCAAAGAGGATGACGGGTATCTTGTTGTCCATCGAGAGCGAAGTCGCAGTCGAATCCATAACCGCAAGATGCTGCGCAAGCACATCGTCGTAGGATATAAAGTCGTATTTGACGGCGTTGGGGTCCAGCTTCGGATCTGCTGAATAGACGCCGTCCACGTTTTTCGCGAGGAGTATCGCCTCGGCCTCGATCTCCGCGGCACGGAGCACAGCGGCAGTATCGGTGGAGAAAAAGGGGCTTCCCGTGCCGCAGCCGAAGATGACAACCCTTCCTTTTGAAAGATGCCGCATCGCGCGCCCCCGTATATAGGGCTCAGCGATCGCGCGCATCTCGATTGCGGTTTCAACGCGGACATCAACGTCCATCTGCTCGAAAACATCCGCAAGGGCAAGACAGTTCATCACTGTTGCAAGCATGCCCATATGGTCGGCGCGGGTCCGCTCCATCTTTCCGCCGCCGTCCTTGACGCCGCGCCAGAAGTTGCCGCCGCCGACGACTATTCCGACCTCGACTCCCAGCCCGACGCACTTTTTGACAGCAGCGCAGACATCGCTTATCACGTCAAAATTCAGACCTCTGCCTTGATCTCCCGCAAGGGCCTCGCCGCTTATTTTAAGAAGTACACGTTTATATACCGGCTTCCTATCTTCCATAATCGAACTCCGATCAAAATAATAAAATCATTCTAAGGTATTTTAATATAAAAGCGTGGATATTAAAAGGGTTTTTGCTTAAAAATCGAAAATTTTACCTTTCGGTAACAAATCGGAGCTATCCGCCCCTCCATCGAATTCTTTGCATGCATGGCGGATACAGCACTTTTCGCACAGCGGCTTTCTCGCTTGGCATACCGCCCTTCCGTGCAGCACGAGTCTGTGGCAGAAATCGGAGGATTTTTCGGGCGGCAGAAGCTTCCTCAGCTCCGTTTCGATTTTCACAGGGTCCTTTAGGTCATCGACGAGCCCGATGCGGTTCGATAGCCTGATGCAATGGGTATCGACAACAACGGCCGGCTTTCCAAAAATATCGCCCAGTATCAGGTTCGCGGTTTTGCGCCCCACTCCGGGAAGGCTCGTCAGATCCTCCATATTGTCCGGAACTCTGCCGTCGAAGCGGTCTATCAAAACGTTCGCGCATTCTATGATGTCCCGCGCCTTCGAGCGGAAAAAGCCGCAGGAATGTATATAGCCCTCAAGCTCCGCGACGTCCGCCTCTGCTATCGACTGCAGCGTCGGATATCTTGCGAACAGCTCAGGCGTTATCTGGTTTACCCTCTCGTCCGTGCACTGCGCGGCAAGGCGCGTGGCGAAAAGAAGCTCATAATCCTTCTTGTAATCGAGCGAGCATTCTGCCTGCGGATATTCATCCTCAAGCCTTAAGATTATTTCCTTAATCTGCGCTTCGGTTCTCATGGCATTCTCCTTTGTGTTGCACAAGGTCCGTTTACGCCAAAAAGTATAACATTATACGACTGAAAATTAAAGTTTTTTTCACATTTAGACAGTTGTCAAGCCTACGGTGTTCATTTATAATAACAATATAAAATATATATTTGGTTTACTTTGCACATACTTAGTTTTGAATCAACCCGCAAGGACTAAAGGCATTTTTGCCTGATGTCCATAATATAAATACAAAAGCTTACGGAGGACGCGCATATGACGGTGGAAAATCAGCTTGAAATAATTTCAAGGCAGGATAAAGAAGTAGCGGACGCAATGGGTCTTGAGCTCAAGCGTCAGCGGGATAACATCGAGCTAATCGCTTCGGAAAATCTCGTCAGCGAAGCGGTGCTTGCCGCGGTCGGCAGCGTGCTCACTAACAAATATGCGGAGGGCTATCCCGGAAGACGCTACTACGGCGGCTGCCAGTATGTAGACATCGTAGAAAACATTGCCATTGAACGCTGCAAGAAGCTCTTCGGCTGCGAATACGCGAACGTCCAGCCCCACAGCGGCTCACAGGCAAACTATGCCGTCTATCTCGCTCTCTGCAGCCCGGGCGACACGGTCCTCGGCATGGATCTTGACGCCGGAGGCCACCTCACCCACGGCTATAAGGTCAATTTCTCCGGAAAAAACTACAAGTCCTATTCTTACGGCGTAAACCCCGAAACCGGTTACATCGATTACGGCGAGGTACGCAGAATAGCCCTTGAAGTAAAGCCCAAAATGATTGTTGCCGGCGCCTCCGCTTATCCCCGTATACTTGAATTCGATAAGTTCGCCGAAATTGCTAAGGAAGTCGGCGCCTATCTCATGGTCGATATCGCCCATATCGCAGGACTTGTCGCGGCAGGGCTGCACCCATCCCCCTTCGGCTATGCCGACGTCGTAACGACAACGACGCACAAGACCCTTCGCGGTCCGCGCGGCGGCGCAATAATGACGAACGACCCCGAAATCGCCAAGAAAATTAACAGCGCGGTTTTCCCCGGTGCGCAGGGAGGGCCTCTCATGCACGTTATCGCTGGAAAAGCCGTTGCCTTCGGCGAAGCTCTCCAGCCAGAATTTGCGGCCTATCAGGCACAGCTCCACGAAAACTGTGCGATACTCGCTTCCGAGCTCATGAAACGCGGTCTGAACCTTGTTTCCGGCGGCACGGATAACCATCTCGTTCTGCTTGACCTCCGCGGAACCGGCGTCTCCGGTCTTGAGCTTGAGACGCGTCTGGACGAAGTGCACATCACCACCAACAAAAACAAGATACCCGGCGACCCTCTGAGCGCAAAGGAAACGAGCGGTCTGCGTCTCGGCACCGCAGCCGTTACGGCTCGCGGCTTTGTCGGCGAAGACATTGTTGAAGTGGCTGACCTTATCAGTCTTGCAATAAGGGATTT
>JAJUHD010000178.1 GCA_029268085.1 Bacillota bacterium | reverse complement strand
GCTGACTGGATCGTCGAGGCTGCTTCCGAGAATATTGCTGTTAAGCAGAGCGTTTTCAAGCAAATCGAGCCGTATCGCAAAGCGGACGCCATCGTTTCGTCCAACACCTCGGGCGTCAGCGTACACAAAATTATTGACGGCCTTAGCGATGATTTGAAGAAGTACTTCATGGGAACCCACTTCTTCAATCCTCCCCGCTGGATGGCTCTGTTTGAGATGATCGCTACCAAGTGGACCGATAAGGAAGCATACGCGCGTATGCAGGATTTTGCAGAAAACACCCTCGGCAAAGTCGTTGTCCACGCTAAGGACACCCCCAACTTCGTCGGCAACCGTATCGGTGTTTTTGCTGCGGTTACAGCTCTGCGCCTGGCTGAGAAATACGGCTATGACGTTCCCACTCTCGATGCTCTTACCGGCCCAATCATGGCTCACCCGAAGTCCGCGACCTGCAAGACCTCCGATATGGTCGGTATCGACATTCTGAGCCACGTTGCCGACAACGTCCTCGAAGTATCCACGAATGAGCGTGAGAAGATTGAATACAGCTTGCCGCAGTGGGTTAAGGATATGGTTGCAGACGGCCATCTGGGCGACAAGGTAAAGCACGGCTTCTATAAGAAGGAAGTTATCGACGGCAAGAAGACTGTTCTGTGCTATGACCCCGCTACCAAAACCTATATCAACAAGAAGGCGGACGAGCTGCCCGTTATCGAGGAAGCCAACAATTCCGGCAACAAGTATGAATACATGACCTTTGGCGACACCAAAGAGCAGAAGTTTACATACGAGTTCAACAAAACGCTCCTGCTTTATTCGGCACGTCTCGTTCCCGAGATCGCCGACGATTTCAGGGAAATTGATAAGGCTCTGACCGCGGGCTTCAACTGGACTCTCGGTGTATTCCAGATGTGGGACAAAATCGGCGTGCGCCGTTCTGTCGAAGCATGGCAGGCAGACGGCGAAGAGATCCCGAAGTGGGTTCTCGATATGCTCGCATCCGGCAAAGAGAAGTTCTATGACGGAGCTGTCACCACCAGCAAGTATCTGACCCTCAAGGGCACCAATGAAGTCGCCGGAAACGAAAACGCTTCCATCCGCGACATCGGCGACGGAGTCCTCTGCCTTGAGTTCCACAGCACCGGCAACGCTATCGGCGAGCTCACCGGCGAAATGATTCTCAAGGCTACCGACATGCTGAAGGGCGACGATTGGGTCGGTCTCGTAGTCGGTAACGAAGGCAAGAACTTCTGCGCGGGCGCAGACCTTGTCACAATAGTCAACCTCGCTCAGGACAAGGAATTCGACAAGCTCAATGAGCTCATTATCGGCCTCCAGGAAGGCACGAAGGCTCTCAAGTTTGCTGCTCGTCCTGTTGTTTCGGCTCCGTTCGGCCAGACTCTTGGCGGCGGCTGCGAAGTTACCATCCATTGCCCGGCTTGCGTACCCGTGACCGATACTTTCATGGGCCTCGTCGAAGTCGGCGTCGGCCTTATCCCCGCAGGCGGCGGCTGCACGGAAATGCTCATCCGCCTGATGGATCGTTGCTTCAACGACCAGAAAAAGTCCCGTTACGATGCTATCAAGGCTCTGTGGCAGTACATCATGATGGCTAAGGTCAATGTCGGTGCGGACGCCGCTATCGAAGCGGGCTTCCTTTCCAAGGGCACCTATGTTGAACGCAACAAGGCAAAGCAGATACAGTCCGCAAAAGAGCAGGTCCTCTGGATGGCGGCACACAACTATCGTCCCGCAGCCGATCCCACCATCAAGGTCGCCGGCGACTACGGCTACGGAGCAATCGCATATGACATGCTGATGATGAAGAACGGCCACTTCGGTTCCGAATATGACTGTTACATTGGCGAGAAGATAGCTCACGTTATCACCGGCGGCAATCTGCCCTACGGCGCAGAGGTTCCCGCTCAGCAGATCCGCGATCTCGAGCGTGAAGCATTCCTGTCCCTTGCCGGCGAACAAAAGACACAGGATCGTATCATAGGCATGCTTATGAACGGCAAGCCTGTCCGCAATTAAGGGGGAAATATCATGAGAGAAGCAGTAGTAGTAGCATACGGACGCAGTGCCATCGGAAAATCTCCCAAGGGCACTCTTAAAGACACAAGACCCGAAGATTATGCAGCTCAGGTTATCAAGGGCGTTCTCGCAAAGGTTCCAACCTTTGATCCCGCTCTTATCGACGACGTTATTCTCGGCTGCGCATTTCAGGAAGCGGAAACCGGCACGAACGTTGCGCGTAACATCGTTCTTCTCGCAGGAATCCCCGAGACCGTTCCCGCACAGACCATAAACCGTTTCTGCTCTTCCGGACTTCAGTCCATTGCAATGGGCGCAAACGCAATTATGGCAGGACAGGCTGACGTCATCCTCGCCGGCGGCGTTGAAACCATGTCCATGATCCCCATGGGCGGCAACCTCAACGTTCCCGTTGTATCCCTTGCAACCGCAATGCCCACAGCTATGACGGCAATGGGCAACACGGCTGAAAACGTTGCTGCGAAGTACGGTATTACCCGTGAGATGCAGGATGAGTTTGCACTCAATAGCCACCACAAAGCTGAAGCCGCTCAGGCAGCAGGTAAGTTCGATGATGAAATCATCACCGTTGATGCTGTCAAGTACAAAACAGACGAGAGCGGAAAAGTCGTAAAGTACACCGAGCCCTTCAACAAGGACGAAGGCATCCGTTACGGACTTACCATGGAGCAGCTCCAGAAGCTTAAGCCCGTCTTCCAAAAGGACGGCACGGTTACCGCCGGCAACGCTTCCCAGATGAACGACGCTGCTTCCGTGGTTCTCATCATGGCTAAGGAAAAAGCTGAAGAACTCGGTCTCAAGCCCATAGCAAAGTTTGTCAGCTTCGCAGTCGCAGGCTGCGCTCCCGACTACATGGGCATGGGTCCCGTATATGCAGTGCCGAAGGCTCTTAAGCTCGCTGGCCTCAAGAAGGAAGACATCGACCTTTGGGAGCTCAACGAAGCGTTCTCCGCACAGGCCCTCGCGTGCATTAAGGAGCTCGGACTTGAGAATGCAAACGTCAACCCCAACGGCGGCGGCGTGGCTCTGGGCCACCCCCTCGGCTGCACAGGCGCTATGCTGACCTGCAAGCTCCTGAGTGAGCTCAAGCGCACCGGCAAGAAGTACGGTGTTGTCAGCATGTGCATCGGCGGCGGCATGGGCGCAGCCGGTGTCTATGAAATGCTGTAAGCCTTTAGCGCTGTTAGTTCTAAAACTGATAAAATTCCCGCGCTCCCTTCGGGGAGTGCGGGAATTTTAATTCAAAGAAACTCAAGGTTGAAACAGAGCGAATTTGGCGGTATAATCGAAAAAGCGCAGACAGATAACGGAGGTGCGGTCAGCATGAGTATGGCGGACGAGATATTCATTCAAAACTGCAAAGACATTCTGGAAAACGGCACATGGGACACCGACAGGGAAGTGCGCCCCCGCTGGGAGGATGGCTCTCCCGCCCATACGATCAAAAAGTTCGGCATTGTTAACCGCTACGACCTTTCAAAGGAATTCCCGATACTTACCCTGCGGCGAACCTTTCTCAAATCCGCAATTGACGAGCTCCTATGGATTTGGCAGGCAAAGTCAAACAACGTAAAAGAGCTGCGTGCCCGGGTTTGGGATCAGTGGGCAGACGAGAACGGGAGCATCGGCAAGGCATACGGTTATCAGCTTGGTATAAAGCACCATTATCCTGAGGGTGACATGGATCAGGTGGACAGGGTGCTATACGACTTGAAGCATAATCCTGCCAGCCGCAGAATTATGACTAATATCTATAATTTTGCCGACCTTTCCGAGATGGCTCTTTACCCCTGCGCCTATTCGATGACCTTTAATGTTACCGGCAATACTCTTAACAGCATCCTTAACCAGCGTTCGCAGGATATGCTGGCGGCGAACAACTGGAACGTCTGCCAGTACGCCGTTCTGACCCATATGTTTGCACAGGTTTCCGGACTAAAGGCCGGCGAGATGATTCACGTTATCGCTGACGCGCATATTTATGACCGCCATGTTCCGCTCATAGAAAAGATCATTGCCAACGAACCCAAGAAAGCGCCGAAGTTCAAGCTCGATGAGAATATAAACGATTTTTATAAATTCAATCGTGACAGCTTTTCGCTCGAGGACTACGAATACCACGAGTTCAGCGACAAAATACCTGTTGCGGTTTAGAAAAAATTAAGGAGAATGAGCATGGAAGCAATAGTGGCGGTATATTCCGATTGGGGTATCGGGGCCTCCGGAACTCAGCAGATTGTTATACCTGAGGACAGAGAGCGCTTTAAGAAACTTACAGAGGGCGCGGCGATTGTCGTAGGGCGCAGGACTCTCGAAGATTTTCCGGATGGAAAGCCTCTGCCGGGCAGAACGAACATTGTTTTGACGAGGCAGGATATCAAAATTGAAGGCGCGGTCGTGGTACACAGTATAGAGGAGCTTTTTGAAGCTGTAAAGGATATGGCAAAGGTATTCGTTGTCGGAGGCGCCTCCGTCTTCAGCCAGCTTCTCAAGTATTGCGACAGGGTATACATCACGCGGATTTACGAAACAGTAAAATCAGATGTGTTTTTCCCGAACCTTGACGAGGATTTCAACTGGACCTGCGAGGAGTTCAGCGATCCGAAGTTCCATAACGGCATTAAATACCGCTTCTGTCAGTATGACCTTTACGATAT
>JAJUHD010000177.1 GCA_029268085.1 Bacillota bacterium | reverse complement strand
GGGTAGCCTGTTGCCTTGCTTGCGAGAGCCGAGGAGCGCGAGACGCGGGGATTGACCTCGATGACGGTATACTCAAAGCTGTGAGGATTGAGTGCAAACTGGCAGTTGCAGCCGCCCTCAATGCCCAGCTCCGTTATGATATCGAGCGAAGCGCTGCGCAGCATCTGATATTCCTTGTCCGAGAGCGTCATTGCCGGTGCTACGACGATGCTGTCGCCCGTATGGATGCCTACGGGGTCGAGGTTTTCCATACTGCAAACCGCGATTACGTTGCCGGCGCGGTCTCGCATGACCTCAAACTCGATTTCCTTCCAGCCGGCAATATAGCGTTCGACCAGAATCTGTGTGATAGGGGAGAGCATAAGGCCGTTCTTGGCGATAATCTTCAGTTCATCCTCGTTATAAGCAACACCGCCGCCTCCGCCGCCTAGAGTGAACGCAGGTCGGATGATAACGGGATAGCCAATTTCTCTTGCTATTGCGACGGCGCGGGCAAGGTCGTTTGCAACGTCCGAGGGGATCACCGGCTGGCCTATTTTGAGCATTGTGTCGCGGAAAAGCTGTCTGTCCTCTGCCTTGTCAATGGCCTCGGCTGAGGTTCCGAGAAGCCTTACACCCGTTTTTTCAAGGTAGCCCTCCTTACTGAGCTGCATCGCAATAGTAAGACCCGTCTGCCCGCCCAACGAAGCAAGCAGACTGTCCGGATGCTCCTTTTCAATAATGCGCTTAACTGTTTCCGCGGTTAGCGGTTCGAGGTAAATCTCATCCGCAAGCGTTGTGTCGGTCATTATCGTTGCGGGATTAGAGTTTACGAGAACGACGTTTATACCGGCTTCCTTAAGGATTCGGCAGGCCTGATTGCCCGCGTAGTCGAATTCTGCTGCCTGACCGATAACAATCGGGCCGGAGCCGATGACCAGCACCTTTTTTATGGATTTTTCAATGGGCATTATTTTACACCTCCATCCATAAGGTCAAGGAATTTTTGAAAAGCGAAGCGCATATCGCGAGGCCCGCAGTGGGCCTCGGGGTGGAACTGAAGTGAGAAGGCTTTGAGGGAAGGATAGTCGAGTCCCTCACAGGTATTGTCATTTAGGTTTACATAACTTAGCCTTGCGACGCTCTTGTCAAGACTGTCCGATATGACC
Source organism: Bacillota bacterium (assembly GCA_029268085.1). GTDB lineage: Bacteria > Bacillota > Clostridia > Oscillospirales > Oscillospiraceae > UBA2658. The sequence goes on along the minus strand of JAJUHD010000177.1, from coordinate 3,590 downwards.
GCGTAGCCGTGGTTTTGCGATGTTATGTAAACCCGACCGCTTTCGAGGTCTTTGACCGGCTGATTGCCGCCGCGGTGTCCGTAACGAAGCTTTTCGGTTTTTCCTCCGGCTGCGAGGGCGAGGAGCTGGTGTCCGAGACATATCCCGAAAATCGGTACCTTTCCGAGAAGCTCCTTAATCTCTGCGATGCATCCTACGTTTTCCGCAGGGTCGCCCGCACCGTTAGAGAGCATAATGCCGTCCGGCTTCATGGCGAGTATTTCGGATGATTTTGAATAATATGGAAATACCGTGACCTTGCAGCCGAGTTCAACAAGTTCACGGATTATATTTCTTTTCGCTCCGTAATCGATGAGGGCGACACTGTATTTCGCTTCACCTTTAGGCGCTACGATATAGGGGCTTTTGGTACTTGTTTCTGCAACAACACCTGTGACCGTATAGCTCTTTACTATTTCGGGCACGTCTTTGGGCCTCGTTTTTGTAATCATAGCGTTCATCACGCCGGTTTCGCGGATAATCTGGGTTATCTCTCGTGTATCAACGCCGCAGATCCCGACAACTCCCTGATTTTTCAGGAAGCTGTCGAGCGTCTCTTCGCAGCGGAAATTCGAAGGAGCCTTGCACCAGTTGCGGACGACGACGCCGCGTGCATGGCATTTCCAGCTCTCGTAATCCTCGTGAATGATGCCGTAATTGCCCATTTCGGGGAAGGTGTGCATAATGATCTGCCCGGCGTAGCTGGGGTCGGTGAGAGTCTCAACATAGCCTACGACGCCCGTAGTGAACACGAGCTCGCCGACGGTTTCGCCTTCCGCTCCGAAGGACTCGCCTTCGAAGACCCGCCCGTTTTCGAGAATTATATAAACCTTGCTCATAGACTTAATTATTCCCGAGCAGCTTGACCAAAACAGCCTTCTGGGCATGAAGCCTGTTTTCAGCTTCGTCAAACAGCTCGTTGGCATGGGCTTCAAAAACCTTGTCAGTAATCTCTTCGCCGCGGTGGGCGGGCAGGCAGTGCTGTACAATCGCGTCGGGCTTTGCGGCAGCCATGACGGCATCGTTCACCTGGAAGCCCTGAAAGGCCTTGCTGCGGCTTTCGGATTCGCCCTCCTGACCCATCGAGGCCCAGACATCGGTGTAAATTACATCCGCATCCTTTGAGGCAAGGAGCACATCCGTCGTGCAGAGGAAATCGCCGTTTTCGGCGGCCCATTTCATTAACTCCGCATCGGGCTTATAGTTTTCGGGACAGGCTATCGCTACTGACATGCCCATCTTGATGCAACCGACCATAAGGCTGTTTGCCATGTTGTTTCCGTCGCCGATGAAGCAGAGCTTAAGGCCCTTAAAGCTGTGCTTATATTCGCGTATCGTCATGAGGTCTGCAAGCACCTGGCAGGGATGGGCGTAGTCTGTGAGACCGTTGATGACGGGGATCGAGCCGTATCTCGCAAGATCCTCAACCTCCTGCTGGGCAAAGGTGCGTATCATTATGCCGTCCAGATAGCGGGAGAGTACGCGGGCGGTGTCCTGAACGGGTTCGCCGCGCCCGATCTGAAGGTCGCGCGAGGAGAGGAAAAGAGCGTTTCCGCCAAGCTGATACATCCCCACCTCAAAGCTCACTCTTGTGCGTGTTGAGCTTTTCTGAAAAATCATTCCAAGGGTCTTGCCCTTTAGGAGGGGGTGCTCAATGCCGTTCTTTCTCTCGTACTTAAGCTGATCGGCAAGGTTGAGTATCCCGACGATTTCCTCGGGGGTGAGGTCGGAAAGTTTCAAAAGATGCTTCATTTTGCGATGACTCCCTTCAAAATCTGTATGGCTTTAGCCAATTCTTCCTGTTTAATTGTGAGCGGCGGCAGTAGCCGGACCTTTGTCTTCGCCGTCAGCACGATAACGCCCCTATCAAGGCATTCGCGGGCAATCTCTTTTGCGTCCTTTTCAGTCTCGATGCCGATCATCAGCCCGAGTCCCGAGACTGACTTTATGCCTTTCGCGCCTTCAAGCTCCGATTTTACATATTCGCCCTTCTTTTTGACCTCATCCATAAGCGCACCGTCGAGTCTTGAGAGTATGCTCAGAGCTCCCGCCGCGCATATGGGATTTCCTCCGAAGGTGGAGCCGTGGGTTCCGGCAGACATGGTGTTTTCGACTTTTTCGCCTAGCATCGCGCAGCCGAGCGGCAGCCCTCCGGCAAGACCCTTTGCCGTTGTCACGATATCGGGCGTAATGCCGTATTGCATATAGGCATAAAGCGAACCTGTCCTGCCGTTTCCGGTCTGCACCTCGTCGATGATCAGCAGGATATCATTTTCGGCGCAGAGCTTTGCTGCCTTTACGACATACTCTTTATCAAGCGGATTTACGCCGCCTTCGCCCTGTACAAGCTCCAGCATCACCGCGCAGACAGCACTGTCGCAAAGCGCTTCGAGTGCGGGGAAATCGTTAGCGGGAGCATATTTAAAGCCTTCTGGGAAAGGTCCGAAATGAACGTGCATCGAGTTCTGTCCGGTCGCGGAAAGCGTAGCGAGCGTACGCCCGTGGAAGCTGTTTTCGAGAGTTATTATTGTGCTGCGTTCCGCTCCGTATTTATCGGAGGAGTATTTTCTCGCGCATTTTATCGCGCACTCGTTCGCTTCTGCGCCGGAGTTTCCGAAAAAGACCTTTTTCATACCGGTTTTTTCACAGAGCAGCTTCGCAAGCTGCGCCTGCGGCTCGGTATAGTAGAGGTTCGAAATGTGCTGTATTTTGTGAAGCTGGGCTTCAACGGCCATGACCCAAGCTTCGTCGCAGGCGCCGAAGCAGTTTACTCCGATCCCGCTGCCGAGATCAATAAGTTCCTTGCCGTTTTCATCCTTTATCAGCGCGCCGCTGCCGCTTACCGCAACGAGCGGCGACCTTGCATAGGTATTTGCGACATATTTTTTGTCAAGTTCAATTATATCCATATTACTTCTCCATATTATGTAAACCTATACAAACATTGTCCCGATGCCCTCATCGGTGAGAGTTTCTATGAGTATCGAGTGGGGGACGCGTCCGTCGATGATAAACACTCTTTTAACGCCGCGGCGTATCGCTTCGATGCAGCACTCGACCTTCGGGATCATGCCGCCCGAGATAACGCCCTCGCGCACAAGCTGCGGCGCTTCGCTGACATTGACAACAGGTATGAGCGTTTCCGGATCATTCTTATCGCGCAGAAGACCTGTAATATCTGTCATGGAAATCAAGCTTTCCGCCTTAAGTGTCCCCGCGATGCGGCTTGCCGCGGTGTCGGCGTTTATATTGTAGATATTGCCTTCTCTGTCGCAGGCTATAGTCGAGATGACAGGTATATAGCCCTTGTCGAGCACGTCCTGCATAGGTCTTGGGTCGATATTTGTAATTTCACCGACAAAGCCAAGATCATCGCGCATTTTTTCAGCTTCAATCATATGTCCGTCCATACCGGAAAGCCCGATGGCGCGACCACCCATGTTGCCTATGAGATTTACAAGGTTTTTCGAGATTTTGCCTGCAAGCACCATTTGCACGACCTCGGCTGTGTCCTTATCGGTTACGCGGAGTCCATCAATGAATTGTGTATC
>JAJUHD010000176.1 GCA_029268085.1 Bacillota bacterium | reverse complement strand
TAGTCGCAGACGGTTATCTCCTGATTCTGATTAATGATGCCGCGCTCAATGCGCCCGATCGCTATACGCCCGACGTATTCGTTGTAGTCGATGGACGAAACGAGCATTTGAAAGGGCGCCTCGGTATCCTGTCCGGGCGCGGGGATGTAATTGATTATCGTATCGAACAGGGGACGTAGATCTGTTCCGAGATCGTCAGGATTGACTGAGCAGATACCCTGCCTCGCCGAGCAGAAGAGCATCGGGGAATCTAGCTGCTCGTCCGTCGCGTCAAGATCCATGAGAAGTTCCAGCACTTCGTCGATTACCTCGTAAATGCGCTGGTCGGGGCGGTCGATCTTGTTGACTACAACGATGACCCTGTGGCCGAGCTCAAGCGCTCGGCCGAGGACGAAGCGCGTCTGCGGCATCGGGCCTTCCGCCGCGTCCACGAGGAGAATTACGCCGTTTACCATTTTTAGGATACGCTCAACCTCGCCTCCGAAGTCGGCGTGGCCCGGTGTATCCACGATGTTTATTTTGCAGCCGTTGTAGTGTATGGCCGTATTCTTTGCGAGTATAGTTATCCCGCGCTCCCGTTCGAGGTCTCCGGAGTCCATGACGCGTTCCATAACTGCCTGATTTTCTCTAAAGGTCCCGCTCTGCGAGAGCATGGCGTCAACCAGTGTAGTCTTGCCATGGTCAACGTGGGCGATGATCGCTACGTTTCTGATATTGTTCACTGTATCTCCACTTTCTGTCGAAACTTGATCTAAATGTTCACAACCACTTATTTTAGCATTACCAACAAAAATATGCAAGCATTATTGAACATTTTCGTTAAGACGTATTCGCCCCTGCGAGTCGGAAACGGGCGAATATGCGAGGGTAATAACTTGACTGTTTTTGGGAAACGTAGTATCATTATTTTATAATGCTCAGCGCGCTTTATAATACAGAGAGGATGGGCTTTTGATGGGACTCATTAAAAAGACTATATGCCCCAGATGCGGTCAGGAGTATTCCGTATTAAAAGCGGAGTGCCCTTACTGCGGCGCAAGGCAGCAGAAGCAAAGCGCGCGAACACCTCAGCCATCCGACGCTGTCAGAAAAGGGACATCCGCAAACGCGAAAGCCGAGGTCAACGCAAGGTGGCAGCTCGTATTTGGTCTCTGCCTTATCGCTGCTGTTATCATTGCGGTTATTATCCTTATAACGACGACGCTGAACGGCGGCTATGTTGCCGCAACTTCGACGCCATCTCCCAGCGTTACCGTGACACCGACGCCCACACCGACACCGACGCCGACGCCTACGCCTACAGTCGAATCGATAACGATCACATACCTCGGAGAACCTAAAACCGAGTTTTCGATGAAGACCGGCAATACGATAAAGCTTGATGCGACGATCTATCCTCTCGACGTACAGGGTACTGTTGAATGGTCAACCGATAAGGAAACCATAATCACCGTTGACGAGGAGGGACTGGTCACAGCCGTTGGGACGGGCTGGGCAAAGGTTATCGCCCGCTGTTACGGAGCGGCGGTCGAGTGCAAGGTTTTAGTACAGTGATTTATCCGGCGGACGGAGCTGCGGACTGACCGTAAGCTGTGTTCGCCGGTTTATTATTTCGGAAGGATTTCGTTTTATGCACAGCCATGTAAAAAAACCGACATATTTCAGACTTTTTGTTCAGACACTGACCTTGTCCTCGTTTACGCTGGGCGGCGGGTATGTGATGATACCGCTCCTGCGGGAACGGCTTGTCGAAAAGCTCGGATGGATAGACGAGGACGAGCTCACGGAGATGACCGCGATCGGCCAGTCTTCGCCGGGAGCCATGATAGTGAACGTGAGCGTTCTGCTGGGCTATCGGTTGCTCGGACTTGGAGGTGCTGTCTGCGCGCTGCTGGGTACGGCGCTTCCCGCAATAATTCTGCTTGCCGCCGCCGCTTTTTTTTATGACCTTATCCGAGGAAACCGCTATGTTTCGGCGGCGTTCCGGGGAATGAACGCCGGCGTTGCCGCGGTCATCGCAGATACGGTGGTAACGATGGCGGCTCCGTATATCAAAAAGGATCAGGTTCTGTACGCTCTCATTATGATTGGAGCATTCGCAGCCGCGTTTTTTCTCGATATAAATGTTGCGCTGGTCATAGCCGCCTGCGGCGTCGTGGGCATCATCATCGGCGCTGTGCGCGGCAGGAGGAAAAAAGCATGATATATATTAAACTGGCCTTATCGTTTTTGCTTATCGGACTCTGCGCTTTCGGAGGCGGCTACGCGGTACTTCCTCTCATACAGCAGCAGTGCGTCGAAACGAACCGCTGGCTGACGATGACAGAGTTCGCGGATCTTCTTACTCTTTCCCAGATCACACCGGGACCTATCGCGATAAATGCCGCATCTTTTGTGGGAATGAAGGCCGGCGGCATCGCCGGAGCCTTTATTGCCTCCTTCGCGTTCATGCTGCCTCCATTCTTGATCGTGAGCCTGTTATACGTCGTCTACAGAAAATACGGGCAGGTGAAGCAGATGCAGGACGCGCTGAGCGGCCTCAAGCCCGGAGTTGTGGGACTTATCGCCGTGGCGGGGCTTGGTGTCATCGTTGATACTGTGTGGGGCGGTACGGTCGCGCTTTCATCGACCGATGCTTTTTCAGCGGCGCTTATCGTTACGGCATTCTTTATCCTCAGGAAGTGGAAGCCGGGAATAATTGTCACCATACTCGCCTGCGGAGCGGCAGGCGTAATCTGGGAACTTGCGGGCAAGCTATGGAATTGAGGCGCCTTAAACGCTTTGCTAAAATGCCAATTTCATTTGTATTGGATTTTACAGTTGACAAACCGACTTTGTATGGTGTAGAATAACACTCGCCGATAAAATCGGACGATTGGCGCAGCTGGTAGCGCATCCGCTTGACGTGCGGGAGGTCACAAGTTCGAGTCTTGTATCGTCCACCATACAATAATCCCTTGAAACCAATGGTTTTGAGGGATTTTTTCATGCCCTAAAATCGTTTTAGCCTTAATGCAAATATCTAGGAAACTTGTGTTACGCTTAAAAGTCTTTAAAAAAACTATTGCGTTAACGTACTAAATTAATATATAATAGCGCAGGAAAATGTAAAGGCGCATTTTTCTATATTTTTTGTCTATTTTTATAAGCCATTTGCATTATTAATCAAAGGAGATTAAAAAATGGGATATGTTGATGAGGTCGTTGAGCTGGTAGTTAAGAAGAACCCCGCAGAGCCAGAGTTTCACCAGGCGGTTAAGGAAGTTTTGGAGTCTTTAAGAGCCGTTGTTGACGCAAACGAAGAAAAGTATAGAAGAGAAGGAATTCTTGAGAGACTTGTTGAGCCAGACAGACAAATTAAATTTAAAGTACCATGGATTGACGATAACGGTAACGTACAGGTTAACACAGGATATCGGGTACAGTTCAACAATTCGCTCGGACCCTACAAAGGCGGCTTGCGTTTACATCCTTCCGTAAACCTTGGTATTATTAAATTTTTAGGTTTTGAGCAGATTTTCAAGAACTCATTAACAGGACTTCCGATCGGCGGAGGCAAGGGCGGTTCCGACTTCGATCCTAAGGGCAAATCTGACAGAGAGGTATTAGCTTTCTGCACAAGCTTTATTACGGAGCTATACAAATATATTGGAGCCGATGTTGACGTTCCCGCAGGTGATATTGGTACAGGTGCCAGAGAAATTGGTTATATGTACGGACAGTTTAAGAAAATCACCGGTTCTTATGAAGGCGTATTAACAGGAAAAGGCTTGGCCTATGGCGGTTCCTTAGCACGAACCGAAGCTACAGGCTATGGATTGTTATATTTGGTAGAAGAGATGTTAAAGTGCAACGGCAAGGACATTAAAGGCAAAATTTGCACTGTATCCGGTTCCGGCAATGTAGCTATCTACGCTATCGCTAAGGCTCATTCCTTGGGAGCAAAATGCGTGACTTGTTCCGACTCTTGCGGTTGGGTTTATGATCCGGAGGGCATCGATGTTGCAGCACTTCAGCAGATAAAGGAAGTACAGCGTGCAAGACTTACCGAATACCAGAAGTTTAGACCGAAATCCGTCTATCATGAAGGCCGCGGCGTATGGAACGTTAAATGTGATATTGCTCTTCCCTGTGCTACTCAGAATGAACTTCTTATTGATGATGCTAAGGCGCTCGTTGCAAATGGCTGTTTCGCAGTAGCCGAAGGAGCTAATATGCCTACCACATTAGAAGCAACAGAGTATTTCTTGGCAAATAAGATATTATTTGCACCAGGTAAAGCTGCTAATGCAGGCGGTGTCGCTACATCTGCATTAGAGATGACCCAGAACAGCGAAAGATTAAGCTGGACATTTGAAGAAGTTGATACAAAGCTAAAACAGATTATGATTAATATATTCCATAATATGGATGATGCTGCTAAGAGATATGACGCCGCCGGTAACTATGTAGTTGGCGCTAACATCGCGGGCTTTGAGAAAGTAGCTAATGCGATGCTTGCTCAGGGAATCTGGTAAAAATCGATTAAAAACAGGCTTATGGTGTAAAACAGGGAAAAATATTATTGGGCGGCATCGGCTTAACCGATGCCGCCTTTTCTCAACATAACGCCGTCGGTTTCGGATGTCATGGACGGCGCAGCCTGTCTGGATCGGCAGTTGACCTATTTAGAACGACCCTATAATATTATTCTGACTTAGATGCTCCTTTCACCCTTGCTTCAATGTAATAGGGAATATCATCCCTGCCTATGCCAAGAACGGCGGAAAGTTCGCCAAAAAGCAGTTCCTCGGCACGTTTCAT
>JAJUHD010000175.1 GCA_029268085.1 Bacillota bacterium | reverse complement strand
CTAATGCCGAATATTTTAAAATCAAAAAATCGCATATAAACTCTCTTACCTGTTTCGACAGTTCGTTTTGCTTCAATATTTGTTTCAAATTGTTCCACAATCAAAAAGAAAGAGCGGAGACAATAGACTTGCCTCCGCTCCCCTTATGCCAAAAACTTTTGTTTTCAGCTTATTACTTGTTGACAACCGTATCAAAATACTCGGAGAGAGCGCCCTTCATTTCGTCCAAAGACTTATAACGTCCATCGATACCATCGATGTCAAGATACAAGGAAGGAATTCCATACTTCGTCTGGATCATATCGGTGACGATCTTTGCAACAGCCCAAGTGTGCTTGCAGCCGATGTGACCGAGGAAGATGGATACGTCGGGTTCGTACTCGGCGAAGATTTTGTCTACGAGATAGGTATAGTTCTCGACAGGACCGGCAGCACCGTGTATCATCGGGTTGTTCTGCATCTTCTTGCCCATGGTTCTGAAGCAATCATGCCTGTCGTCAAGATTCTGATAGAGATCGCCGTGCTGGAAGCCGAAAGCATCCATGATTGCGACGGTATCGTACTCTTTCTCCATCCAATCCATAATTCCGGAGGAAGACCATGGCATATTCTGGAGCAGCACCGCACGGTGCTTTTCGCCGTTGGGGCAGGGGCCCATGCCGAGCTCAAGCATCATCTGGCCGACTTCGAGCTCCTTCTCAAGCAGGTTGCCCATTTCGGGGTAGCACGCCATAGCGTTGGATGTTCCGTTGAGAACCAGCATACGTCCGGGCAGAGGGCAGGGCTTATTCTTACGAAGATCGCAGCATTTGCCCTGGAGCTCATAGGTCCTGTTGGAGTTTTCCATAGCTTCCTTCAGCTTGTTCCAGTCAAGCTTTGTGCCGGTGAACTCTTCCATGAAGGTGACAAATCTTTCGATCTGGTTGACCATGTACTCATAGCCGCGCTCGTCTCTGCGGAAGGGGAAGTCGAAAGAAAAGGTCGGAACCTTCATCATTCTTTCCATGTTGGGGTATACGACGCGGGAGGAATCGCAGGGAACAGTGGAATAAACGAAAGCGTCGGCCTTGACGCCGTACTGATCCTCAACGAGGGTACCAAGGTAGGTCTTGCACAGACCGCAGGTCGTTGGCGGGACGTATTTCTCGGCCGCGTCGATAAACTTGCCGGTCAGAACAGGGTTCGGGGAAAGACGGATGGGGATGGTATCGAGATAAACGGGGACGCAGTCAAAAGCGACAATGATATCAACGGGAACGGGGCCGCCGAAGAAAACGAGCTTCTTGCCGTTTTTATGAGCGTCACGGTAGTTATGCCACATATCATACTGAATCTGAAGTGTCCAAAGGAGGTCCGGGTTCCTTTCCTTCATGCGCTCCATCTGGCCTTCGACCTTTTCGCAGCAGAAGTCGAATACTGACATTTCACCAGCCATTACGGCATCTTCAAGTCTTGTGTCTTTAGCCATTTTTTAGTCCTCCTTTTCAATCATTTCAATGAATGCCTCTGCGCGGATAGCAAGCTGTCCGGCGTTGGCAAGGTGCTCTTCGCGTTCGACCATGAGCATCGGGATGCCGGCTTCCTTGAGCATCGGCTCAAGGAACATGCTCTCGCCGCCCCAGCACTCGCAGTACTGCATCTTCTCATATACAATGCCGTCGACGCCGAATTCCTTGGCGGTGTCATAGATCCACTTCTGGAGTCTTTCACGGTTATCGAGCATACGCGGGCAGACTATACGGGTCAGATAATAATCGGCGACAGAGCCGAGAACGTCCTTATCATTGACTTCCATGACATAGTTGAAGGGTCTTGAGCCGTAGCAGAGAGCGTCGTGTACAAACAGGCCGCCCTTGTCCTCGATAACCTTGAGGTAGCCGGGGTTGTCGAGAGCGGAGCCGATGATCATGAGGCGTGCGCGCTTATCCGTAATGGGAGCGCGGTTTCCTGCATCCGCCAGGAAAGCCTTGAGGAGATCTATGTATTCTTCAACGGGGACATCGCAATATGCGAGCGTAATTTTGAGGCAATCTTCGCCGCTGATGACGGGATTCTTTTCCTTGCGCAGCTCATAGACCTTCTGGATGAGCTCGCGTGCTTCGTTATATTTCGCAATGGAGGCCTTCAGTTTTTCATCGGTGAGCTTGTTGCCTGTGAGTTTTTCGAGAGCTTCAATAAGATCCTTCAGTTCTTCAACGTAGAACTCATGTCCGAGATCCTTGTAGATTCCGTACACACGGGGAGCGCCGAACAGCATATGGAACCTGCCGTCCTTTTTGAGCTCGTCGGTATGCTTGGCGTTATCAAAAGCACGCCATGACATCATGCAGCCATCGGTTGCAACTATGCCATCGAGTTCATCATACACTCCATCAAGCCAGTGCTGCAGAATGCCTCTTGCATAGCTGCAGCTGAAAGTGGACATCCATGCGTCGCCATCCGGACTTTCAGTGAGTCCTGTTGCCCTTAAACGGACAGGCATTATATCCAGCGCGTGCAGGATTTCTACCGGTACATGGCAGCAGAGAACACCGAGTGCTTTTTTGCCTTGTGCCTTCCAGGCCTTAACCGATTCGCCTGAAATTTCTGAATTGAATAATTTCTGGTAATCCATGTGTCTCCTCCTTTTTATTCATGGGCAATAATTTCAATCCCGTGAAACCGCTCCGGCCTGCCGAAAGACCCAAGCGCCCCACAAGACAAAATTTATAATTACTAATACTCAAACGTATCGAGTAATCCTCGGGCTGTCCTTACCCGAAAGTATATGATTATCCAAATAAAGTCAATCATACGCAATATATTCTACAAGCAGGGTATAAAAAAGTCAATTATCGAAAGAATTTCCGTTGATTAAACGATTATTTGTGCGGAATTTTGTGCAATTGTGCAATGGTTTTTTATAAAAAAGCCCAATATATATCCAGATAATTATGTATACATCTCACAAATTTTATGAATCACTTTTCAAGCATATGTACATATTCCACATTGATTATCTCATTGAAACGGTCGCGTTTTTGCCATTGTCTGCCTCTGATGAGAAATTAAGGTTAGTATTACAAATGATTATAGCATTGAATTATTAGGAAACAAAGTAAATTTGTTTTTTAATATAACTACATATGTTCACAAAAATTCAATTGTTTTTTTGCTATTTTATCGTTTGGAGCGTTTGTAGTTTCATTTGTAAATTTTTAAAAATTACTTTGGTAGAAAGTTCGTATCTTCGATAATTGAATTAAATTGTCTAAATCTGGAGAATGACTGCTTGACATATGGTATTTTTCAGATAATATGAATATTATTCGGCTTATATGTTATGAAGGAAGTTTTTGCGGCATGCTTGACGCGCCGTTAATTTAATGCTGTAGATTTTTTGGACACAGCGAAAGGACTGGTTTTATATGATTAAAAAAGTCGTAAAAAAACAGGAAAATGCGCATGACTGCTTTGTGTGCGGGCTTGATAACAGCAGTGGTCTCAAAGCCGCTTTTTTTGAAATGGAAGATGAAACAGTTATCGGTATAGCAGTTGCGCAGTCATTCCACCAAAGCTATACCAATACTGTTCATGGCGGGGTAATTACCGCCCTGCTTGATGAAACAATCGGCAGAGCGGTAAAGATATATGAGCCGGAAACATGGGGGGTAACTGTTGAAATCAACGTAACCTTTAAAGCCCCTGTACCATACGACGAGCGACTTATTATTACAGGCAGAATAACCGAAAATACTCAAAAAATTTTTTTTGGCGAAGGAGAGATTATTTTGCCCGACGGTACAGTTGCGGCTTACGCTACCGGTACCTTTTACAAGATGGCGGCCAGCCGGCTTGAAGCAAGAGGCGCCGACAGAAACATGATGCAGCTCTATGTTATGGATACAGATCCAACTGAGATCGATATCCCGATAAACGTACACAGTGAAGTAAACGTTTAGCATCCTTTTTTCACTATATTATCCGTAAAGTCTTTAACTGAGCACAAGTATATCTCCCCCATCAATCCTATGGAGCTGTACATATACTTAGCCGAGAACTAAAATTTTTTCAATACGAACTAACTTGGCTATAGCAGACTGAGCAAAAATCTCTTAACGAGAGAGCACGCAAGATTAATTTGGAATATAAGGTGACAAAAATGTATTGTGAAAGAATGAGGTGTGCTAAACTCGATGATAAGATAATGAGCGCTGAAAAAGCTGCCTCTTTCATAAAGTCTGGAATGACCGTCGGGATGAGTGGCTTCAGCACCGGAGCTCCGAAAGCCGTTCCTCTTGAATTTGTAAAAAACAGAGAAATTCGTAACCTTACGATAATTCAGGGTGCGGGCATTGGGATGCTCAAGGAACTTTCTGAATCCGGCGCTGTTTCGCGGTATGTAGCTTTTCAATGGAGCAGGGAGATGCGTGAGGCAATTAACGCGGGGAAAATTGCGTTTTCGGATGTCCATCTCGGACAGCTTTCTGGTAAGCTAAGAAACGGTGTCTTTGGAAAAATGGACTATGCCATAATCGAGTGCTCTAAAATAAACGAGGATGGCGGAATTGTCCCTTCAATTTCGCTAGGTATCAACAATACCCTTTTTGAATGCGCCGATAAGGTGATTTTGGAGATAAACCTTGCCGTGCCAGCCGAAGTCGAGGGTATGCACGATATATATTCTAACGACTTTGTACCTCTGGGCGGTATCCTTGAAAAAAAGGGCGAGCCTGTTTTCCGGTGCAGCGCTGAAAAAATTGCGGGCATCGTGATTACTGATTGCGAGGAAGAAAAATTATCTTTTAGGGATACAAACGAGGTCTATCAAGATATTGCCAAACACGTTCTGAACCTTCTGAATAAAGAAATTTCTGGCAATAGGCTGCCCTGTAATTT
>JAJUHD010000174.1 GCA_029268085.1 Bacillota bacterium | reverse complement strand
CCAAAACGAAACAATACAAGTACTGACTGAACGCGTTGTATCTGAACAGACGACATATGTCGATGCCGTATCCGGAGCAACAGCAGACAGCAAGGCGTTTTTACAGGCGGTAGAAAATGCCTTAAATCAATAAAAATATAGTTTCATAAAAGTTGGACCACGCAAGGCGGGCATAAAGCCCGTCGCAAGAGACTGTGCTGGGTGCGTCCCAAATTTAGTATAAACATTAAATGATGTGTTAAACAGGGCTTGGAAAAGCCCTTGTTTTTTTAGGCCGTGGCCCTTTTTTACCGTTTTGTAAAAATAAATTTTTCTTTCGCAATAAATCGGTTCGCTGCTGAGTTAACAACATGGATGCTAATAGGAGGTGGTGAAGTTAATATTCAATTTATACGAATGACTATAACTGATAAATTTCGAAAGGGTTGTGTTCTATTATAGACAAGGTAAATTTGAATAATATGGTTAATTATTAGGAGGGTCGCATGAAAACAAAAAGGGTTTTTAGCCTATTTCTCTGTATATGCATGATGCTGACAATTTTGCCGTTTACAAAAGCGACGGCAAGCGTGGCAGGAAAGCCTGCCATTACGCTTGGCACAGGCGCTATATCCGGAGGCGGTGCAAGCTGGGTCTACTTCGGCGATTACAAAGGTTCGCCCGTTAAGTGGCGCGTACTGTCAACTAACGGAAACGGCGGCTACTGCTCCGTTGGAGCGAAGCCTGTAATAAACCCGCTTTTTTTGTTGTCGGAATATACGCTGGATTATGATCTGGTCCAGTTTGACCCCGGAAAAAATACATGGAAGGACAGCGCCGCTCAAATCTGGTGCAACAATTTTTACAACAACAATTTTGATTTCATTGAAAAAAACGCAATAGCCTCAACGACAAAGCCTGATGGCAAATATTCAAACTACGATTCCAGCAGCCTGTCAGGGGACCGTCTGTTTTTCCTTTCCGGCGAGGAAGCGGCAAACAGCTCCTACGGCTTTTCATCTGACGGCGGAAGGATAGCGTACAGCGCCGCATCCACATCAACCGCCGACGTTTGGTGGCTGCGCTCGCCCTACGTTCTGACTTCGGAGGATGCGGGAATCGTCAATGCCGCCGGACGACAGAACATCGACAAGGTTTACAACACATGGTCTGCACGCCCTGCTTTCAACCTGAGCAGCTCTGCGGTTCTCTTCTCCTCCGCAATTGGCGGCAAAGCTTCCGGCACAGTCGGTACCTCCGCTCTTACAAAGGTGGCGGCGGCTTCTCCGACCGAGTGGAAGCTGACCCTTCTCGACAGCTCCCGTAATTTTGACATTTATGAGTCCAAGGCATCAGCAGCGGCAGGCGGCACAATTACCCTGAATTACTCCGGTGCGACGGCCTATAACGGGAGCGCCGCGGCAAACGAATATATTTCCGCCATGATTGTCGATTCAAACAATACGGTTCTCTATTACGGCAGGCTCAAGCAACCGACGTATTCGGCGGGTACTCTGGACATAACGATTCCGTATGATCTTAAGTCCGGCAGCTATACGCTGAAGCTCTTTTCAGAGCAATGCAACGCAAATTATGAAACCGACCGTGCCAGCGCTTTTGCGGACGTGGCTCTTAATGTCGACAGTACAATACCCACCGTTACCGCTGTTTCTCCGAGCGGAACCGGCGCAGCTATAAGCGGCAATGTTGTGATCGGCTTCAGCGAGGCAATGAACACCAATGTCGCCGGTACGATATATCTCTATATTGACGGCGGCTACTACAGCTCAGTCCTGACTGGCGGAAGCTGGTCCAACGGAAACACTGTTTATACGGTTCCCTATTCAGGATTATCCTATAACACGAAATATACCATCCTCATTTCGGGTTTCGCTGACGCGACAGGTTATCCTATGGCACCGGACAGCAGCAGAAGCTTTACGACTAGGCCTAATGCAACCGCGGTTACAATTGTTTCTTCAGCGGATACGGGCGGAAGCATAAGTCCGAGCGGAAAAGTTTCAATTCCGCAGGGCGGCAGCCAGACCTATGTAATTGCTCCTTATTCGGGTTATCGCATTGAGAAGGTTCTGGTGGACGGCGTCTCAGTGGGCGCGGTTTCAAGCTATACATTCAGCAATGTAACAAGCTCTCATACCATAAAGGCGGTTTTTCAGAGTATTTTTTCAGATGTTGACTCAAGCTCATGGTACTTTAACAGTATTCTGGATATTTATGAAAGAGGGCTGATGATCGGAATCGGCAGCGGCTTCTTTGCCCCTAACGGCCAAGTGACCCGCGGCATGATGGTGACTATCCTTTTCAATCTCAGCGGTGACAACGGCATATACACAAACATATATGCTGACGTTCGACATGGTTCATGGTATGAAAACCAAGCTGCATGGGCTTCGTCAAAAGGTGTAGTCAGCGGCGTCGGACCTAATTGCTTTGCTCCGGACAATAACCTAACGCGCGAGCAGCTCGCTGTGATGCTCTACAACTACGCAAAGTACGAAGGTTATGACGTCAAGGCAAACGGCAGCGATTTGAGCGGGTATAAAGATGCAGACAGCATTTCAGCTTGGGCTAAAGACGCAATGGTTTGGGCGGTTGGCTCCGGTATAATTACAGGTGACGGAACAAATCTCTATCCTCAGGGCACAGCTACCCGCGCCCAAGTTGCCGCAATAATCGACAGATTTGAAGATATCGGCTAAGAGAAACGCGAGTATCAAATGGCAAGATAATATCAATCGCCGGGGACGTCAGTTGCCCGGCGATTGAAGCAGTTACATAAAAAATGGTATAATTGAAAAAATTGGAGACTTCTCCGAGCAAAGTAAAAATCAAATTAATCTAAAATTATTCTTTATATGCAATAAAATAAGCGCTTTCTGCGTTAACTCAAGGATGGGAGGATGGAAATGCGGCGTTATTTGAACAAACAAATGGAACAGAACATCGATATTTCCGATTACCCGCTGGAAACGCTGATAGCGGAGATTGCGGCAGGAAGCAGAGCCTCGGTCAGTTCGCTGTATGAGAAAACAAAGACAGCGGTTTACGGGTTCGCATTGTCCATACTGAAGAACGAAAGCGACGCGGAGGACGTATTGCAGGATACCTATATAAAAATATGGTCATCGGCAGGAAGCTATAATTCGATGGGAAAGCCCATGGCATGGATCCTCACAATAACAAAAAACCTATCTTTGAGTATTCTCCGGGAAAAAAGCAAAACCGCTGATATTTCGGAAGAAAGTTGGCTGCTTTTCAGCACTGACGGCAGCTTCTGTGAAACTGAAGACAGGATCGTTCTCGAGACGGCAATGCGCATTCTTTCGGATGAGGAGCGGCAGATAATAATCCTCCATGCTGTTTCGGGATTAAAGCATATTGAGATTGCAAAGCTTTTATCCCTCCCTCTCCCGACCGTACTGTCAAAATACAGCAGAGCGAGAAAGAAGCTGCAGAACACTTTAAAGGAGGGGATCTGATATGAAAGCTGATATAGAAGAAAGACTTGCAAACGCTATTTCAAATAAAGTCCCCGATGTTCTGGACGGTATTCTTTCCAAATGCGAAGAGCAGAATAAAAATTTCACTGAGATCAGCATGCATTCAAAAAAATCGGGCAGCAGAAAGCAGCTTAACCCGATACTGACTGCGGCGGCTGTAATTACGCTGCTTGCCGGAGCTTATTTCGCAGTTGGGCAATATCGGGCGGCGCATACGGAGGAATCGGTCGTTTATTTGGATGTGAACCCCAGTTTTGAACTGAAGGCCAATAAAAACGAAACAGTTCTTTCGGTAAAGGCACTTAATGAGGATGGAGAATTCGTGCTGAGCGAAATCGAGAGGGAAGGCAAAACTCTTAAGGGTAAGGCGCTTGACAAAGCAGCGGCTGAAATAGTCTATACCATAGCCGATGCGGGATATCTGAGCGGCAGCAATGCGGTTCTTGTTTCCGTTGATAGCCATGACGAGGAAAAGGGCGAAGAAATTAAGACGGAATTGGTGTCGGCAATCAAAAGCGCTATGAGCGAGAAAGGCATTGACGGCGCGGTAATGGGGCAAAACGGGTTTTCCGCCAGCGGCGTTTCTGATTTGGCGGAGAAATATAAAATTTCCCAGGGCAAAGCTGCGCTGATAGAGAAAATAATAGAAAAAGACCCTGAGCTTACCTTTGATGTGCTGGCAAAATTAAAACTGAGCGACCTATATCGGCTTGCTGAAAACTGGCTCGGCGAAATTGACATCTCAAGAGTCGGAACGGCAGCGGACTATAAATTCGTAACTCCTGACAGTGCAGTCGAAAGAGCCTGTTCGCATGCCGATATCGAAGCGGGTGACAATGCGGAATGCAGCGTTTCAGCCGATTTAGCTGAAGGCAAACTGGTATACCACATATCGATTAAAACAGAGGGAATCGAGTATGAGTGCCAAATCGATGCAGAAACCGGCGCGATTTTAAATTGGGTCTCCAACATGGTCGGAGACATAGTTCAGGACAGCGGTGCTGATGCCGGAAAGGATAGCGTACCGAAGAAATCAAACGAAAATCAGACAAATCCGCCGGAGATTCCCGGAGGGGAAATCATAAACGGTATTTTTGACTTTGTCACCAAGGCTGCCGATGAGATAATCAAAAATGCCGGCTAAATCTGAAGTTAAAACTGAATTATCCCATACAGGCAATAAAATGCTTTCTTCGAGCGTTATTTAAGTGTCAGTTATCTGATAAAAAATGTTTGGAGGAAAGTTAATGATCAGCATCAAAAAAATGGCGCTCGCATCTGCTCTTACTTTGTCCATTGTCACTGCTTGCACAGCCTCGCCTATGGCCATGGGGCTCCATACCGGAAGAGAGTATGAAAAAGCGGCCGAAGCCTACGCGCAAAGCATCGAAGATCTTGTTGAGGAGACAGGAGACGCATACGAGGAGATAACAGAGTCCTACCCGGATACCGCTGTTAATAATCCGGCCGCGCCTTCTCAGTACCTTG
>JAJUHD010000173.1 GCA_029268085.1 Bacillota bacterium | reverse complement strand
TTCCTGAGCAAGCATGAGCGGGGTCTTCCTGCCGCGCTCGTCTACGACATTGGCGATCACATCAGTTACCTTATACTGTCCGTCGGGCTTTACATCGGCAAATTTTCCCTTAATGTCGGGCGGAACCATGCTGCGATGCTCAACCGCATCCGATTCCCTCGTCCTTGCAAAGATCATTCCGCCGACAGCATCCTCGCCTTCTTTAACGTCGATCTTCACATCCCAGAGCTTTTCGGTATCCAACGCAGGGAGTGAAATGCCCTTTGTGATAAAATTCCCCGCTATGTCGGCGACTGCCTGAAGAGGCCTTGCTATACCGTCGTATGTGGTGGAAATCATGCCGGGACCGAGAAGTACGGACATCGGTTTCCCTGTTGGAAAAACCGGCTGGTCCTTGCCGAGGCCATTGCTGCTTTCATAGACCTGAACTATCGCCGTGTCGCCTTTCGCGCTTACCACCTCGCCGGGGATCTTATCGTTTCCCACATAAACGAGGCTCATCATCGGCAGGCTTCTGCCGCCGCGGACAGTTATGACGGGTCCGTTTACTCCGTATATATAATAGTTGTTTGTATCCATTTAAGGAAACCTCCGTTCGGAGATGATTCGTTTGCTTTTAGAAGCGGTCATCTGACCGGTTGGCTATTCGCCCATTTTCAGACCCGCAAGCTCCGAGAAATGACCCACCATATCGTTCAGAGCGGTATCAAAGCTCATATCTATGCGCTGCCCTTTGGAATGGCATATGACCCGCAGCCCGCCCAATGCGAAATCTCCCTCTGTGAAAGCAAGGCTGACTCCTGCGGTCGATGCAAGAAGCTCATCAGCATACTTCATATCCTCCGGCCGCAGAAAAACCTCGGCGGAAAGACCGTAACCCAAAGTGTCAATAGCTTTTTTAAGAAGCTCCTTCAGATGAGGCAAATACTCATCGGATGCGGTAAAAGCGTTTATTCTGCTGATAACCTGCTTATGCATCTCATTCGCCCATGCCTCGCGGTATTCGAGAAGGGTATGCTTATTGCTGTTAAGCTTTGCCGATATCCTTCTCTCTTCAGCCGCCTTTACCTCGGCGATAGACGATTTTTCGTATCTTTCCGCTTCGGCAGCAATCGAGGCCTCAGCTTTCTGAATTAACTCGTTCTGTTTGTTCCGCAGCTCAAGGGTAATCTTATCCGCTTCCCTTGTAGCTTCGGCTATGATGGTATCTGTAAAAGCCTCAAGTTTTTTGTCTGTATCCTGAATCGGCATATTATCGCACCTCCATGCGCATTGAGAAATGGGCGCTTAAATTCCTTCAGATTCTGATACCTATGGCATCTCTGATAAGACCTGTTACAGAATCCTCCGGTCTGGCCGAGCCTGCGGTTCCGGGTATTACGACGACCAGCGGGTTCACGGAACTGAGCTTGAGCCTCGTCACCGTTTCCGGTATCATTGCGGCACAATTTTCGGTTATAAGAAGAACGGCTATCCGCTGGTCCTGTTCAGCCTCGGCGACAAAGGCTTCGGCCTCCTTCCGGTTGACCGCAAGCTTACCTTCGATTCCCGAAAGCCGCAGTCCCGTCAGAACATCTGGTTCATCGGCAACGGCAAACATACGCATATCTTCGTTCTCCCGTTCAGCAGTAGTTTAAAGGCTGGAGATAATCATGAAGGCGATGAGCAGACCATAAAGCGCGATACCTTCCGCGAGACCGACAAAGATGAGGGATTTGCCGAAAATGCTGTCGTTTTCTGAGATAGCGCCAAGTGCCGCGGATGATGAAGCGCCGACTGCAATACCGCCGCCTATACCGGAAAGTCCGACCGCAAGAGCCGCTCCTATATAGCCGAGGCCTTTTGCTATACCGTCGCTGGCGGAAGCTGCCGCGGCCGCGGCTTCGGTTGCAGCTTCAGCCGACTGGGAAAAGCAATATATACATCCGAAAACCAGAAGCCCAAAGAAACAGCAGATGTTTGCTATGAGAGGGGTCTTGCTTTTTTTGCCGCGCTTCGCGCGCAGGTATATTGCTGCGAGAGGAAGAGCAACCGCAAGAAGCATTATAACAGCGATGAAAAAGATATCCATGATGACGACCTCCAGAATCTGAGTTTTTTATTTCTTAGCGAACTACGGCTGAATCCGCAGCCTTGTAATTTATAGTCTTCGGGCTGAATTTAACGCCTCCGCCCGTATAGAAGCGTCCGAACATTTCGTAGTACTCGAGACGAAGAACCTGTATGCAGACAAGCATCGCTTCGAGACCCGTTACAAAAATATTGCCGAATATGAGACCGCCTATGCTGTGACCGCCGCCGGAACCTGAAGAGAGCATGTAGACAACCATCATCATACCGGCATGGCTGATTGCGAACGCGCCCACTCGCAGGAATGAAACGGTGTTGGAAACGTAAGACAAAAGCGTTTCAAACATTTCGAAAAATCCTTCGACGAAGAACATTCCGACGGACTCGGACATCCATTTCTTTTCGCCCTTGATAAGATTGGTAAGCGGTGTTGCGGCAAAAATCAGGAGCAGGGGGAAAATAATAACACAAATTATAAAAGGCGCTGTGAATATGTTTTTGCCCAAAGCGAACTTGAATACAACCGCAACCGCAATTCCCATATAGAACACAAAGCCCGCAATGCCGTTGGGCGAAAAGAACACCTTTTTAATATCGTTTTGCCTTATGCCGTTGATGATATTCATAATCATGCAAATCATCAGCAGGCCGGTACCTATAACGACCGCAATCAGCAGTATCTTGATCGTATTGCCGTCCTCAAGGACTTTGAACCCCCACGGAAGCAGTTCCTCATCTCCGAACACGCTGCCGTAGACAAATCCAAAGATCGTCGCCGACAACCCGCAGAGCGCAACTATTCGCCCAAGCCAGACTTTTTTGAGCTTCCACAGCAACAGTCCTATTGCAGCAAGCGACAGACCCTGTCCAACGTCTCCGAACATGATTCCAAAAAGCACGGTATAAGTTATTCCGAGGAATAGGCGTGGGTCAATCTCGCCGTATGCAGGCAGCCCGTACATTTCGAGGTATGGCTGGTATATATCGGAAAGGAAGCCTTTTTTGAACTTTACCGGAGGCTGGGTCTCCCTAATCTCTCTCGGGTCGGTAAGGAAGCAGGCAAAGCCGTCATAAGATTCGCACTCACTGGCATAGCTTTCGGAGATGCTTTTCGGTATCCAGCCGATGATATAAAACTTTCCGTGGCGTCTTCCAGCATACGTCAGAACGTCGAACGAGTCGCTTTCGAACCTGAGCCATGAATATATAAGTAGCAGTTTTTCGCTTTCGGCCTGTTTTATGGATGAAAGCTCGGCGTCAAGCTCTTTGATTCTCTCGGCGGCTTCGGCATTTTCTGCTTTAAGACGCTTTATGACTTCGTCCGCAGGATCCGCAACATTGCCCTGCACGTCTATACGGATGCGCTCGAAGCCCATTGACGCAAATATCGCCTCGATTTTCCCGTAAGCTTCGGGCAGCGCAAAATAAGCTCCGTAGACCCATCTGCCGTGGCTGCCCGAACTTACAAAATAGACATCAGGTCTTTCGTCGATAGCCTTAAGACAATCCTTGTAAGTCTCCACGGGCAGCCTGCCGAAACGGAACTTTACATATTTCATTGTAAACAGGTTGCTCAATTCCACATTGAAGGTTGAAAAATGCGAAAGCTGTTCAATAACTACCTCGTTGTTCTTCACTAAGGATGTCTTTCCTTCTTTTTCCTCCCACATCCCCGATACTCTGGAAGAAAGGTTGTTCAGATATTCCGAAGCTTCATAAAGATCCGGAGCGGATTTTGTAAAATCCCTGTAATCCAGCTCAAGGTCCAAAGTCTTTGCAATATCACAAGCCCTCGCAAGCGGGTCTGCATAGGGGTTCGAGGAGTCGAAAGGCACAAGCTCTTTAACGCCGGACAGCAGCTTTATTGCACTTTCAGGGTGAAATTGTCTGTTTACGACGAGGTTTTTTACCGCGGTATAGGCCATTTTTTCAGGTCCCGAGATGGTGACCATGGTCATTGCTTCTACCGACATTGTTTTAACCTCCTTTCATGCTTTGCAAGCATCAGATTACACTTTTGGGGTCAACGCCAACTTTTACGGCTTCAATAACCCTGCTGAGTTTTTTGCACTCCAAATCCTTTAGGACCAGATAAGCCTGCGGCACGCTTAAGCCCGCATCGGCAACCCGGAGCAGCTTTTTACAAAACTTCTCCATTGAGTTATAAAAAATACTCTCAATTTTTTCAGCATCCGCCCCTTCGAGGTATCTGCTGAAAGGAGATTTGCGCAACATTTCAAGCGCTTCGTCTTCACTCTTTGCCCCCTGAAGAGATTGAATAAATTCAGGCTTCAGATGGTAAGTGATCGGGATGAGAAGCTCATCAGCCTTTTCCAACGAAGAATGGAAACTTCGGTGCAGTCTGATAATGCCAATAATATTTATCAGATCTGCTTCAAGTCCTAGAGTTTCCTCCAGCTTTCTCCTTCCCAGCCCCTTATACTGCCCGGAAAGATAAGAGAAAATCGCTCTGTAATACGCATTTTCCAACGCAACGCTGGCTTCCCAGTAGCTCGGCCTGCCGGTTTCCGGGTCCAACTTAAGTTCCGACAGCGGCTTAAAATATATGCTGTCTTTAACCGCACTCAGAACCGCCGTAAAATTTTTACTGTGCTCCAGAGCATCTATATCGACCAAACTGTGCGTCCTCATAAAATCCGTCAAGCCGAGAGTTTTCGGAAGCGTCTGCACGGAACCCTTTTCCTTAAGCGCATCGAGTATGAAATTGTACTCGGCCCGGTACTGAAAAAAACGCAGATACTTTTTGTCATCAACCTGAAGGAATTTATAGAGTTTTTCATATTCCTCATAAACTCTTCTGCTTAAAGCAAATTCGAGCATATTCGCGTTCGGAGACGGCGGCAGTTCAGACATGGTTTTGCTCCAGCCTTTGTGGTTCCGAAGAAAAGAGCATATCTCAATGATGTTTTTGCAGTCGCAG
>JAJUHD010000172.1 GCA_029268085.1 Bacillota bacterium | reverse complement strand
GGCCGTAACCAGCGGAACTTATAATATCACCTCCGCCAAACAGGGCCTTTACGGCAAAAACAGCGTGCGGATAGCGGACGGAACCTTTAAAATCAGCGCAGGTACGGACGGTATTCACAGCGAGAACACAGACGATACGGCCCTCGGCTTCGTCTATATCGCGGGCGGGACCTTCAGCATCAGCGCGGAGAAGCAAGGTATCAGCGGTACGGCAACAGTATCGATATTGGGCGGCACAATTGATATCAAAAAGAGCTATGAAGGCATTGAAGGCTTGGCAATCGACATTTCCGGCGGAGATATCTCCATCGTATCTAGCGATGACGGACTCAACGGCGCGGGAGGAAACGATCAGAGCGGTAATGGAGGCATGGCCGGAATGGCTATGCAGACCGTCGAAGGCTGTTATATCAATATCTCCGGCGGTACGCTCACGATTGACGCCTCCGGTGACGGCATCGATTCCAACGGCACTCTTACGATTTCCGGCGGCAATATAACCGTATACGGCCCGACGCAAAACGGAAACGGAGCGCTGGATTATAACGGAACAGGCGAGATTACTGGCGGAACGCTTATTGCCTCGAGCAACGGCGGGATGGAGGAGAGCTTATCCGACAGTTCGACCCAGTGCTCAATCCTCTATGGTTTTACAAGTGTCCAGGAGGCGGGAACTACCGTCACGCTTAAGGACAGCGGCGGTAATGTGATCGCCGAGTTTGCTCCGGAAAAGTCATTTAGTGCTGTCTATATCAGCGTACCATCGCTGGCACAAGGCAGTACCTATACCTTGACTGTCGGCTCTCAGGATTATACGATTGAGCTCACCTCGACCATCTATTCTAACGGCGTGGGAGGAATGGAAGGCGGAATGGGCGGACACATGGGCGGAGACGGCCAGCTTCCTCAGGACGGCAAGGGCGGATCCGGCGGCAGAGGACAGCCTCCTCAGGGCGCAGCGGGAAACGATGCAGTATCATCAGCGACTGTTCAGCAGTAAACTAAATTTTATATGATAACTCAGGACCTTCGAGTAAAGAAGGTCCTGTTTTTGTGTTAAAAATACAATTTTATATTTGTTCTTGACATAAAATTTATAATATGCAACACTGAATTAGACAATTTTGGCAGATCGCCTATCAGAAAAGGAGAACTATTATGGAGGATCACAAGGTTATAAGCTGCTGCGGAGTCTTATGCTCCGAATGCGAGTATTACCCCAAGGACTGCAGCGGCTGTCCGAGCATTGGGGGAAAACCGTTTTGGCTTCAGTATACGGGCGAAGGCGTCTGCCCTATATATAACTGCTGTATAACGGATAAGAAAAAAACGAGCTGTGCAAACTGTGAAAAGCTCCCCTGTGCTTTTTATGAGAGAGGAGACACCACAAAGAGCGACGAGGAGAACAAAGCTATTCTGGAAAAACAGCTTGAAGTTCTCAGAACTCTCAAAAATAACCATTGAGAAAAATTAGAATTGAGGAAATATGATTAACTGGAAAAAGAATATAGCATTGTTTCTGACAAGTCAGGCAATCTCGCTGTTCGGCTCATCGCTCGTTCAGTACTCGATAATTTGGTATGTTGCAAAGGAAACAAAGTCCGGAGTAATGGTGATGCTGATGACTATCTGCGGATTTTTGCCTCAGGTCTTAATTTCGGTTTTTGCCGGAGTATGGGCGGACAGGTTCAGCCGCAAAAAGCTTATTATTTTTGCCGACTCGGGCATTGCCGTTTGGACACTTTTACTTGCTTTTATAATTATGAATTCGAAAGACTTCTTCTGGGCCCTCCTCGTTATCTCGGCAGTCCGCTCCGTCGGGGCGGGCATACAGACCCCGGCGGTGAACTCGGCCATCCCCCAGCTTGTGCCGATGGATAAGCTAATGAAAGTCGGCGGAATAAACAGCAGCATCCAATCGATTATAAACCTTGTCGCACCTGCTGCCGGAGGGGCCATCCTCTCACTGGGTGCGTTCCATTATGTAATGTTTGTCGACGTAATTACTGCGGCTATCGGTATGTCTATTTTCGGATTTTTAGTTCCGCTGCCGGAGCTTGAAAGAACGGAGAGCATGGAAAAGCACGGCTATTTCGACGATCTGAAAGAGGGCGTCGGCTACGCGCTGGGACACCGTTTCCTGCGCAGGACGCTGATGGTATGCGGAATCTTCTGCTTTCTTATCGTACCTGCCGCCTTCCTCAGCGATCTTTTTGTTGTCCGCATATTCGGGGATATCTTCCCCAAAGACAGCTATTTACCGTTAACCTTAAATGGAATGGTGTTCTTTGCCGGCGCAATTGTTGGCGGAATGGTGTTAAGTGCATGGGGAGGTTTCCCAAACCGGCTCAAAACGCTCGCGTTGGGCGGAGTCGGGTTCGGTGTAACGACCATCGGTATCGGCTATGTCAGCTCGTTCTGGATTTATCTTGTCATAATCTTCCTTGCGGGGTTCGCAATGCCGTTCAACAACTCGCCGCTCACCGTAATGCTGCAGGAGAAGGTTGAGCCGGAAAAGCAGGGCAGAGTGTTTTCTCTCCTGCAGATCGTAACTGTCCTCGTCATGCAGCTAGGTATGGCCGTATTCGGCCCGCTTGCCGACCGCATACCGATACAGTGGCTGATGATAGGTTCGGGTATCGGGCTGCTCCTTATGACAGCCGCCATATGCAGCTGGAAGAGCTTCTATCGCGAAGGCGTGACGCTTCCGCGTCCGCCCGCAGGAGAAAATGAAATTTCCGGCACAGCCGGAGACTGCAACGGAATCTGAAGAACAGACCGTGCTTTTTGCGCGGTCTGTTCTATTTTTGTTTTGTCTTATGTGACAAAGTTACGGAAATAATAAGCCTTGGGGGATAAACTTAAATCACAATCTAAAGAAAAGACATAAGCCTCTTGGAATAGAGACTATGATTGGGATTTTTCGCCCTGAATAGTCAGTTAATTAACAAACAATTGAGGAGGAAAATAATATGAGTAAAGTTCTCATAATCGGCGGTGTTGCCGGCGGCGCAAGCTGTGCTGCACGTCTTCGCAGACTGGACGAAAATGCGGAAATAATACTGTTCGAGCGCGGAGAGTATATTTCCTACGCCAACTGCGGCCTGCCTTACCATGTGGGAGACATTATCAAATCGCGCGAAGCCCTGCTTCTTCAGACACCTGCCGCTATGCGGGCGAAATTCAATATCGATGTCAGAGTCAAGAATGAGGTCGTATCAATCGACCGCACGAACAAAACGGTCACCGTGAAGCTTACGGATACGGGCGAAACCTATACCGAAAGCTATGATACGCTTGTCATCTCAACGGGCTCCTCGCCGCTGCGCCCGCCCATTCCGGGCATTGATTCGCCGCGGATCCAGACGCTCTGGACAGTTCCTGATACCGACCGCATTCGCAGCTACATCAAGACGAGCGGCGCGAAGTCCGCGGCGGTTATAGGCGGCGGCTTTATCGGGCTCGAAATGGCCGAAAATCTTCATTCGCTGGGCCTTGAGGTCTCGATAATCGAGATGCTCGATCAGGTAATGGCTCCGCTGGACTTTGAAATGGCTCAGCTTCTGCACGAAGACATCTCCAAAAACGGTGTCAAGCTGCATCTCGGCGACGGCGTGTCCTCCTTCAGCGACACCGGCGACAAGGTGAATATAACGCTTAAGAGCGGCAAAACCGTTTCGGCTGAGCTGGTAATTCTCGCAATCGGCGTGCGCCCGAACGGTGAGCTGGCGAAGAACGCCGGGCTTGAGATGAACGCGCGCGGAGGAATTATCGTTGACGAGTACCTTCGTACCTCCGACCCAGACATTTACGCCGTGGGTGATGTCATCGAGGTCGAGGATTTCATTGACAAGAGCCGCACAATGATACCGCTTGCGGGCCCCGCGAACAAGCAGGGACGCATCGCCGCGAACAATATAGCGGGCGGACACGAAAAATATGAAGGAACTATGGGCACGGCGGTCGCAAAAGTCTTCGACCTTACCGCCGCAAGTACGGGAGCAAACGAAAAAACGCTCATTAAGCGCGGATTTAAAAAAGGTGAAGATTATGAGGCTGTGACGATAGTCCAGAATTCCCATGCGGGCTACTATCCCGGCGCGGTGCCTCTTACTCTGAAGCTCCTGTTTTCGAAGGACGGCAGGAAGATCTTCGGCGCGCAGATAGTCGGAACCGACGGCGTAGACAAAAGAATAGACACAATAGCTGTTACAATCCGCCTTGGCGGCGGGATAAACGAGCTCAAATCCCTCGAGCTTGCCTATGCTCCGCCCTATTCCTCTGCGAAAGACCCCGTCAATATGGCCGGATTTGTGGCGGAAAATGTCCTGAACGGATATGTATCCTTTGCAGAATGGGACATTGCCGAGAAGAGAGCGGACGCGACTTTGCTTGACGTCCGCGAGGACGCTGAACTTATGGCCTTCTCGATAGACGGGGCAAAACACATCCCGCTCGGACAGCTTCGTTCACGCATTGGCGAATTGGATAAATCAAAAGAGATCGTTGTCTTCTGCGCAATTGGCGTCAGGGCCTATAATGCCGCGAGAATTCTTAGAAACAACGGCTTTGAGAATGTTAAGGTTTACCCCGGAGGTATGCGTTTCTACCGCTCGACGCACTATGAGAAGGAAAATTCCATTGCATTTGACGCACCTGTGGCCGACAGCGGGCATATGGATACGGGAAACATTCCCGTCGCATCAATGAGACTCGATTGCAGCGGTATGCAGTGCCCCGGCCCGATAATGAAAGTTTTTGAGACGATGAAGGACATGAAGGACGGCGATGTCATGGAGGTTTCCGCATCCGATCCGGGCTTCGCCAGAGATATCGGCGCATGGTGCCGCCGCACTGGCAATACGCTTGTCAACAGTGAAAAACGCGGCAACGATTATGTCGCTTTTGTCAAAAAGGGCGGTGCAGAGGGTAAAACGGTTCCCGCTGCCCCATCTGCGGAGGGCAAGACGATAATTGTTTTCTCCGGTGACCTTGATAAGGTTCTGGCGAGCTT
>JAJUHD010000171.1 GCA_029268085.1 Bacillota bacterium | reverse complement strand
CCGTTATGGTCGATAAAATCGGCCCCGCCACCGAATACGGCAAAATCGGCATGAACGTTGCCGCCGCTCCAAGCGACGACACGCCGCTGCAAAAGCAGACAGGCAAGCTTGTCAAGCTCTGCGCGGGCATCGCGGCAGTGCTTTTCTCCCTTGTCGGAATATTTACATACGTAAATATTCCCGACCATGCCACGGGCCCGAGACTTATCGAAAGCGTCCTTTCGGGTATCACGCTTGCTATGGCAATGATACCCGAAGAATTTCCGGTTATCCTCACCGTATTCCTTTCGATGGGCGCATGGCGGCTTGCAAAGAAGCACTCCCTCGTACGCAAGCTTCCGTCCGTTGAAACGCTGGGCGCGGTTTCAGTACTGTGCGTTGATAAAACCGGCACCATTACTATGAACCAAATGACCGTTCAGAATATATGGTCCTTAAACGACGATGAGCACGAACTGATTGAGACCATGGGTCTCGGCTGCGAGACGGATGCCTATGACCCTATGGAAAAAGCAATGCTTGCTTACTGCGACAGCCGCGGGATCACCAGGGAACACCTGTTCTCGGGAGAGCTCATCACAGAATATGCCTTTACAAATGAGCTCAAGATGATGGGGCACGTTTGGCGCAGGAACGGTGAAATTGTTATATCCGCAAAGGGTTCGCCCGAAAAGATATTGTCAATTTGTAAATTGTCGGATACAGATAAAGAAAAGACAAACCATAAAATTCTTGAGCTGTCCAAGGAAGGTCTCCGCGTCATTGCTGTCGCAAAGATGAAGCCGCAAAGCGAGGCCGATATACCCGAAAACATCACCTGCTGCGACCTGACTCTTCTGGGACTCATCGGCCTTGCCGATCCCCCTCGCGAGAACATAAAACAAGATATCGCCCTCTGCAACAGGGCAGGGATACGCGTAGTTATGATAACAGGCGATAATGGTATAACCGCCTCGTCCATAGCCAAGAAAATTGGCATGAAGGATTATGAAAACATCATAACAGGCGATATGCTGAACATGATGACAGACGAGGAACTCCGCGAAAAGGTCAAAAAGGTCAGCATCTTCTCGCGTGTCATACCCGAGCACAAGATGCGCATAGTCAAAGCATTTAAGGATAACGGCGAGATCGTCGCAATGACGGGCGACGGGGTCAACGACGCACCGGCGCTCAAATATGCCGATATAGGTATCGCAATGGGCAAGCGCGGCAGCGAGGTCTCCCGCGAAGCAGCAGATCTCATCCTCATGGATGACAACTTCACAACAATTGTAGATACCGTTCGTGACGGCAGAAGGATATATGACAACATCCGCAAAGCCGTGGGATATGTTTTTACAATACATATTCCGATTGCCTTTGCTTCGCTGCTCGCGCCGATGCTTGGCATCTCCCCGGCAGCGCTGCTGCTCCTGCCCCTGCATGTGGTTCTGCTCGAGCTTATAATCGATCCGACTTGCTCAATCGTTCTGGAGCGCCAGCCTGCGGAGCAGGACGTCATGGATCGTCCCCCGCGCAATCCCAAAGACAACATTGTAAACGCTGGAATACTTATTAAAAGTATCCTTCAGGGTCTTGTGATATTCGGGGCATCGTTTGCAACCTATTACACCATGCTCGCCGGAAACCCCGTAAACGCACCTCTCGCGCGCGCCATGGGCCTTGCAATTATTATGCTCTCCAACGTGTTTCTCGTTCAGGTGAACAGCTCCGACCACGATTTTGCATTTCAATCAATCAGGTATCTCGCCTGCGACAGGATTATGTGGATAGCAAATCTTGCCACGGCCGCCATGCTCCTCATTATTCTGTACACTCCGCTTAACAGCTTCCTCAAACTCGAAGCACTTTCCGCCGCTCAGTTTTTCACCTGCCTCGGCATCGCGGCAGCCTCCGTCCTCTGGTATGAGCTTGTAAAGCTCGTGAAGAAGCTTATCAGGAGATAAATACTATGAAAAAGCTGATATTTGGCTTTACCATGGCTCGAAGCAGAAGCTTCATCAGGGAAAAATACGGTTCGGAATTCTGGAAAAGCTTCCGCACCCTGGCAAAAATGCATTTTAATAATATCTTGCCAAAAGTTCCGGATATAGGTTACAGCATATTTTCATTCAACTACAAGTTCGGCGCTTCCTATATCGCATGGTATAAATCTTTTTTCGATCTGGGGCTTTCTCAGGACGAGGCCATTGAAAATATATGGAAAATGAATGAAAAAATGGTAACTGCGATACCAAGTCCCCTCATGCACAGCTCAGGCAAAGCCTATATAAATAGCTTTCGCAAAAAAGCGAAGCGTCACGAAGAGCGCCAGAAGCGAGGCGAGCTCCATCCATATGACTGGAAAGTTGTTTTCCGCGATATCGATAAAAACACCTTCGAGATCGATATAATCGAATGTGCGATGAAAAAGCTCGCACACGACTTCAACGCCGACGGTCTTCTGCCCGGCATCTGCCGCATGGACTATCTTTTTTCAAGCGTCATGGGCAACGGCTTTACCCGTACAAAGACGCTGGGCGACGGGGATGACTGTTGCAACTGCCGCTATGAGCTTGAAGGTTCATGTGAATGGGCTCCAGAAAACGGGTTTATATATAGAAAATAGTCTACGGAATACTACAAATAAGCAGCGCCTCAGGATGCATGATTCTGAGGCGCTTTGTTTTTTTGGTTTTATTTTTATTTACTTTGTTCGGGCCTTTCCTTGCAGTCACGGAAGGAGACAAATTTGCTGAGGACGTAGTTAAGAATAACAATTGCCACGGAAACTAAGATTTTTGCCGGAAGCCCATCGACGCCGAATAGCGTCATATCAAATCCCCAGCTTACGAGCGCCGGGACGGCAACCACTTCAAGAACGCCTGTTGCAATGCGTCCCCCGAAGAAGGTCAGCGCTTCCTTGCGAACAAGCTCTCTCTCCCAGCTCTTCGATTCAAAGACCCAGAGCTTGTTTGTGATGAAAGCCACGATCACCGCGATTATCCAAGCAAGAATTCCCGCTATGAGTATGGCCATCTCATTCGGCAGAGCTTTGATCAGACCCAAAGACTCAACAAAAATGCTGTAAAACAGCCAGTTCACAATCGTCGTGGTCACGCCGAAAACGCAATACATGATGATCTCGCGGTGCTTTACAAAAAGCGCGCGGAGCATCGAAGGTTTTTCTTCCACGAAAATGCCCCCAATTTCTATTCAGCCGGAATAATCCGTACCGAAAACATGTGCATATCCGATGCACCGCATATTCTACCACAAAACCGCTGTATGTCAACAGCATCGTTACGACAGAAATCGATTTTTAAATGCCCAGTACAGATTTTTATTTATATGAGACATTTATTATCAAATATTATCTGTATTGGAGAATTGCGCCCTGCGCCGCGCTCGTAACAAGCCTTGAGTACCTTTCGAGATAGCCGGTTTTGATCCTCGGCTCGGGGCAGACCCATGTCTTTCTGCGTTCTTCGAGTTCTCCGTCAGAAACCAGAAGCTCGATTTTATGGGAAGGGATATCAATCGATATCATGTCGCCTTCTCTGACGAGGGCGATATTTCCGCCCAGAGCTGCCTCGGGCGAAACGTGGCCGATGGAAGCTCCGCGGGTCGCACCGGAGAATCTGCCGTCTGTTATAAGCGCGACGGTGGTATCAAGCCCCATGCCCGCAATTGCAGAGGTCGGATTCAGCATCTCGCGCATACCGGGGCCGCCCTTCGGCCCTTCATAACGGATGACGATAACATCTCCGGAGACTATCTTTCCGCCGACAATTGCCGAGATTGCCTCGTCCTCGCTGTCGAACACGCGGGCAGGTCCTTTATGCACCATCATTTCAGGAGCTACGGCAGATTGCTTGACAACGCAGCCTTCGGGCGCGAGGTTGCCCTTCAGCACCGCAATGCCGCCGGTCTGCGAATAGGGATCTTCAATAGGGCGGATGACCTCGGGATCGAGGTTCTTTACACCTGCGAGATTCTCGCCCAGCGTTTTTCCCGTGACCGTCATCACCGATGTGTCCAGAAGTCCCTTTTTATTCAGCTCCGCCATCACGGCATGGACGCCGCCGGCACGGTCAAGGTCCTCCATGAAGGTTGGACCCGCAGGGGCAAGGTGACAAAGATTCGGAGTTTTTGCGGAGTATTCGTTTGCCATATCAAGGCTTATTCTGATGCCTGCCTCGTGCGCAACAGCCGGAATGTGCAGCATTGTGTTGGTGGAGCAGCCAAGCGCCATATCTACGATTTCGGCGTTGCGGAAAGCCGCCTCAGTCATTATATCGCGGGGGCGGATGTTTTTCTCGAGCAGTTCCATGACCTTCATGCCCGCCTGTTTTGCGAGCCTCAGCCTTGCCGACATTACGGCGGGAATCGTGCCGTTTCCGCGCAGCGCCATGCCGAGCGCCTCTGTCACGCAGTTCATGGAGTTCGCGGTATACATACCCGAGCAGGAGCCGCAGGTGGGGCAGGCGTTGAGTTCATACTCCTCGACATCTTTTTCATCCATTCTCCCGGCGTGGTATGCCCCGACCGCCTCAAACAACGAACTCAGGCAGGTGCGTTTTCCGTTTAGATTGCCTGAAAGCATAGGTCCGCCGGACACGAAGATAGTCGGAATATTAATACGGGCAGCCGCCATAAGAAGTCCGGGAACGATTTTATCGCAGTTTGGTATCATGACAAGCGCATCAAACTGATGGGCAAGCGCCATGCATTCGGTGCTGTCGGCAATCAAATCTCTCGTCACAAGAGAATATTTCATACCTTCATGTCCCATTGCGATACCGTCACAGACTCCGATCGCAGGAAACACAACCGGTGTACCACCCGCCATGAGAACTCCGGCTTTGACCGCCTCGGTAATTTTGTCAAGGTTCATATGGCCCGGAATTATCTCGTTATAAGAGCTGACAATACCAACAAGCGGACGATTAAGCTCCTCTTTTGTGAAGCCGAGAGCATAAAACAGGCTCCGGTGCGGCGCCTGCTGGATGCCGGTTTTAACATTATCGCTTTTCATTTTTCTGCAACT
>JAJUHD010000170.1 GCA_029268085.1 Bacillota bacterium | reverse complement strand
GGGCGCGGCGATTGTCGTAGGGCGCAGGACTCTCGAAGATTTTCCGGATGGAAAGCCTCTGCCGGGCAGAACGAACATTGTTCTGACGAGGCAGGATATCAAAATTGAAGGCGCGGTCGTGGTACACAGTATAGAGGAGCTTTTTGAAGCTGTAAAGGATATGCCAAAGGTATTCGTTGTCGGCGGCGCCTCCGTCTTCAGCCAGCTTCTCAGGTATTGCGACAGGGTATACATCACGCGGATTTACGAGACAGTAAAATCAGATGTGTTTTTCCCGAACCTTGACGAGGATTTCAACTGGACCTGCGAGGAGTTTAGCGATCCGAAGTTCCATAACGGCATTAAATACCGCTTCTGTCAGTATGACCTTTACGATATAAGGAAGTTTATAAGGAAGATATAGATCAAATCCGCAGCAGTTAAACCAAAGCATATGAAAGGAACAACGGAGACCCTATGTACGCAATCGTTGCAGTCAGTAAAAATTGGGGAATCGGCAAGGATAACGCACTGCTCTTCTCTATTCCAGAGGATATGAAGTATTTCCGCGAAAAGACTGCCGGAAAAACCATTATCATGGGCCGGAATACCCTCGAGTCCTTTCCGAACGGCGCTCCGCTCAAGAACAGAAGAAATATTGTCATCAGCACGCACGAGAATTATACGGTCGAGGGCGTCGAGGTCGTCCATTCGCCTGCGCAGGCGGTGGAGTTTACTTCGGATATCCCTTCGGAAGAAGTATTCGTCATCGGAGGAAGCGAAGTCTACAGGGCGATGCTGCCCTTCTGTGAGAAGGTCTTTGTCACAAAGGTTCTGAAGGCCGCCGAAGCGGACAGATACTTTCCTGATCTCGACAGTATGCCCGATTGGAAGCTCGTTAGCGAGGGCGAAATAAAGGAGCATGAGGGGCTCAGGTACTGCTTCTGCGTCTATGAAAGGGTATAGGTCTCTGCAACTTTGACGGAAACTGAGTTCCTATGACACGAAAATATGTTTTAAACTGCCTATTGACAGGTGCAAAAAAAATCGGTATATTTGACCCATACTTTCACATATAAAAATATATAAAGACGTTGATGGGGACGGGGAAAAGCGTCCGCAGTTATCAGAGAGCCGCAGTTCGGTGCGATGCGGCAGCTGCTGCTTGTTCCGAATCACCCCTAAGTCGTTTGCCGAAATAACAGTAAGCAAAACCGGGTCTTCCCGTTACAGAAGCGGACGCTTATTGGCGTCTATGAGCGGCTCCCTTAAGGAGCAATGAGAGTGGTACCGCGGAATATACCTCCGTCTCTTATTTAGAGACGGAGGTTTTTGTTATTAAGGCCGAGGCGTGCCGGATTCGGCCTCCTCATTTTAAGAAAAGGACTGATAGGATGCTGACACTCGACAAAGTTTACCATGCCGCATTTACAATGAAAAACGTGATTCGTCGAACCGACCTTATTTATGCGCCCAACTTACCCTCTGCGGGAGAGCTTTACCTTAAGACAGAAAATCTGCAGGTTACCGGCTCGTTCAAAGTGCGTGGGGCTTATTATAAGATCAGCCAGTTATCTGCCGAGGAAAAAGGACGCGGGGTAATAGCTTGCAGCGCGGGCAACCACGCGCAGGGCGTCGCGCGGGCCGCTTCAATGGACGGCATCTCCTCTAAAATTTGTCTGCCGGACTCGGCTCCTATAAGCAAGATAGAGGCGACAAAAGCTTACGGTGCGGAGGTCGTGCTCGTGAACGGCGTCTATGACGACGCTTATAAAAAGGCGCGGGAGCTTGAAAAGAGCGAGGGCAGGGTGTTTATTCATCCCTTCGACGATGATGATGTGATTGCCGGGCAGGGTACGATTGGGCTTGAGCTTCTTGAGCAGCTGCCGGATTTGGACGCAGTCATCGTACCGATCGGAGGAGGCGGGCTTATCTCCGGTATTGCCTTCGCTGTCAAGAACCTGAACCCGAAATGCAAGGTTTACGGAGTACAGGTCGCCGGCGCGCCATCGATGGCCAACTCCGTTTCCAGCGGGAAGATTGAGGAACTGCTGCAAGTCGCAACGTTTGCCGACGGTATCGCCGTGAAGCGCCCGGGGGACCTTACATTCGAGCTGGTTTCAAAATACGTCGATGAGGTCGTGACGGTGACGGACGATGAGGTTGCAACTGCGGTGCTTTCGCTTATCGAGCAGCAGAAGCTTATTGCCGAGGGAGCGGGGGCGGTCGCGGTCGCGGCAGCGATGTTCGGCAAGGTGGATATTAAAGGCAAAAAGGCCGTTTGCCTTGTGAGCGGCGGCAACATTGATGTGAATATTTTGAGCCGCGTAATTACGAGAGGGCTTCTGAAGGCAGGCCGTTTTGCGAATCTCTGCGTTGCGCTTACCGACAAGCCCGGCCAGCTCGAACTCGTTTCGAGAGTCATTGCAGAACAGGGCGGCAACGTCGTTTCCGTACACTATAACAGGAGCGAGGAGAACATGGCGATCAATTCCTGCTTTCTTGCACTTCAGCTCGAGACCAGGGATTACGCGCAGGTTGAGGCGATTAGGTCCGCGCTTAAGGCACAGGGCTTTGAAATAGTGCCGCAGCATACATAACAATGAAAAGACCAAAAGACCGCGGAACGTCAGTTCTGCGGTCTTTTGACATCTATCCGATTTTTTCGCCTAGCCGTGAAAGAACGTCCGTAAAATAGTCGGGGAGTTCCGTTGCAACCTCTGTTGTCTCATTTGTACGGGGATGTATAAAGCGGAGTGTGCGCGCGTGAAGGCACTGGCCTTCAAGTCCTTTCTCCTTGCCCATCCCATAGATTTCGTCACCCAGCAGGGGATGCCCGATATAGGCCATGTGAACTCTTATCTGGTGCGTGCGTCCTGTTTCAAGATTGCATCTGATATGTGTGTAGCCGTTGTAGCGCGCGATAACCTCGTAATGCGTGACGGCGTTTCTGGAATTGCGCTCTGTCACAGCCATGCGCTTTCTGTCAATCGGATGCCGGCCTATAGGCGCGTCAACAGTGCCTGCGTCATCCCTTAGTCTGCCGAGGACTATGGCCTCATAGGTGCGGGAAAGGCTGTGATCGGCAAGCTGGGCGGAAAGGAAGCGGTGCGCGTAGTCGTTTTTTGCGGCAATTATCAGCCCTGAGGTGTCCATATCGATCCTGTGAACTATGCCCGGCCGCTTTTCGCCGCCTATGCCCGAAAGGCTGCTGCCGCAGTGCCAGAGAAGGGCGTTGACAAGAGTTCCGCGCGGATGCCCCGGCGCGGGGTGGACGACCATTCCGCGCGGCTTGTTGACAATAATAATATCCTCGTCCTCATAGGCAATATCAAGCGGAATGTTTTCCGGTATGACTTCCGTGTCCTCGGCCTCAGGCAGCTCGACGACAAAAATCTCGCCTGCGGATACCCGATGGTTCTTCTTTATCGGAGCGCAGCGCAAAGTTACCAGACCCTGCTCAATGAGCCGGACCGCTTGAGAGCGGGACAGATCGTCTATTTCTTGCGCAAGGAGAGCGTCGATACGCTCGCCGCTCTCCTGTGCTTTAATCGTATAAGTGTCGGTCATCAGTCTTTAAACTCCGCGATGATGTCCTCAAGACTGAACTCATCGTCCTTCTTAGCTGGCTTCGGCGGCTCCTTTGCAGATGCGTCAGGGCCTGCTGCGGCAGATACCGGTCTTGCTTCCGGATTGGGTTCAGGTTTTGCTTCCGGTGCGGAAGGGGTTGCAGGTTCTTTGAAAAGCGCGCCGTAGTCTGTGGCGGCCGGTTTTGGACGCTGTGGCAAGTTTTTTTCTGCGGAGTCTTTTTGAGCGGTGAAATCCTCGGGAATATTCCAGTCGGTAATCACGCCTTCGGGATTGCGGGAGGCCTGCGCAGCGGCCTTGGCTGCTATCTCTGCCTCGATATTCTTGCGTCCCTCGACGACGGGCTTTTTAAGCTGGGTGATATAGTCCGTTTTGACGGGGCGCTCCGCCGGCATCTGGCGCGGAGGCATCTTTGAAGGAGCAGGCTTCTCCTCCACAGGTTCTCTGTGGAAGATGAGATAGATGCAGAATGTTATGCCGCAGACGGTAATGAAGATGTCTGAGACGTTGAACACCGCAAAATTCATGAACTGCAACTGGAACATGTCCACGACATAGCCATAAAACAGACGGTCGATGCAGTTGCCGAGACCGCCGGCGATGACCATGACAAGCATCCAGCGCCCGAGCTTGCCCTTAACGATGTCTTTTGACAGAAGGACGATGACTCCGATCGTGACAACGAGCGTCAGTATTACGAAGAACCAGCGTCCCGTCGGAAGAAATCCGAAAGCCGCGCCCGTGTTTTGTATGTGGGTGAGCTGTACGATTCCCGGTATCAGGGGAGCAGTTGCATTTTCCGCAAGATTGTTAATTGTCCAGTATTTTGTTAGCTGATCGAGAATTAGGATGATTACCGCAACGATTGCATACAGCATGGCAGGTACCTCCTGGATTTGTTTTGCCGCCGCGGCGCGGGGCAGAGTTGTTAATCAGTCGGAAACAGCGGCAGCGCAGCGGGGGCAGAGCTCCGGATGCTCGGGATTCTCTCCAACGCGCTCGTCGTGCATCCAGCAGCGTACGCATTTGGGTGCGTCACATGGCTCGATACGTATTGTTATGCCCTTGAATTCGTCTCCCTCGTAGCCTTCGCCAGCGCCGTAAACAACCTTCGTATCTGAAACAATGAAAAGCGTGGAAAGAGGCATCGCGGCGATTTTTTCGAATTCGGCCTTTGCGCTTTCGGATACAAAAAGTGTGACTTTGGCTTCGAGCGGCTTGCCGATCGTTTTTTCATTGCGCGCAAGCTCAAGCGCCTTGTTCACGTCGTCGCGCAGCGCGATGATAAGCTCGAAGCGCTCCTCGGAAGCTTTGTCGAAAACATACTCGGAGTTGACCTTTGGAATGTCGTTAAGCATGATATGCTCGGGGTTCGCACCCTTATCGTGCCTCATGGAGGTCCAAATCTCGTTCGAAGTGAAGGCGAGTATTGGGGCAATAAGACGCACCATGGCATCAAGTATTCCGTACATCGCGGACTGGGCGCTGCGGCGCAGAAGGCTTTCGCGTTTCTCGCAGTAGAGCCTGTCCTT
>JAJUHD010000169.1 GCA_029268085.1 Bacillota bacterium | reverse complement strand
TCGCGGACGGCGATACGCGCGAGATACTCACGGATAAGGAGCTTCTCGAAGCTAACGGACTCGAGCTTCCCTTCTGCCTTCAGGGAGATACGGGAGCTTCCTATAAGCCCGGCATACCGCACGGGCATATCCACCTGTGATCGAAAAATGTAGTTTTGCCCCGATATTAATCGTCGGGGCTTTTCATAACCTATATTGATATTTATTCTAATTTATGTTAGCATAATTTGTACAAACTACCACTGGGAGGTCATTATGTCTTTTGCCGAAATGTCTGCGCGTTCATTCACAGAAGTTCTCGCTTCATCCGAACCCGTACCCGGCGGCGGAGGAGCTTCCGCACTCGTCGGAGCTGTCGGAGCCGCTCTTGCCTCAATGGTGGCAAACCTTACGACCGGAAAGAAAAAATACGCTGAGTTTGAACCGGATATACAGCGCATTCTCGCAAAGGCCGATGAACTTCGAGCAGCTCTGTTGCCGCTCATTGACGATGACGCAAAATGCTTTGAGCCGCTCTCTAAGGCCTACAGCCTTTCCAAGGACGACCCGAAGCGCGATGAGATTATGGAAAACGCTCTCCGTCTCGCCTGCTCTGCTCCTCTGGCAATCATGAAGGCCGCGGCGGAGGTCATCGAACTCCATGCCGAGCTCGCGGTCAAGGGCAGCAGCCTTATGGTCTCCGACGTCGGCGTGGGCGTTCTCTGCTGCAAGACCGCGCTTATCGGCGCAAGTCTCAGCATCTATATTAACGTCCGCCTTATGAAGGATCACGCTTATGCTAAAGATCTTAAAGAGGAAACGGACGCGCTCGTCGAAAAATACAGCACAATCGCGGATAAAACCTACGCCGAAGTACTTGAAAGGCTTAAATGAAAGGACGTGCCAGATATGGTAACCGAACTTAAAGGCGCGCCGGTAGCCGCCGCAATAGACGAACGCTCTCAGAAGGAGCTGACCGCTCTCCTTGAGCGCGGCATCAGCCCGACTCTCGCTATTGTCCGTGTCGGAGAGCGTGAGGACGATCTTGCTTATGAAAACGGGGCTGTCAAGCGTTGCGAAAAGGTCGGCGTCGCAGTCTCCCGCATCGCTTTGCCCGAAAATATTTCGCAGACCGAGCTTCTTAAAAAGATAGAAGCATTAAATAGCGACCGCTTGATTCATGGTATTCTTATTTTGATGCCACTTCCCAAACATTTGGACGGAGAGAGAGTTAGGCTGGCTCTGTCTCCGGATAAGGACGTGGACGGCATTACGGACGGCTCGCTCGCGGGTGTTTTCACCGGCAGCGGAAAGGGCTTCCCTCCCTGTACAGCGCAGGCCTGTATCGAGATACTTGACCACTACGGGGTTGAATGCAAGGGCAAAAGAGCAGTCGTCATCGGCCGTAGCCTTGTCGTTGGAAAGCCTGTATCCATGCTGCTGATGGCGAAAAACGCGACTGTTACGGTATGCCACACAAGAACGGTCGATATGCCGTCGGTAACCAGGAACGCAGATATCCTGATTGCCGCCGCAGGCAAAGCCAAGGCGATCGGAGCCGAATTCCTGTCCGAGAATCAGACGGTTATAGATGTCGGTATAAATTTCCTTGACGGAGCTATGTGCGGTGATGTTGACTATGACGCGGCCCTGCCTGTTGTCTCTGCGATAACCCCCGTACCGGGCGGCGTCGGGACTGTAACTACCTCGGTTCTCGTAAATCATGTTGTACAAGCGGCAACACGGATAAATGATTAATAGACCCCTAAAAAAAAGGACGCGATTTTTTCGCGTCCTTTTTTATTTCGTGGCTTTAATAACCTTCAGCCTTACAAATTCCTCGCGTTCCTTTTCCTCGAGTTCCTCGCTTATCCTCGCAATGTCCGCGTTGAGGCTTGGAATGACGATGTTGTGCAGGGCATTGGCTCTTTTCTGCGTCTTCTTAATGGAATATGCCAGCCTGTAGATGCTGTTTTCAAGTTCAGCCATCTCCAGCGTCAGTTCCTTGACCTTGACAAATTTCTTATATGCATCGTCGAGAGCGGAGGTAGTACCGAGAAAACCGTAAGGCAGGATGCTCGTGTCCGTAGGCGTTGAAGTAACCGTCGGAATCTCAACGCCCATAACGCTGCGGTAACGTACACGAATAGTATCGTCAATCGGCATCGCTGTAGCTATATCCTCAGCGCCGCCCACTGAAATATTTGCAAGACGGACAGCTATATAGGCCTCGTTAAAAGTCGCATCAATACGGCTCTGGAGTTCCGCCGCCCGGTCAATGAGCGACATCATTTCTCGGATCAGAATATTTCGCTTTTTATCCATAAGGCTGAAGCCGTTTTCGGCAAGCGCGCGAGAGCGCTTGACTGCGATAAGATTACCTTTTGTCGGTGCAAGCTTAGCCATCTGATGTCACCTCCCAGTCATTTTGCAAGTGCTATAAACACTATTTCGCGCCTCTGTAGTATTTATCGAGAAGCTTATCGGATACGCG
Organism: Bacillota bacterium; assembly: GCA_029268085.1. Classification (GTDB taxonomy): domain Bacteria; phylum Bacillota; class Clostridia; order Oscillospirales; family Oscillospiraceae; genus UBA2658. The sequence continues at coordinate 2,671 of JAJUHD010000169.1, read as the reverse complement.
TCCGAGCTCACTTCTCGGCAGCATGGAAAGAATATCCCAGCCTAGATCAAGCGTCTGTTCGAGCGTTCTGTTCTCTCTTATACCCTGCTGGATAAATTCGTTTTCAAAGCGTTTTCCGAATTCCACATAAAGCTTATCGATGTCCGAAAGCTCGTCTTCGCCGATTACGGAGGCAAGGCTTCTTGCGTCTGCAACCGCGCTATACGAAGCGAAAAGCTGGTTTGAAAGATCGGCATGGTCTTCGCGCGTATAGCCCTCGCCAGTTCCGTCCTTCATAAGGCGGGAAAGCGACGGCAGTATCGCGACTGGCGGATAAATGCCCTTCTGCTCAAGATCACGCGAAAGAACGATCTGTCCCTCCGTGATGTAGCCTGTAAGGTCAGGTATTGGGTGGCTTATATCGTCGTTAGGCATTGTAAGGATTGGAACCTGAGTAACGCTGCCTTTTTCGTCGTATATCATGCCCGCACGCTCATAAATTGAGGCAAGGTCTGAGTACATATAGCTCGGGAAGCCCTTTCTGGACGGAATTTCGCCCTTGGAGGATGAAAATTCGCGCAAAGCCTCACAGTAGCTGGTCATATCGGTGAGGACGACGAGCACATGATAGCCATGGGAGTAAGCAAGATATTCCGCAGCGGTCAGCGCGCAGCGGGGGGCAAGAATACGCTCGATTATCGGGTCTGACGCCATGTTCAGATACATGACGACCCTGCCGAGCGCTCCGGACTCCTGAAAGTCCTTTCTGAAAAATTCTGCGGTATCGTTTTTGACGCCCATTGCGCAGAACACAATCGCGAACTGCTCATCGGTGTCCATCGTGTGCGCCTGACGGACGATCTGTGCGGCAAGCTCATTGTGGCTCATACCGGCGCCGGAGAAGATCGGCAGCTTCTGCCCTCTTATCAGAGTCGAAGTAGCATCGATCGAAGAAATTCCTGTCAATATGCAGCTTCGCGGATATTTGCGGCGGACGGGGTTAATGGCCGAACCGTTTATATCGCGGCGCTCGTCGGGGAATACCTCGCGCAAGCCGTCAAGCGGTTTGCCGGCACCGTCAAAGATACGTCCCAAAATTTCCTTTGACAGAGGCAAGGTTATCGGCTTGCCGGTAAAGTGGGTGTTAACATGTTCCATGTCGATTCCGGTCGTACCCTCGAAGACCTGAAGAATGACCCTTTCGCCGTCGATCTTGATGACGCGCCCGTAGCGGCGTTCTCCGCTTCCAAGCGTTATCTCCGCAAGCTCGTCATAGGTGATGCCCGTGACCCCATCCAAAGCGATGAGGGAGCCCTGCATTTCCGATAGTCCCGTATATTCAATTCTCAAGGCAAATCACCTTCTTCTATTCGTTTTTTGCAAGAACCTTTGAAATCGCGTCATCCACCAGCTCAATAAAGTGTTCCTTGGTCTGTCCTTCGCCCAATTCGAACTTCATGCGGTACATGGCACTGAAGATACCCGTATCCACCAGCTGTCTGAGAGGAATGTTCTTTGCAGTCAGCTTTTTTGCTTCATCGTAAAGGTAAAGTATTACTTCCAGCATAACCATCTGGTTTTCGGGCGGCATATAGGTATCAGTTTTATGGAAGGCATTCTGCTGCAGGTAGCCCTGACGTATGGCCTTTGCGGTTTCGATGATCAGCTTCTGGTCATCCGGCAGAACGTCCGAGCCGATCAGCTTGACTATCTCCATGAGTGAAGATTCCTTGCCGAGTATATCAATTATCTGCTGGCGCATTTTTGTGAAACCGTGTCCGAAGTTGTCTTCGTACCAGTCCTTAACGTCCATATAATATTCTGAATATGATGTCGTCCAGTTAATGGACGGGAAATGTCTTGCATAGGCAAGCGAACGATCCAGTGCCCAGAAGGTGCGGATAAACCTCTTGGTGTTCTGTGTGACAGGCTCCGAGAAGTCGCCGCCCTGCGGGGAAACCGCTCCGATGACGGTTACCGAACCCTCAAGCCCCGAAAGTGTTTCCATATATCCTGCGCGTTCATAGAAATCGGCAAGACGCGAAGGCAGATAGGCCGGGAAACTCTCCTCAGCAGGCATTTCCTCAAGGCGTCCCGAAATTTCGCGCAGAGCTTCCGCCCAGCGGGAGGTCGAATCCGCCATCAGCGCAACATGGTAGCCCATGTCGCGATAGTATTCCGCAATTGTCATTCCGGTATATATCGAAGCCTCGCGCGCCGCGACGGGCATGTTCGAGGTGTTCGCAATAAGAATAGTACGCTCCATGAGCAGGTGGCCCGTCTTCGGATCCTTAAGCTCAGAAAATTCGTCGAGAACCTGCGTCATCTCATTACCACGTTCGCCGCAGCCGAGATATACTATTATGTCCGCGTCCGACCACTTGGCGAGCTGATGCTGGACCATTGTTTTGCCCGCGCCGAAGGGTCCGGGTATCGCCGCGCATCCGCCTTTTCCGACAGGGAAAAGGGTATCTATGACGCGCTGACCGGTCACGAGCGGTCTTGTTATCGGAAGTCTCTTATTACAGGGTCTCGGTCTCCTGATCGGCCATTCCTGAGCAAGCATGAGCGGGGTCTTCCTGCCGCGCTCGTCTACGACATTGGCGATCACATCAGTTACCTTATACTGTCCGTCGGGCTTTACATCGGCAAATTTTCCCTTAATGTCGGGCGGAACCATGCTGCGATGCTC
>JAJUHD010000168.1 GCA_029268085.1 Bacillota bacterium | reverse complement strand
GGTTGCCGCGGCAGCCGGCGAAAGCGTTTCGACAGTCAAGTATTACGTCAAGGAAGGACTTGTCGAGGCCGCCTGCAAAACAGGGAAAAACATGGCGTATTACGCCCCTGAAAGCGTGGAACGCGTAAAGCTCATAAAAACACTGCAGAGCGAGAAATACTACCCGCTTGCCGTTATAAAGCATATGCTCAGGAATAAAGCCGCAGGCGCAGCGGAGATGGAGCTTCTCGATACGATAAATAAGGGTGATAAATCCGACTACTATGAACGGATGCCGGTTGCAGAAGCCGCAAAAGAGGCGAAGCTTAAGCCGCGCGAAGCGGAAGCGCTTATACGCGCGGGACTTATCGTTCCTGTAATTATAGGCCACAACCGTATGTGTACCCGCGGGGACTGCCGCCTTATGAAGCTCGTAAAAATGCGCATGTCGGCGGGCATACCGCTTGAACAGACGATAAAAACCTTTTTAATGTATGAATCCCATCTTAGAGAATCGACGAAGAAAGACATAGAGAGCCTTGTCCGGGAAAGCATCCTAGCAAAAGCCCTCAACACAGAGGACATTATGAATATCATAAACGTATCCGACGAAACACTGGATAGCTTTATCGGCATGAAGCGCTATGCAATGAACGCGTCGCTGGGCGCCGAGTATATTGCGAAGACGGAAAAGCTGCTGCCGCGGCTTGATGCCTTCGGCAAGGGAATTTCAGAGATACTGAGGGCGCTCTCATATGCCGAAACGGCTAAAAAACTTGAAAAAGCGCTTGCGGGACAGGAAACATCCGACAAGATGTTTGCGGCATACGGCGAAATGCTCCGCCTAGGCGGGACGGGTCTTGCAAATATGCTGTCTGTTCTGGTAAAAGCCGGCAGATATTTCAAGGAGCCTGCTCCCAGAACAGGCTGTGCGCAAACCGACATGGTGCGCGATGCGCTCAGGCTTGGCTGGATGACATTCGCTCCCGAGGAATTCGGCTGCGAGCCGTTGAAGGCAAGAACGGAGTTCGTTGGCAACACCGCCGACAGCGCGTTTACGGAAGCAGTCCTGCAGCTCATGGAAAAACTGCAGGGTTAAAATAAGTGAGAGAAAATAAGGAGGAAACAGCGTGAAAAACCAAGACGCACTGGCATATGTCAACATGTTTGCCGTACTCAAGGACCTGGAAGTCCTGTGCGAGCTGGACGACGAGGCGAAAAAGCTGGCATCTCCCGCAAAGCCGGTATCCATCAGCTTTAACGTTGGCGGCGGACCTAAGGCTACTCTGTCATTTTCAAACGGAAAATGTACCATGAAGGAGGGGCTGGGCGGCCAGATCAAGCTCAAGCTGGCGTCTCCCGAAGCGTTCAACCTTATGGTGGACGGAAAAAAGAACCCTACCCCTTACGGAGGCTTTACGAAGCTCAAATTCCTTATGAACGACTTTACAAAGCTCACAGACCTTTTGAACAAGTATCTGCGTGCGGACGAAAAGTCGTTGAAGAACAGGGCGTTTTTTGAAAAAAGCACAACTCTGATGTTTTACCTTGTAGCAAACGCGCTTTCCGCTATCGGCAATAACGATGAGCTTGGGAAACTGAGCGCTTCGAAAATACCCGACGGCTCGATAGCAATGGAGATTGCCGGCGGCCCCGGTGCCGAGATCGTCGTAAATGGCGGGCATATGACTACCTATAACCGCAAGGCGGCGAAACCCCGGGCCTATATGATTTTCGCGGACTTTGACACCGCGCGGGGACTCTTCGACGGTACAACCGAAGCAATGAGCGCACTTGCAGCCGGAAAAATCGTTATGAAGGGATATATTCCCATGATCGATAACCTCAACAGAGTTCTGGGCCGCGTCGGAACATATCTCGCATAGGAGGAAAGTTGCTATGAATACATATACCTATCAAAAAAATGACGAAATGCTGCAAAGAGCCGCAAAGGTAATTCCCGCAGGCGTCTATGGACATCTGGGACCCGCGGAAGGCTGCTTTATCCCGATCAGCGCTTATCCTAAATTCTGTGACCATGCAAAGGGCGCCTATTTCTGGGATCTGGACGGAAACCGGTTTATCGACTATATGTGCGCTTACGGCCCCAACATCCTCGGCTACTGTGACGAGGATGTCGACGCAGCCGCGAGAGCGCAGATGGAGCTGGGCAACTGCACGACCACTCCCTCTTATAAAATGGTCGAGTTTGCCGAGCTTCTTACGGACACGGTCAAAATGGCGGACTGGGTTTTCTTTGCAAAAAACGGCGGAGACGTTACGACGCTCGCCGTGCTGACGGCGAGGGCGGCGACAGGAAAAAAGAAGATCATCATGGTTAAGGGTTATTATCACGGCGTACATCAATGGACGCAGCGCGCCGACGCTCCATGGGTGCTGAAGGGCGAAGTCGAGCACAACCTTTTGGTCGACTTCAACGACATTGAGGGTCTGAAAAAGGTCATTGAGGAGAATAAGGACGACATCGCCTGCTTTATAGGAACGCCCTATATGCACGGAAACTTTTTGGATAACATTCTGCCCGCAGACGGCTACTGGCAGGCGGTGCGCAAGCTTTGCACAGACAACGGCATCATTCTCATCATTGACGACGTTCGCTGCGGCTTCCGCCTTGATATTGCCGGGAGCGACCATTATTACGGCTTTGAAGCGGACCTTCTCTGCCTGTGCAAGGGCATTGCGAACGGCTACAACGTGTCCGCCCTCTGCGGCAAGGACTTCCTCAAACCGGTCGTTTCGTCAATCACCTATACGGGCAGCTACTGGATGAGCGCGGTTCCGTTTGCCGCCGGCATCGCCTGCATCAACAAGATGAAAAAGCTTGGAGGCGGTGCGAAACACCTTGAGCTTGGCCGCAAGGTCTGTGCGGGTATAGCCAAGGCCGCAAAGGAAAACGGAGTCAAGCTCAACATAACCGGCGAACCCTGCATGTTCTATATGATTATCAAGGACGATGACAGTCTGCTGCTTCATCAGGAGTGGATAGCCGAAATGGTCAAGCGCGGCATTTTTTTGACGAACCACCACAATCATTTCACAAATCTCGCTCTCAGCGACGAGGATATAAATTACACCGCTGAGGTCGCGGATGAAGCGTTTAAGGTGCTCGTCAAAAACCACCCTGAAATCTATAGAAGATAGGAGGAAGCTTCTATGGCATTGACAAAAACCGAATGGATCGAGATGGAAAAGAAGGCATCGGCTATACGCAATCTCACTCTTGACACCTGTAACTGGGCGGGAGGCGCTCATATGGGCGGAAGCCTGAGCGCAATTGACTTCCTGACGCTTCTGTATTTCAAGTACCTCAACTTCGACCCAAAGAACTGCGAGGACGAAAACCGTGACCGCTGCATCGTCAGCAAGGGACACATCGGCGTCGCGATAGCCGCGCTTTTTTCGGAGCTGGGCCTTCTTGACAGGGAGGAGCTCAAAACCTTCAATCTCACCGGCAGCAAGCTTGGCGTACATCTCGACTGCCGCAAGGTGAAGGGGCTTGAGGCGTCCACAGGCTCACTGGGTCACGGCAGCGCGCTCGCGCTGGGCATGGCGCTTGCGGCCCGCGTTACGGGAAAAAGCTACAGGACATGGGTGCTTCTGGGCGACGGCGAATGCGACGAGGGCAGCGTCTGGGAAGCCGCGATGGCGACCGCAAACTTTAACGCGACGAATCTTATAACAGTGGTTGACCGCAACAAGTTCATGATAGACGGAAATACCGAGGATGTTATGAAGCTGGAGCCTTTTGCGGATAAGTGGCGAGCCTTCGGCTTCGAAGTCATCGAGGCGGACGGGCACCATCTCTTAAAGCTCTCCGACGCCATGGAAAAGGCCATGCGCGTTAAAGATAAACCCGCATGCCTGATCCTTGATACGCTAAAGGGCGAAGGCATAAGCTTTATGGCAGGCGATCACAAGTGGCATTACGGAGCAATGGACGCGGAAAAATATGAACTGGCAAAGAAAGAACTGCTCGATTACGAAGCAAAGCGTCTCGCCAGAGTAGAAAAGGAGGCATAAGGCATGGGTGGAATGAACTATACTGTCGTTGACTCAAAGAAGCTGGCAACCGCCGAAATCTACGGTAAAACACTATGCGAGCTGGGCGAGAAGGACAGAAGAATCGTCGCTCTCACGGCCGACCTCGCCGGATCCACGAGAATCGGGGACTTCAAAGAAAAATTTCCCGAGCGCTTTTTTAACGTCGGCATAGCCGAACAGAATCTTTTCGGTATAGCGGCGGGCATGGCAAAGGCGGGGCTTATCCCCTTCATCAGCACCTTTTCCGTTTTCGCAAGCATGAGGGCTACCGATCAGCTGCACACAGATATCTGCTATCAAAACGCGAACGTTAAAATACTCGGTTCCCACAGCGGTACGTCCTACGGTCAGGCGGGAAGCACGCATCACGCAATCGAAGATATCGCAGTGGTTCGGTCAATTGCCAACCTCAAAGTCATCGTACCGGCGGACGGACATGAGACCGCAAACGCCGTTCGCGCCGCAGCCGCAATGGACGGCCCCGTATACATCCGCATAAACCGCGGCTTTGATATGACGGTGTACGAAAATGAGGACTACGGCTTTGAGTTCGGCAAGGGAAAAATCATGTACGAAGGCACTGACTTGACTATAATCGCAAACGGCTGCTGTGTATTTCAGGCTATTCAGGCCGCCCGGATTCTGGAGCACGATTACGGCATCGGCGCAAGGGTTATTAATCTTCACACCATAAAGCCTATCGACAGGGAAATAATCCTAAAGGCTGCGGAGGAGACCCGCCGCATCATTACGGTCGAGGATCACACGATTCTCGGCGGACTCGGAACAGCGGTCGGCGAGGTCGTGCTTGAGAGCGGACGCGCCTGTGCGTTTAAAAAGCTCGGACTGAACGACTGCTTCAGCGCCATCGGCTTCCACGAGGATCTTATGCATATAAACGGGATCGATACTGACGGCATCGTCAGGACAGCGGTCGATATGATGAAACGCGCCCACATTGTGGAGATTTCTGCAGACGGTAAAACCGCCAAGGCCTTGAAGTTTGACGACCGTAACTTTGAGGCGGAGATCGACTGGACTGACGAGGTGTGACTATGAGGGACGTCAGTATCACACAGGACGATCTTTACGCCGCACGGATATTTTTTAATTCCGCTCTGCCGCTGCTGAAGGTCGTCATCCAGAG
>JAJUHD010000167.1 GCA_029268085.1 Bacillota bacterium | reverse complement strand
GGCTCGGTTTACACCGGATGTTGTCCCGCTCAACGCCAGACTAGATGTATTTTTAGATGGAAAATGGAAAACGCTTGAGACGGAATTTGATCCCGATCTGTATCGAGGACTTAGAAGGCAAAATCTGATTCCACCTTTGGATATCCATTGGGACGGAGAAAATTCCATGCATATGCTCAATGCATATAACGTAAAAGATCTTGGCTCAGATGTGTCCCCGGAGAAATATCTGGATGAAGTATTCGGCAAGCTAAGTCCATTCAAACAGATCCTTACACCGATTGCCTGGGCTACCTCAAACAGGGTCTTAAAAAAGCACAGAAAAAAGGGGCGTTTGTAATCGGTTCCATTCATAAGGGTATTCGACCACCGTTTTTATTGTTATAACAAACACTGTACGGAACAAATTGACCCGGCCAAAGTTTGACGGACAAAGATAACCTCAAGTATTCTTTGATTTACGGAAAATCGCTCGGCTTTAATCCTGACAACAACTTTTAGGCCTGTTCGGTAGGGCTAAGAGCCCGTTGCCGTGGCTAAAGCCGGAGTTTTATAGCCGTTCCCGGCACGCAGACGCTCCTGTGACAAATATACCAAAAAACCGCAGCTTTAGCTTTCTCGCGTCAGCATAAACCTTTCTTCTATTATTTTACCAGATGTTTGATGTCTATGGTGTCCGTCAAACCTGGTACGGGTCAAGTCATACATTTAACATAAAGAGGCGTATTCTTTTTGTTGCTTACAATATTTATCTAATAGAGTTCCAATTTATTTTGTTGCATTTCTCTTGTTGAGCTGTCTACTCTTATTGAGCGTTAATTGCGGACTATATATTTGGGTTGCCTCCTGATGTTTAGCGATTATCATTCCAATTACGAAATTAAGACTTCTGTCCTGCACAGTCCCAGATACCTTTGGTAACGCTTTCGCCTGCTATGACAGCTGTATTAACCCATCTGCCGCATCTGAAATTTTTATTTCAGATGCGGCAGCGAACGCCTATAAAAAAGCCGTAAGCGAGGTTTTGTCCGGTTCTGATATTATTGAAAATGAAGCACCCTTTGTAGCTGCGGTTACACCACGCGTTGGTTTAAGTACTGTAAATTATAAGGGCGGGCGGTATGTTTGCGCATGGAATAGAAATTGACATGGCGGGGACAAATTAAAATTATTACATTATTACATACCACTAAAGTCATAAGTTACAGGAGTGAGCATGATGAAAAAGTCTAAAAGGATTCTTAAATCTAATAAACAGCTGAGAAATTGATGATACTTTTGAAAAAAGTTTACAAAAGGCGCTCCTGATGCGGTATACGAGGCTGCGCGGACTGCAAAAAGTTAAAATGCATGTTTTTGCGTGCATAAATTTGAAAAGCCGGCTAAACGGGAGCGGAGGAATCCGATTATTAATATCGAGATTGTTAATGTATGGCGGAATACCGTTGGCAATATGTCGATCTGCGGGGAAAGGCTGAACCCTATGGGGAAAATTCTTGATGCATTTTTTGAAAAGTTATACAGAGATAATTTTATTGACTTGTTCAAATATGCATACAGGCTGACTTGTGAAAAAAATTTGGCGGAAGAGATAGTCCAGGATGCTTTTGCCGAAGCATACAGAAAAATTGAATTATTGAGTGAGCATGTGAGCCCGGTTGGCTGGCTGTATGTCACTACCAGGAATATTGCCAGAGCATATATCCGTGAATATCAGAATCTCAGAGAGCTGATTCCTCTTGAAAATAACAAAACTGCCGCAGACGATAAGGGATACGAAGAGCTGCTTCTAATAAACTGCCTCGACAAAGACGAAACTCAAATTATTACAAAGTACTACATAGATAAGAAGTCTTTGATGGAAATTTCCGAAGAATACGATATTACTTTATCCGCATGCAAAATGCGGCTCAAGCGTGCGAGAGACAAGCTGAAGGGAAATTATGAAAAAGAAAAATAAATTTCTTTTTCATGTGACTTTTTGATGCTTTTTTGAAATTAGATAAAGAGGTGGGGTTCCTGATGCTGATTGAAAATGACAATACTCCCAACGAGGAGGAGATTCCAATGGGACAGAGAAATGACGTACATCTCGATAATATTTTAATAAAAGAAAGGTGATATCCGTGAAAAAGAGGCTGCGCAAAATTTTGTGTAAAATATGATTAAGGATCTTCCTTGATGGCAAGAATAGGAATTAAACTATTTGAGCCGGAAAGGAAGATTTTTCATGTCAAGCGTACCAAGCTTGTGTCAAGAGAAGTTCGCAATTTAAGGACTCCGAAAAAATGAATCAGGCTGCTTTTTGCAGCAGTGTATGAAGAGATTGGGGGCTAAGATGCGCGCGTGAGGCAGCCCAATCCCCGGCATATTCCAGTGACCTGAAAGCGAAAAACTGAGCCGCCAGCAAGGTGCCCGGCTTAATCAGCGCGACATTCAGTTTATACTATTTTTCCGCGTTTTTAATTGAGGCAACGCCATACAGGGTTGCGGAATCTGTCAGGATATAATAAAATGGGCATATGAGCAGACATTTGTTGCCTTAATTGAAAACTTTATTAGGAGCGGCCTTAAAATATGCTGAGAAATGTGAGCTTTCTTATAAAACCGGCCTCAAGCCTCTGCAACATGCGCTGCAGTTACTGCTTTTATTTTGACGAGTCAGCAAATCGCGAATTTGCAAGCTTTGGAATGATGAATCATGAAACCTTGCGCAGTCTTGTCAAGGCGGCATTTGAAGAGATTTCCCCGGGCGGGGTTATAAGCTTCGCTTTTCAGGGCGGCGAACCGATGCTTGCGGGCATAGACTTCTTTCGTGATTTTATAAGTTTAGAGCAGGAGTACAAAAAGCCCGAAGTAACAGTCCAGCACGCAATACAGACAAACGGACTCCTTATAGATAGGGAATGGGCAGCCTTCTTTAAGGAAAACAACTTCCTCACAGGGATTTCGATCGACGGAGACAAGGCTTTACACGATCTTCACAGGATCGACGCTGCCAGAAAGGGCACCTGGAACCGAGCAGCTCAGTCTTTCGCCCTTCTGAAAAGCCAGGGCGTCGAAGTCAATATCCTCTGCGTGGTGACCGGCATTGCGGCCAAAAGCCCGCAGAAGATATATAATGCGTTCAAGAAGCTGGGAGCGGAGTATCTTCAGTTCATCCCCTGCCTGGACCCGCTCGAGGAGGAGCGGGGAAAGCAGCGGTATTCACTTAAGCCGAAAGAATACGGCTCGTTCCTCTGCGGCCTTTTCGACGCATGGTATCTTGATTGGAAATCAGGCCGATATGTGAGCGTAAGGCTTTTTGAGGATTATGTGCATCTTTTTATGGGCATGAGGCCGAGCACCTGTTCCACTGCCGGCAATTGCGGAAGCTATTTCGTAGTCGAAGGCGACGGAAGTCTCTACCCTTGTGACTTTTATGTGCTGGACGAGTGGAAAATGGGTAAAATCGGTGAAAATTCGCTTGAAAGTATTGCTACGGGTGAAGTTGCAACTCGTTTTCTGAAGGAAGGCATGCGGAAGCCGGAAGCCTGTTCCGAGTGCCGTTTCGTGCGCCTGTGCAACGGCGGCTGCAGGCGCGACAGGATCTTCACCGAAAACTCGGTACAAAATTATTACTGTGAAGCCTTCAAGACCTTTTTTTCTTATGCTGAAGCCCGTCTTATGGAGATTGCCCGAGCGGAAGAAGCCGCAATGAGGCGCGCGGGGAGCCGGAAATAAGGCTGAGAAGCTTAGAGCATATCTGTTGACCAGCGCCTTTGTCTGACATCGGGGTAAATGGTATACCGATTGCCGTGAAAAAGCAAAAAAGCTCAGCTTTTGCCGAGCTTTTTCAAAAAGACCAGCGGGCGGAAAACGATTCCGCCCGCTCCAGCTTGTCAAAGAACTTGTTTACAGCAAAAAAAGCTTCGCAGAATTTCCGCCACGAATGGCGGAAACAAAGTCAAATCTGTCATTTACGGCGGCGTGTACGTCGGAAATGACACCTCTCATGACGGGCGCGGCAGAGCGGCCGTCATGCAACCCCCTTGTCGAAAAAGCCCTTTGGGCTTTTTCGACAGTCTGAGGCTCGGCTTTTGCCGAGCTTTTTCAAAAAAACCAGCGGGCGGAAAACGATTCCGCCCGCTCTCGTTTTTAAGATATCAAACGCCTGGTTTTTCGGAAACTGATCAAAGTCCTGCCTTCGCGAGAATGTCGGGAATCTTGGATTCCCAGCCGAGGGCCATGATATGCACACCCTGGCAGTATGGCTTGCACTCTTTTATAAGACGCGCGGAGATTTCCACGCCGGTGATGCCGGCCTTTGTTTTCTCCTTATCCGCCTGAAGCTCCGCAATCATCGAATCCGGAACGCTTATTCCGGCGACGTTGGCATTCATGTACTTCACCATGCCCACGTTCTTCGGAATAACGATTCCAAGCTGGATCGGCACGCCGAACTGCTTAGCCTTTTCCATGAACCTGATAAACTTCTCGGGTTCGTAGACCGCCTGGGTCTGGAAGTATTCGGCTCCGGCCTTTACCTTGGCCTCCATCTTCGCGAGCTGCACATCAACGGAATCGCTGCAGGGGGAAACGACAGCGCCCTTGGCGAACTTCGGGGGCTCTCCCTCCAGCGGATTGCCGGCCATGTCCTCACCGGATTCAAGCTTTTTCAGCATGTGGAGAAGAGAAACGGAATCCAGGTCGAAAACGGGCTTGGCCTGCGGATTGTCGCCAAGCGTGGTGTGGTCGCCGGTAAGGCAGAGCAGATTGTCAATGCCGAAAAGCGCGGCGCTCAGTATATCGGACTGAAGGCCGATGCGGTTCCTGTCGCGGCAGGTCATCTGGAAAATAGGGTTCAAGCCCTTGTCCTTCAGCGCCTTGCACGTCGCCAAGGAGCCGAGGCGCATAACGGAAGACTGGTTGTCCGTTACGTTGACGGCATGCACGTTTCCCTTCAGATATGTCTCCGCTTCGTGAAGCAAATGCTCAATATGATATCCCTTAGGGGGGCCTACTTCCGCAGTAACTACAAACTCGCCACGTTGAAATAACTCGGTTAGCCTCATTTCTTATCGCTCCTTATATTAATTATCGTTAGCAAAATCAGTTTTCATCCCTGGACTCTTTGAAAGGCTTGGCATAATCGCGGACCTTCGCACCGTATTTGAGCGTATCCAGCCTGCCAAGCTTCTCCAGCTTGCGGTAGATGCGTTCCCATCCGCACTCCATTTCCTTGTTTACCTCGCATTT
>JAJUHD010000166.1 GCA_029268085.1 Bacillota bacterium | reverse complement strand
GTTTTAAATTGTCGCAAACCCATTTTATATAATCTGCACTTTCTATACCGCTAGTTCCAAGCACGCCGGGACTTATTGCGGCTACGGGGCTGAGAAACTCGAAGTCCTTTGGAGCGTGCTCTTTTAAATGCCTAGTGACAAGCACCGATTCAGTACAAAGAGGGCCGATTATATCAGGTGTAATATCACGGTTTCCCAATCCGACAACCAGCGTGCATCCAGTTCCTTTATATTCACCAATCATCTGCTTTATCAAGTCGGACAAGGCGCTTACTGTATCGACAAAAGTGTCACTCTCTCTCCTTAATACCGAAGCAATTTCTGCGGTAAAATATGTTCCAATAGGTTTTCCGATAGCATTTTGTCCATTTTCATTGATTACTACCAGTTTCTGGTATTTAACACCGCGATCTGTAGCTTCTTCAAACTTCGTACCTTCCACATCTCCGGCTTTTGCTCCCATCGCCAGTTCTCTGGATTCAGCCGCAAGGTCAGTTCTCTGTACGAATCTTTCCATCTTTGCTTCACTCCAACAACTATATTTTGTGGTTATTTTTTGCGTCAAGCAATCAGTTATACAACTAAAAACAAAATAAAAAAAGTTAAAAAATTGCTTGCAAAAAAGGGATTTTGGTGGTAGAATTAACTTCCGCGGAACATCAAGTGACGCTACTATTATAGGAGGAGGTGGCAACTAGTGCCCAATATCAAATCTGCGGCTAAAAGAGATGCCCTTGCCAAAGCACAGAACGCAAAAAACAGGGCGGCTAAAACTTTGCTCAAGACAAATCTAAAGAAATTTGACGCAGCAGTTACCGAGGGCGATCGTGAAACAGCCGTCAGTGCCTATAAGGTCGCTGTCAAGACTCTTGATCACGCCGCATCAAAGAATCTTATTCATAAGAACTGCGCTGCTAACAAGAAGTCAAAGCTTACGATCAAGCTCAACGAAATGCAGTGATTTCTGTCAGATCGTCACTTTATCTTTTTAAAGTGCGCGTTTTATTAGCTAAAAGTCCGAGAGAAATAGTTTTTCTCTCGGACTTTGCTATATTTGCTATAGATATGTCAATAGACATATCAAGTACTATATAAATTGATACCTGGTTAGCCATATATTCATGTTGCGTCTTGTATTTTTATATTGTATAATGTAATAATATCGGAAGTAATGCAGTTTAGTACTATCATCTGATTCCGGAGCTTCAGACCTCTCTGCTCGTCTGGATCTCGTCGTCTCACTGCCGCTTAACTGCCGCCATAAAATCAGATGCAGCGGAGGATTGAAATGGTTCCGAAAAATAAAAAAATCAGGCTCGGCGACATACTGCTGCAGCAGGGCTACATATCCGAGACCCAGCTTAAGTCGGCGCTCGAAGCACAGAAAAAAACTAAACAGCGCTTAGGGGATTATCTAATAGACTCCGGAATTGTTTCTGATAAAGATATAGCGCATGCTTTGAATATTCAGCTCGGGATAGAGATCGTCGAGCTTCGCGGCATCGATATTCCCGACGATGTAATTTCTCTTGTCAGCGGAAGTGTTCTTCGAAAGCATAACGTCCTTCCGATTGCTTTTGAGAGCGGAGCACGCAACACTCTGATTCTTGTAATGTCCGACCCCCTCGATATGGTTGCCCAGGATGATATATCGATAATTACAAATTGCTTCATCGAGCCACGCATATCCACTGCTCGCGAGATAAATGCGGTGCTTGACAGATATTTCGGTTCGGATGAGACCCTGTCCGCTGCTGAAAAATTCTCCAAAGAAAGGGCGACAAAGGATCACGAATTGATGCCGGCCGCGGCTGACGAGGCGCTTGACCTCAGTTCCGCACCGATAGTCCAAATCGTTAAATCCATAATTGAGCAGGCTGTCAGATCCCGCGCTTCCGATATACATATCGAAGCTCTTGAAAAGCAGCTCCGCGTCCGCTACAGGATAGACGGCGTGCTGATTGAAAAAATGGTCTATGACATTTCGCTTCTCCCTGCGCTTTCCGCTAGGATCAAGATACTGGGCGGTATGGATATTGCCGAAAAACGAAAGCCGCAGGACGGACGTTTGACCATGACTGTTGATCGTTCCGAATACGATATACGCGTTTCGGTCCTTCCGTCTTACTTCGGCGAAAAAATTGTCATGCGTCTCGCAGACAAGACATCTTTGGCAAAAAACAAGTCCGAACTGGGTATGCGTGCGGACGAACTTAAACGCTTTGACCATATCCTTTCCAGCCCGAACGGTATGCTGCTAGTCACGGGACCGACCGGAAGCGGTAAATCGACCACTCTTTATACGGCTCTGTCCGAACTTAATACTGAAGCCGTCAACATTATCACAGTCGAGGATCCTGTAGAAGCCAGCATTCCGGGTATAAACCAAGTTCAGGTGAACCCGAAGGCTGAGCTGACATTCGCAACGGCGCTTCGCTCAATCCTCCGTCAGGATCCCGATATTATAATGATCGGTGAGATACGCGACTATGAAACTGCCTCGATCGCCGTTCAGGCCTCTATAACCGGACATTTTGTTGTTTCCACTCTGCACACCAACAGCGCGGCCGCAACGGTCACCCGTCTCATGGATATGGGCGTTGAGAGCTACCTTTTGGCAGATTCCCTTGCCGGCGTCATCGCGCAGCGCCTCGTGCGCAAGCTCTGTCCCCACTGTAAAAAGGCAAGGTCCGCAAGCCCCGAAGAAAACCGCATGCTCGGCAAGGACTATAATGATCAGATAACGGTTTACGAGCCCGTAGGCTGTCCCATGTGCGCCGAAACCGGATATTTCGGCCGTATCGGTGTGTATGAGGTTATGGAAGTCTCGCAGAACCTCAAGCGGATAATCGCGACAAAGGGCTCCACAGCCATGATTCAAAATGCCGCGGTATCCGAGGGCATGAAAACGCTGCATGCAAGCGCATCGGAATACGTTCTGGACGGAACGACCTCGATTTCAGAGATGATGCGTGTTTCTTTCGACGAGTGATTGCCGAAAAAGATATATTATAAACGTTTATTGTCGTAAGCCTCATTTGAACGGAGAATTTCATGCTCACATTTCAGGAACTAATCGGTACGGCAATTGAAAAGGGCGCATCCGACCTTCACCTGAGCGTCGGCGTTCCTCCCTGCATGAGGATCAACGGCTTTATCGTCAGGATGGGCACTGAAGTCCTTATACCCAAAGCAATTGAAGATATCGTAAGCGGCATAATTGACGAAAGGCACCGCGAGGTATTTGAAGAAGCGGGGGAGGTCGATTTTGCTTATTCGATTCCGTCTCTTGGCAGGTTCCGTGTAAACGTTTTCCGCCAGAGGGGAAGTCTCTCAATGGTTGTCAGAATCCTCAACCTCAGGATTCCCGCTCCAGAGGAATTAGGCATACCACATTCGGTTGTGGAAATGACCGATAAGCGCCGAGGACTGGTGCTGGTAACGGGCGCCACCGGAAGCGGTAAATCGACGACTCTGGCTTCGCTGATAAACTTAATTAATCAGAAGCACGATTACCATATCATAACCCTTGAAGACCCTATAGAATATCTTCACAGACATGGCAGATCCATCGTCAACCAGCGTGAAATGGGAGCTGATTTTGGCAGCTATTCCGCTGCTCTCCGCGCTGCTCTCCGTCAGGACCCCGATGTTATCCTCGTCGGAGAAATGCGCGACCTTGAGACGATTGCAACAGCGGTCACCGCAGCAGAAACCGGACATCTTGTGTTTTCGACTCTGCATACGAACGGAGCCGCCAACACGGTCGACCGTATAATCGACGTTTTTCCGCCGCATCAGCAGCAGCAAATCAGGACCCAGCTTGCCGATGTCCTGCAGTGCGTCATCTCGCAGCAGCTAATTCCGAAAAAGGACTGCAGGGGCCGTGTTGCTGCATTTGAAGTCATGCTTGCTAACAACGCTATCAGGAACCATATCCGCGAAGCAAAGACCTATCAGATACCCACCGTAATGCAGACGAGCGGCAAGCTCGGCATGAAAACGATGGACGACGCGCTGTATGAGCTCTATACAAAAGGCGTGATATCAGAGGAATACGCCCTGCTTTACGCTCAGGACAGATCGATTCTTGCAAAGCGGTTCGCATGAGGCGCTCCGGCACTATCCCCATTTCAGGAGAGTGATATTTTGGCCGTATTTTCTTATCTCGTCATAGACAAAAGAGGCAAAGAGATAAAGGGCAATCTGGACGCCGAAACACGCGAGGAGGCGCTTGCCGAGCTTCGGCAGAGGGGCGATCTGGTCATTTCGGTAAATCAGGTCGGAATACTCAACAGGGACATTAAGATATCAATTTTTTCCGAGAAACCGAAGCCCCGCGATCTTTCGGTTTTCTGCCGCCAATTTGTCAGCATAATCACCGCAGGCGTACCGCTTTCCGTCGCGCTTGAAATGCTCGGCGAGCAAACGGAAAACAAAAGGCTCGCAAAGGCAATCGTCGAATGCAGAAAGACTATCGAGCAGGGCGAAACGCTCTCCCACGCGATGAGCCTTTGCCCGGACGTTTTCCCCCCGATGTTCGTGACGCTGGTCGAAGCCGGCGAGGCCGCCGGCTCGCTGGATGTCTCTTTCACCAGAATGGCGGTTCAGTTCGAAAAGGAAGCAAAGCTCAGGGACACCATAAAAAAAGCGACCATTTATCCTACGGTTATCTCCATAGTCGCGCTCCTTGCAATTGTAGTCCTTCTGGCCTTCGTCGTCCCCACCTTTGAAGACGTTCTGAACCAGCTAGGCGTGAAAATGCCCGCGATAACCGCTTTTGTCCTCGCGGTTGCGAGATTTATGCAGAATTACTGGTATATTGTAATCGGCGGTGCGGTCGTACTGGTATTTTTGTTACGCATATACAAAAAGACGGACTCGGGACAGTACCTTTTCGGAAAGCTTGAGCTTCGGCTCCCCCTTGCGGGAGATCTCGCGAAAAAAACGGCTTCGGCAAGAATGGCAAGAACCCTCGAAAACCTTCTCGGTTCGGGGCTTCCGCTTGTCGATGCTCTGAACATCGTGTCGAACACAATGACAAACATTTATTATAAGGGCGCCCTTCTTGCCGCCCGCGAAGCGGTAATGCTGGGCTCGCCTCTCGCGGCGCAGTTTGCGAGGGACAACCTGTTCCCTCCGCTCGTCCGCCATATGATACGCATCGGGGAAGAAACGGGCTCGATTGAGAGTATGCTCACGAAGCTCGCCGATTACTATGAGGAGGAGGTCGAGGGCGCGACGGAAAGGCTTATGGCGCTTCTCGAACCGGCTATAATCATAGTGCTTGCCGTCGTAATAGGAACTATCATCATTTCGATAATCCTGCCGATGGCTTCCATGTACAACGGCTTGAGCGGCATGTAACAAGTGAAGAACGTCTTTGCGG
>JAJUHD010000165.1 GCA_029268085.1 Bacillota bacterium | reverse complement strand
AAGCTCCATAAGCAGGGAGGAATCGATTATATCCGACGGGCTGCCGCAGGCAATTGATCTTCCGTTATACATCGCGGAAACCTTGTCCGCAAACTGCATGGCATACTGCGGATTGTGCGAAGACATCAGAACAAGCTTGCCTTCATGCGCCAGCGAGCGCATGAGCGACTGTACGCGTATCTGGTTGCCATAATCCAAGCTTGAGGTGGGCTCATCCATGATAAGGATCTTTGCCTCCTGGACCAGCGCCCGCGCAATTATGACAAGCTGCCGTTCGCCGCCGCTTATTTCGCATATCCCGCAGTCCGCAAGATGTCCTATGCCCAATTTTTCCAGTTCTCTGTCGGTTATCTGATAATCCCGCTCCGAAGGGGATGCGAACATCGAGATATGCATCGTTCTGCCCATAGCCGCAATCTGCCTCACGGAATAGTTGAAAGAGGGGGTGCACGACTGTGGAATATATGCAACTATTTTTGCCAGTTCCTGAGGCGAAAAAGAATTAACCGGTTTCCCCTCAATAAGCACGCTGCCTGAAGAGGGCTTGAGATGCCCCATAACACAGCGGAAAAGCGTGCTCTTCCCGACGCCGTTCGGTCCGAGGACATAAACCAGTTCGCCGCAGCCCGCAGAAAGAGAATAACCGCTTAAAACTTCATGCGAACCGTAGGAAAAACGCAGGTCTTTGATCTCCAGATTCATGCGAGTCTCTTCCCCTCCTTCAGGATCATAAACAAAAAGAACGGAGCTCCGACAAACGCGGTGAGTATACCAATCGGTATTTCATTTGTGACCACGGTCCTCGATATGTCATCTACCAAAATCAAAAACGCGCCGCCCATGAGCATTGACGCAGGCAATAGGTTTTTATAATCGCAGCCAACGAGCTTGCGTGAAAAATGCGGGATAACAAGCCCCACCCAGCCGATAAGCCCGCTGACGGCAACACAGGCTGAGGACATCAGCGTTGCGCAAATTATGGCAATGAGTCTCATAGCCTTCGTGTTCACTCCTAGCGAGCGCGCTTCTTCTTCGCCGAGAGTGATTACGTTTAGCCTCCAACGCATCATAAGCAGAGGAACTATGCCTATCAGTACGGACGGGCACAGCAGAAGCAGTGATTTCGGGCGGATGGCAGAAAGGCTTCCCATAAGCCAGTAGGTTATTTTCGGCAGCTCGTCCGTCGGATCTGCAACCAGCTTTATAAACGAGGTACCCGCAGTAAAAAGCGAACCTATCATTATGCCGGATAGGACTAAGCCGAGAGTCGGATTGCTGCGGTATCTTGAAGCTGCAAAGCAGGTCATAAAGACCGCCAGTGCTCCTATAGTAAAGGACGAGAGCATTGTGCTCGCGCTGCTCAGCCCCAAAAAAATACTCACAGCCGAACCGAAGCTTGCACCCGCCGAAGAGCCCAGAATGTCCGGCGATACCATTGGGTTTCTGAACATTCCCTGAAAAACGCAGCCGGCCACCGAGAGCGCCATGCCTATAAATGCCGCGGCTATTATTCGGGGCAGACGCACATTGATAACAACGACCTCCATCTTTTCCGTCCATGTCCCGTCGATCGGCGAAATACGGTCGAACAGTATCGCCACGACTTGTTTCACAGGAACATAGAAGCGTCCTATTGAAAACGAAATTATAAATATTGCGACAAACAGCACCGCCAGAACAGTCACGCGAAAACCGGTACGGTTTTTATCGAAACGCCTTGCCGCCGTCTGCGAAATGCCGCTGACATCGTTCTTCTGAAGCAGAGCGGGACGGCTCATGACACTGCTCCCGCGCCCGCACGCACGGCAATGAGCTGTCCGGCAATGCTTATTGCAATTTCCGCCGGCGTTTCCGCTCTTATGCTCATAAGCCCGATGGGCGCGGTGACTCTGTCAAGATCTGCGCGCGTAAAGCCGTGTTCCAAGATGTTCTTCTCAACGGCGGCTTTCTTGCTTGCGCTTCCTATTACACCGATGTATCTTGCGGGGGTTCTGAGCGCCTGCTCCTCAACGATTTGGTCAAATCTATGTCCGCGTGTCAGAATTATGATATAGTCGGAAGCGGTCACCTGCTCCATCTCGTGAATGTTCTCAAGGTCAACGACCTTCAAATCCGCGGCATCGGGGAAAAGCTCGCGCGTCGCAAATTCAGGGCGATCCTCTAAAACTATGCAGCGAAAATCAAGATGAGAAAGCACAGGCACAAGTTCCTGAGCGACATGCCCGCCGCCGAAGATATAAACAAAGCCGGAGAACAAAATCTGCTCGGCATAAAACTTTTTTCCGCCGTACTCAAAGACGCAGGTCTGTCCCGAAATGCATCCTGCCGCTTCAGGCGCGATGCCGCCAACCATGCCGAGCTTTTCAGAGTATAAGCCGATTACACCGTCGGAGCCGTCGGTCAACTCTGTTATAAGCCACGTCGTCTTTTTCTCATTGAACTGCTCAAGAGCCGTTTTGCACAGGCGCAGCATCTCCCCGTCGTTTCCGCTGATGAAACGGAAGAAGAGCGTTACATTGCCGCCGCAGATCATTCCGAGATCCTCTACCTCGTTTTTTTGCAGTGTAAACTGTTTTATTGATGAAGTCTTTTTTTCGATTGCCTCTACCGCTAGCTGGATTGACCGGTATTCTACGGTGCCTCCGCCAACCGTGCCGGTGACCCTGCCTTCTTTTCCGACGAGCATACGGGCGCCGGCGCCTCTCGGAGTCGCCCCCGAGCTGGCTACAACGGTAACAAGAACCAAATCCTCTTTGTTTTCAAGTCTTTTTTTCATTTCAGCAAATAGCTTCTGCATTTAAAAATCCTCCAATTATATTTATTTGAGAGTATCATCAGCCGTCAAAACTCGACGCCTGTCATGTCTTTGATCTTGTCCCTGATTTTTAAAGCTGTGTCCAAACGTTGTCTGTGGATTGAACGCGCCTCATCGGTTTTGCATATTTCCACGCTCGCCGAGAAACGTTCCTCAAGCGTTACGCGTCTTTCGCCCTGCATCAGTTTGTCTGCAAAATAAAGTACCGCGTATTCGTCGAGCGCATCGATATGCCGCTGGGAAAGCTCATGATGCTCTCGCACCGGACCGGCCGGATCTGGATAGCCCTGCTGTATAAGGAACTCCGCGCCAAGCTCCGCATGGTTCGGTTTCGCCCTCATTATGTCATGGAGCGAGGCCGCGGCAAAAAGCATCTCTTTATTTAGCCGGTGTCCCTTTTCCTCTAGCTTTTCCGCAATTTCGACAGCGAGCGCGGCGGTTGCCCGGCAGTGGCGGATAACCTTCTCGGGTGTATCGCATCTTTCATAAAAACGTGCGATTTTATCATTGGCTGGAACCCGTTCCGGCATCACGCCGAGAGTCTGTACCGTAAGCTTCCCGCCGTCCTCGGTAAGGGCATTGATACAGCCGTAAGGCTGGGGTACTTTGAAAACCTGCGTATAAGGAACATCAATAAGCTTTGCAAGCAGCGCGCGGTTTATTCCCGCATGGGCGACAATTATGCAGTTTCCCCGAGTTGTTGCGATAGCAGCGCACATTCTTGCAAAGCCGCTTTCGTATGTCTCTCCTCCCGGCGGAGGAATGGAGTTGTCCGTTTTGCGGAGGCTGTAAAGCTCGGGATAGATTTCTCTGATTTTTTCGATCGGAAGACCGTCCCACTCACCTGAGTCAAGCTCGGACACGCACTCAGTGCTGCTGACAGGCCAGCGCCCTCCGGAGATAATTTCCGCTGTCTCAATACTTCTCTTAAGCGTGCTGCAATAAACTCCGGTAATTTTTTCTCCTCTGAAAAAATCGCTCAGCGCTTCTGCCTGTTCTCGTCCCGTTTTGCTTAGGCAAGGGTCGGATCTCTGCCCGAGACAAATGTGCTTCCCGTCGGGAGACTCGGGTTCCCCGTGCCTTACAATCCATATTGTCCTCATTGCTTCCTCCCCGCCTTCTAATTACTGCGCTTGCGTGCATATCGCTCGGATGCATCGTAAACAACCATATTTCCATACCAGATTTTCTTTCCTCAAAGCCCCGCCGCAAAACTCACATTGTTGTAAGTATATACGTTTACCCCATATGGTATTAGACCATTCCCTTGCCCTAACATGGGCTGCAATTTAACGAATTATCCGTTAATGCGAATCGCTTTATAAAACAATTCGATATTCTAAAGAAAGGCGTAATTAAACGCCTAAAAATATAATACTCAGAGTGAAAAGAAATGGCTGCTGTGCTGCACGTTAATTTATGTCGCATTATTATCAAGCTCAGTTCTCTCCTCAGCGAAGTGAGCTTCAAAGCTTTTTTCAACATACCCGCGGCAATCAGACTCATAATCTGTGAAGTGCTCTAAAAGCCACTCTCCCTTTTCCGTAAGGCTGGTCGAGCCTCCGTAAACTCCGCCCTGACTGCTGCTTGCCACTGGAGCGCCGACTCCAAGGCTGATCTTTTTAAGGGTCTTCCATCCCTTGCTGTAAGACAGTTTCATCCTTGAACAGGCAATTTTCACAGAACCCGTCTCGCGTATAAGCCGCAGAAGCATCGCTTCCTCGGGGCCGAAAAACACATCTTCGCGTGCAAGGCAAAGGGAAAACACCGGGCGAAAAAGCTGGCTGTTATGGCGTTTTATAAGCTCCTCGTAGTCGCTTGGCGTATCCATGTCATATAAAACGCCTTCATCTTCAACTTCAATATATTCAATTTGAAGTCCGGAGGCATTCAAGGCTCCGCGCAGTCCGCCGCCGCCGTCGTTTGAAAGGATCACAGGGACTGCACTGCTCCTCATAAGCAACGGGTGACCCTCGTCCCCTCCGCACACGGGAATAACAACATCAGCCTCGCTGTTATACAGCTCAGATACGGTCCGTGCGGTAAAAAGCGGAACATCTACCGGCGTAAAGAGTATCCTTTCGCATTTATCCTTAATATAATCAAGCCCGATCTTTGCGGAATCAAACATTTGCGTACTCGCATAGTCCTCATTGCGGATAAAAACAACCCCGCTTCTTGACAAATGCTTTTCCAGAACATCGGCCTGATTGCCGGTAACTACGACCACTAGCTCGGCGCCCGCCTGCTGAAGAGTTGATACAATACGTTTTGCAACGCTTATCGACCCGATCTGCAGCATTGGCTTGAATGCGCCCATTCTAGAGCTCATTCCCGCGGCGACAATGACCGCTCCGGTCTTCATAGCTTAGTCCCCCTGCTCAGTTTGATAATTCGCCGCGGATAGCCTCCTGCCCGATTTCCGCTGTTATCAGCAAAATAACGGTCAATTTAATTCTCCATTTCATTAACCGTAATGGCTCGTATCGTTTTATTGTTTAATCTTATTATAAGATATTATGTCGGCGTTTGCAACTTGAAAAATTAATATCTTAAAAAAGATAATAAGCCGGCCTTT
>JAJUHD010000164.1 GCA_029268085.1 Bacillota bacterium | reverse complement strand
GAGCGTATATTCTTAATCTTTACTTTACGGTACTTAGCCGATGTCGCTTTCGGCAACCTTTATCATTATCGCACATTCCATGCGCTTTTTAAAAAGCTCGCAGCCGTATTCGTAGGTTCCCGTGATATCGCCGGAGGCGTGATAGGCATTCGCTGCGCAGCCGCCGCTGCAATAAAGCTTTGCCCAGCAATCCTTGCAGGAGGGGCGGGCATAGGCGTTGCAGCTTTTGAACCTTTCGCGCAGATCTATGTTCGTGACACCTTCCCAGACGTTGCCCATGCTGTACTTTTGATCGCCCACGAATTGATGGCAGGGATAAAGCTCGCCCCATGGAGTGACCGCGAGATATTCCGTGCCGCTGCCGCAGCCGGAGATGCGTTTATATATGCAGGGTCCGCCTTCAAGGTCTATCATATAGTGATAGAAAGTAAAGCCTCTCCCCTCTTTATCGCGCTTGATCATCTCTTTGGCAAGTAGCTCGTACTGCTCGAAAAGTATCGGCAAATCCTCCTCCGTCAGCGCGCAGGGATCGTCCGGCGGGCAGACGACGGGCTCCATCGATAATGCTGTGAAGCCTAAGTCCGCCATGTGGAATATATCCTTTGTGAACTCCACATTGTGATGAGTAAAGGTTCCCCGGATATAATAATCTCTTTCTCCGCGAATTTTCGCAAATTTTTGGAATTTAGGGACAATAAGTTCATAGCTGCCTTTTCCGTTAGGGGTTTTGCGCAGACGATCGTGAATTTCCTCGCGTCCATCAAGGCTCATGACGACGTTGTGCATCTCGCGGTTTGCAAAATCTATGACGTCGTCATCAACGAGCAGACCGTTCGTCGTGAGCGTGAAACGGAATCTCTTGCCCGTATCCTCCTCACGCGAACGAGCGTATGCGACAAGTCTTTTGCATACACCCCAGTTCATCAGCGGCTCGCCGCCAAAGAAATCGACTTCAAGGTTCTTCTGGTTTCCTGAATTTGCAATGAGAAAATCCAGCGACTGCCTGCCGACATCAAAGCTCATAACAGCCCTTTCGCCGTGATATTTACCCTGCGCCGCAAAGCAGTATTCGCAGTTCAAATTGCAGGTGTGCGCAACATGCAGGCACAGAGCCTTTATAGTGCGGCTGTTGTTTTTTAAATCGCAGGCATGCTCGCCGTAGCAATCCTCGGTAAAAAGCTTGCCTTCAGCCTTCAGGTCTTTAACATCGGCGATACACTCAAGTATCTCATCTCGGTTGATTTCAGGATTGTCCGTGTATTTTTCAAGCATTTTTCGGACGATCTCATCCCCGGAACAGGTCTCGAAAAGCCCGATTATATCGTAGGCCAGCTCATCCACCGAATGCACGGAACCGCTGAAAACGTCCAGCACGATGTTATAGCCGTTCAGTTTGTATTGATGTATCATAAGCACCTCCGCAGACAGGAAAAATGCTGCTCGGCCGAAACAGGACGAACAGCATTTGATTCGGGTAAAGTAAAAGGCTTATTTGCACTTCTCGCAGGCCTGGTTAGCAACACCGCAGGAGGTTTTGCAAGCGGACTGGCAGGAAGTCTGGCACTCGCCGCAGCCGCCCGTCTTTAGGGTCTTATTCAGATCGCGGGTGCTGAGAGTCTTGATTCTTTTCATGGTGACAACTCCTTTTAAAACTGCTTACGATTAAATATAGATTATATTGTGCCGATTGTCAAGGGCGGGAGGCTTTTTTGAGCAGCGCGATTTTAGAGCAGGACTCGGATCGTTTTCGGCATGCCGCCGGAGGTGCTGTGAAGTGAAACGCCCGATTCACGCTGGACGGCAAGACTTCTAACGATTTCGTCAGTCAGCTCCTCGCCGGGAACTACCAGCGGTATTCCGGGAGGATAAGCCCAGACGTATTCGGATGAGACTCTTCCCCTTGCGTCCTTAATAAGGACGGCTCTCGTCTCTCCTTTGCGGGCGTCGGCAACGCTCATGCGGCGGGGCGGTATCTTCGCACCGGTGAAGGGAACCCGCGGAGCTGTTGCGTGTATCTCTTTGTCCAACGTGCAGAGGGCTTTCCCCAGCTTCTCTATATTTTCGTCGCTGTCCATTATCCCCGTCATAGCAACGACGTAACCGCAGGCCGCCATTTCACATTCGATTCCGAAGCGTGCTCGGAGCTCACTCATCAGCACCGTGCCGGAAGCATCTGTGCCCTCGCAGGATATGAGTATCTTACTCCGGTCGAAGCCCCAAACTGCATCCGTTTCGATACCGCGCCTGACGTATCCGGCGGTCCGCGCCTTTTTCTGACATTCAAACGGGTCGCTGTGTCCGGGCAGCCTGAGGTTTGAAACAGGAGTTACGAGCGTATCAAAGCGTTCGAGACGGTTGCTCCATGCTTTGAAAAGCTCACCGCCGCGCTCCTCAAAAAGCTCCCTCGTGCCGTCTATCGAGGCCATAAGAATATAGGAGGGGCTGCTTGTTTCAAAGACGGCAAGCTCTCGGAGAATGTCCTCTCTCGGTATCAGCCCGCCGGAAAGATGCAGAAGGCCCGTCTGTGTTAGTCCCGTAAGGGTCTTGTGCAGGCTGTGTACTGTAATATCAGCTCCCGCGCGGACAGCTCCGCCGGTGAAATAAGGTGAGAGGTCAAGGTGTGCACCGTGCGCCTCGTCCACAATGAGCGGCGAGCCGTACATATGACAGATTACTGAGATCTCCGAAAGATTTGATATGATGCCCTCGTAAGTTGGGCTTGTCAGGATAACGGGTGTGCCGGGATTATCCCGTACCGCGATTTCTATGTCTTTCGGCAAAATGCTCCCGCAGAAACCGAAGCCCTCGACAGGCGGGGGAGCGATATAAATCGGCGTAAGAGAATTCAGTTCGACCGCGTTATATACGGACCTATGGCAGTTGCGCGACATTATGATCCTGCCGTTGCCGCATAGCTTTGAAGCGGCGGTGACGGCGGCGAGTACGCCACAGGTCGAACCGTTAACCAGGAAGAAGCAACTGCCGCTTTTCCAGAGCGACGCGGCCTTATCCATTGCTTCCGCTAAAATGCCCTTGGGGTTATGGAGATCGTCAAACCCGTCGATCTCCGAGATATCGTACTTTGCGCCGAGCTCCTCCAAAAACTTTATACCTTCTGAATTGCGCTTGTGACCGGGCATATGCATTGGGGTGGCGCCTGAACCCGAATAGTCTATAAGCCTTTTAAAAAGGGACTGAGCACTGTCATCCTGTATAGTAATCAACTCCTTAGCAAGCGTTGTGAGATTAAGCCAAAGGGAATAGCTCCAAACGGCGCAGCGTAAGCGCCTTATTCCCCGTCAGCTCGGCTCCGTGCACCTTGGTGGTTGCGACCACATATATAGGTGTTCCGGTATCACCGATCTCTATATTCTTATTTTTAAGCGCGATAATGACCTCATCGATTTTAATGTAGTATACAAGGCCGGAAACCATAGTGGCGGTTGAGTCAACCTGCTTGTCAGTCTGTGAGTCATAAATCGGGACGTTTAATGTATCGTACGGTTTTTCGTTATTCAAACTTACAATGGCAGAAACTAGCTTGTTTTTCCCGACATTCACGTCTTCGACCGTTAAATAAATACGTCTGGTTTCATCCGTGGAATTCTGTACATATAACGAAACGTCGCCGTCATACGGAATGAGGAAATCGTCCGTTGAGTTTTTGCCGCGGTAATCGGTAAACTTGATTTCCGGCGCGTAGTTTGTAATACGGTAGGCGGCGATAATGGAATTTACAAAAAGCTTTGCCTCCGGCAAACCTATGTTGCTGAGAGAGTGACCGAAGCCGGAATATGTCGCGTTGCCGTTTGAGAAGATGTAATAGGCGTTAGACGCATCATTATATTGGTAGCCGGAACCGCTCAGACAGTACCAGACGACAACATCGTCCGGGTTCATGTTTGCCTGATAATACTGCTGGTGTGTATTGAGTATTCCCATTGTGCTGATGCTGTCGGTGCTGATGCTATCGATGCTACCGCCAAAGGCCGTCGTGTTTACGTCATAGGGATAAGTCGTTATCATTCCCTTGTTAAGCTGGGTAACGGCGGTAGAATCAAGATTCCCATCTCCGCTAACGGTATAGGTATAGTTCGTGAGGCCCTGAGTTGTCCCGATAGGCGTTCCGCCTGCTCCTGACGTGTTTGAACCGGGCAAATATGCGATACTGTAACCCGCATCCTGAAGATCCTTTTTTGTCACCGCAGTACCCAGACCTGCATAGCCTGACGCCACAATGCCGCTTTTGCTTACATAAGGATTTGATTTCGATGTGCCGCCATATACAGCATCCGTAACGCCGTAGCGGTCAAGCCCAAGCGGGTCGCGCAGAACATTATTGAAATAGTATCCGAAATAATACGATTTGTCATTACAAAACTTACTGTTGCCCGCAGAATATCTTGCATATACCTCCGGCACGTTCGGCATTGATGTCGTATCATGGGAATAGAGTATCGGATGACCTTCGTTCAGGTAATTTACAATTGCAACGGATGTGGTTCTACTCAGCTCGTTATAGGCATCGTCGAAGCCTATGATCAGCATATCGTAGGTATCAAGAAAATCATCGATATTTGTATAGCTCTTATTCGTATAGTTTCCGGCATTATCTTTCTCAAGCTTGTTGGTTATTGCCGCTGTCGATATATTGTTTGCCTGAGTCGTCGTTATCGTCTGGATATTTATATCATAGTCCGAGGCTATAGCATTGATAAGGCCAAGTATGGTATTTCTCGTTGCAGCGATTCCGCTGTTCGGGCTTGTCACGGAAACACCGGTGTTATCGAGACTGAGGCCGCCATACGGTGATGTGCCGTAACCATATGTCTGGCCGGACGTACGCCCTGTGTTGATTTGCAGGATATTAAGCACTTCCGCCTTGCCGGCTTCCGGTTTAATGTATGTGTTGCCGGTCTGCGAGGCATGAGTGGTTTCCTCATTGACCTTCACAACCTCAAGCTTCCAGTAGATATAACCGGCCCAGTCCGAAGGCATTGTACGAGTGACTTTATATTGCGTATCGGCTTTTAGCTCGCCCGAATCCACAGAGACTCCCGTTGCCGCTTCCGAGATCGAAATGCTGCCGATACGTTCCTGTGAAATAAAACGGCTGTCGTTGTTTGTATCGATATACAGGTTGCAATAATATCTGGTATTGGCCGGAGTTGAGTCCGTGGCGTTTGAAATTGTAAATTCATATTCAAGCGTATATGTTCCGTCCGGATCGGACGTGAGTCCTGACGGAGTTCCCGTACCGCTCCAGCTGTATGCTTCAGGCTTTGAAGCAATGTTGAGTGTAGGTTTTGAAAGATTAATATAGCGCAGGAGGGCGGCCGAATCTATATCGGTCGAACGCATGACGTTATATCTGCTCTTGTTGCCGTTCAGAAAAGCATACATATTCGAGCAGTTATCGACT
>JAJUHD010000163.1 GCA_029268085.1 Bacillota bacterium | reverse complement strand
GGGATGTATTACAGTCCCTATGCCGAGTGGGCTGCCCTTACCGGAATTGCGGACGGCGTTGCCGGAAACACATTTGCGGCAAACGCCGACATTACTCGAGAGCATATGTGCATGCTTCTCTACAATTACGCCGTTAAATACGGAAAGACTCTGCCTATGACAAATGAGAAGGCCGTGTTTGCGGACGATTCCTCGATTAGCGCGGGAGCGAAGACTGCGGTCTACGCTTTGCAGCAGGCGGGCGTGATAAACGGAATGGGCGACGGCACGTTCTCGCCGCAGGGTACGGCGACACGCGCGCAGGTCGCGCAAATCTTCATGAAATTCGTAAATTCAGTTGGCTGAACGAGCACAATAAAGATAAATACAGTGCCGCCGTACCGAAGGAAGATGTTTCCCGGTCTGGCGGCATTTTTATATTAAAGTTTACAAAATGTTCGACACATTGCAGTAGATTGTGTTATTATATGAGCAGCACTTTTGAGGGGATATAGCTAATGGCTTTACGCGCATCGGCAAAAAAAAACAGCGAGATAATACAGGTCAGACAGGAGATACCGGTGTTCTGCGCTTCTCCAGAGCTTGGGCTGACGGCACAGCAGGCGTCGGAACGGATGCAGAACGGGTATGGGAACACGCCGATCGAACCGCCGACCAAAACGGTAGGGCAGATTATCCGTTCGAACCTTCTCACATACTTCAACATAGTTTTCTTTGCGCTGGCAGCCTGTATAATAGCGGTAGGCTCATGGAAAAATCTCACCTTTATGCCGGTTGTTCTCGCGAACATCCTAATCGGCATTGTTCAGGAGCTCCGCGCCAAGAAAACGCTGGACAAGCTCAGCATATTAAGCACGCCGAAGGGCATTATCGTACGGGACGGAGTAATCAGGACCGTCAGCGTTGAAGATACGGTCCGCGACGATATTGTGGTATTTGCTCAGGGCAATCAAATCTTTGCAGACGCAATCGTCGTTTCGGGAGAATGCCAGGTCAACGAAGCACTGATGACGGGCGAAGCGGACGAGATTAAAAAGACCGCCGGAGACGAGCTCATGAGCGGCAGCTTTGTGGTTTCCGGATCGGTAAGGGCGAGGCTAACCCGTGTCGGCAAAGATTCTTACGTTTCGCGCCTCACACTGGAATCGAAAAAGAATAACAGGATAACACAGTCCGAAATGATGCGCTCGCTTTCTGTCTTGGTCAAGTGGATAGGCATTATGCTGATCCCTATAGGCGCCGTAATGGCTGTCAAGGAGATTGTCTGGCTGGACAGGAGCGTTCAGGCAGGCGTTGTATCAACGGTCGGCGCGCTGGTCGGAATGATACCGGAGGGACTGTATCTGCTGACCAGTATAGCGCTTGTTGCTGCGGTTGTGCGTCTCGCCCAGCGTAAAACTATCGTGCATGACATGAATTGCATTGAGACGCTTGCGCGCGTCGATACTCTGTGTGTGGATAAAACAGGAACAATAACCGAAAACAAGATGATAGTCGAGGATGTCTGTCTGCTTTGCAAAGACAGATTCATTGAGGACGATATCCGTATGATAATGTCCGACTATGTCTATGCTATGCAGGACGACAACGATACCATGGCCGCCCTGCGCAAATATTTCAAAGGTCAGCCGACGCAAGTTGCCCGAGAGACGCTTCCATTTACATCTGTTAGAAAATACGGCGGTGTCTCGTTCCACGAGGATGAGACCTACTTGCTCGGCGCCCCGGAAGTTATTCTCGGTGAAAACTACGATAATTACAGAGACAAAATCGACTACTATTCAAGAAAGGGCTGCCGGGTCCTGCTTCTGGCTATATATGACGGAAGGCTTTCGGACGAAGCCCTGACAGAGAAGATATTTCCGCTTGCATTGATCCTTCTCGCAAACAAGATCAGAAAGAACGCGCCCGAGACATTTAAGTATTTTGAAAAACAGGGCGTTACAATTAAAGTCATTTCCGGAGACAACCCGCTGACGGTCTCGGAGGTCGCAAAGAGAGCGGGTATTGCTAACGCGGATAAATACATCGACGCCCGCACGCTCGACGACGACAGGAAGCTGCGCGCCGCAGCGGAGCAATATACGGTATTCGGCCGGGTGACTCCCGATCAGAAGCGAAAGCTGATAAGGGCGCTCAAGGCGGCAGGACATACGGTTGCGATGACGGGAGACGGCGTAAACGATGTGCTTGCGCTTAAGGAAGCGGATTGCAGTGTTGCTATGGCCTCGGGAAGCGAGGTTGCCTGTCAGGTATCGCACGTCGTGCTGCTGAACTCAAACTTCGCATCGATGCCGTCGGTGGTTATGGAAGGCCGCCGCGTTATCAATAACATCGAGAGAAGCGCGGTTCTGTATCTGGTAAAGAATATTTTCTCATTCGTTCTGGCGCTGATAACCTTGTTTTTCACATTGCCTTATCCGCTGACGCCCTCACAGCTGAGTCTTGTCAGTACGGTATGCATCGGTATTCCGTCTTTTGTTTTGGCTATGGAGCCGAATGAAAACCTTGTTCGGGGCAAGTTCCTGAGAAATGTAATCTACCGCGCGCTGCCCGGCGGTTTTTCGGACATCATACTTATTGTAGGAGTTATGCTGTTTTACGTTGCCTTTGATTTTCCGGTCGAAGAAATGTCCACCATATGTGCAATTATAATGGCCATCGTTGGAATGCTGGTTCTTCACAGGCTCTGCATCCCGTATAACAGTATGCGGAAATTCCTTGTAATTTCGATGTGCGTGACGTTTGCCATAATGCTGATATTCTTTAAGGAGCTTTTCACGCTCACTTCTCTTTCATATCAGTCGATACTCGTGCTGGTTGTTTTTTCCTTACTTGCCTATCCGCTGATGAAGCTACTTATACGGGGCTTTGACAGAATAGAAAAGAAATTTGCGCCTTTGCAGGCCGGAACGAAGAAAAAAATCGCAAGGACAACGTCCCGCGCAGGAAGGCATGTTGCCGCTCCCAAAAGAAAATATTAACTATATATATGCCGGAGAATTCTGCTCTCCGGCATATATTGTTATTGATAATATTATGACTATCTTTACAAATTTTTAATAAAATGTTTATGCATTTTTAATTGACATTTTGTGCAGGGTGCGGTATTATCAAGTCAATCATAAGAAAGGAGTTGGTATAATGTACAGAATAATCAGAAATACTGATGTGGACGACATGATCTACGGAAACACCGAAACAGTACCCAGCGACAGATAACTGTCACGCCGGATTTTTTTCCGCGTAAGCGGTTCACATAGATAGTATTCAGATGCAGCGTTCGGACGGCCGCGATGCCGCCGGAACGCGTTTATTATTTTATGCGAAAAATATCGCAGCGGTTCGGATTCTTCCGTAAGTTAGTTGCAAACAAAACGCCCCCTTGTAAGGGGGCGTAAAACTTTATTTTTGATTCTCAGGGTTACCGGACTTTAAAGGCTTTTTCTGAGGTTCTGCTTCAGGATAAATCGAGATATTGTCAATTATATACTCACTGGCGATCTTGCACATATAGCTTTCGACAGCAAGCCTCATCGCAATTTCGGGAAGACTCTCCTCAGAGGCTAGTGCTTTTTCACTGAGCTCTTTCGCACAGGTCTCGACAAGAGCGCGGAAGTTCTCATAAAACTCCTCGTCGGATTTGTTCTGTTTGTCAGCCTTAATCAGGTAACCCGTGTCCTTGACTGAAAGCACCTGCTTAAGCCGCAGAATAACGGAAAGATAGACCAGATGCTCTCTTGAATACTTTTTTCCTCTGGCGCGTGGGAGAACATCTGCTTTGATATAATTATTCACCATCGCAGAACTGAGCCTGTCGTCATCACGAAGGCTTGTTTTGCTGCGGGACAAAAAATCCAGTACTTGGTCCATATACAGTTCTATATCGGGAAACCCGTTATAATCCGGAAATTTCAGCTGTTCAGCAAGCTCCCGAAGTTTTTCGACTTTGCCCATTCTTAGACACCTCAATAAAAATTAAGTATATTATAACGCCAAAAAGATAATAATGCAAGTAGGACATATTTAGTTGACATATTGATTATAAGGTAATATAATATTAATAACCATATGACACGATTATCGGGAGGCGTATTACAATGAGCAAAATTTGTCTGTTCGGGGATTCAATTTCTAAGGGTGTCATCATTGACGAGATTAGAAACAGATACACCATGACAAAAAATTGCTTTGCTAACATAGTGACGGCGGCAAACTCCGCTCTCGACGTGACGAATTATTCGATGCTGGGCTGCACTATTATGAAGGGCAAGAGCATGATCGAAAGACATATAAAGGACGTTCAGGACTGCGAAATCATGGTTCTTGAATACGGTGGGAACGATAGTGACCATATTTGGGAAGAGATAGCGGCGAACCCTCTGGGAGAGCATCTGCCCAAAACGCCGATTGCCGAATTCGAGCGCACCTACCGAGGGATAATCGACGAGCTGAAGAAAATGGGGAAAAAAATCGTAATGCTGAACCTTCCTCCAATTGATGAACACAAATATTTCAATTGGTTCAGCAGGGGACTTGATGGGGCGAAAATACTTCAGTGGCTCGGAGGCACCGACGAGTATATCTACAGATTTCATGAAATCTATAACGTCAAGGTATGTTACATTGCCTCGGAATATAATATTCCGCTCATCGATATACGCTCTGCTTTCCTTGAAAAACGCAATTACAGCGATTATCTCTGCAATGACGGTATCCATCCAAACGAGAAAGGGCACGAACTCATTGCCAGTGTAATAGCCGGTTCTATACCCAGCTTGGAAAACCAGATCGCAAGGAAGATAGTTCTCGATAAAGGCGCATAACTATTTCTGTTGACTTTTTTAAAAAATTGTTGTATTCTAAAGTGCGGCTGAATTTTAGCCGCACTTTTTTCTCAATATATATGGAAGCGTATCGAAGTGGTCATAACGGGCCTGACTCGAAATCAGGTGACGGGCAACCGTCCGTGGGTTCGAATCCCACCGCTTCCGCCAGAAATCCCTTGAAAATGCTTAGTTTTCAAGGGATTTTTTATGCCCAGAATCTTATGTATATGGTTGCAAAGACCGAAATTGTTGTAAAGAATTACAACGATTTATTGATTTCAGTTATTACAGCGATTCTCTCTATTCGTTTTTGAAACCGGGATAGCGTCTTGTCAAGTGGTGTAAAAAGGTACTTTCATAGCGGCAGACTTGTCGTCCGCGCAGGCGACCATACCCTGGATTAAATCCTTCGGCATTGATTTTTCGGCTTCGTTACGATAAGACCCATTTCCCGCCCGGGCGGAGGCCATGAGTCATCAGTCCGTAAAATATTGATCCCTGAAATCGCCGACGGCCCCCCAGTTATCAAATTCGGAAATTGTGAGACAAATTTTGTCCTTTGGCGTGCCGAGAACCGCATTGATTGCGTTGAATGCATTTTGGGTAAATTCCTTCTTCTTGT
>JAJUHD010000162.1 GCA_029268085.1 Bacillota bacterium | reverse complement strand
TAAAATGCTTGAATGGTTTAAGAACTTTGGTAAAAGAAAAGGGGAGGTGAGCGGCAATGAGTGAAAACGTACTGCGCCTTTCCGATGTAACCATGCAGTTCGGCGGAGTCGTCGCCGTCAACAACCTTTCCCTTGAAGTCACCAAGGGCGAGATCGTCGCTCTTATCGGACCTAACGGAGCAGGGAAAACCACCGCTTTCAACTGTATAACGGGCGTTTATGAACCGACAAACGGTCAGGTCGAATTCTGCGGCGAAGTAATAGTCTCAAATCGCCCTTCCGGAAAGATGAAGAAGCTTTATGCCGGCGAGAACAACGGGAAATATACGAAGGTCATCAGCAAGTCGCCGGATAAGATAACGGAATACGGCATTGCCCGTACCTTCCAGAACATCAGGCTTTTTGGAAGTCAGACCGTTTTTGAAAACGTACTTATCGCAAAGCATATGCGCGCAAAACAAAATATGCTTTCGGCGACCTTCAGGATTAACCACAGGGAAGAAATGCGTATGCGCAAGGAGAGCATGGAACTTCTTGAACGTCAGGGCATGGGGCATCTGGCCAACGAGAAAGCGGTCAATTTGCCTTACGGTATCCAGCGCAGGCTGGAGATCGCGCGCGCACTTGCGACGGATCCGAAGCTGCTGCTTCTCGACGAGCCAGCTGCAGGCATGAACCCACAGGAGACGCTGGAGCTGACACAGTTCATACGCCAGATTAAGGATGAGCACAATCTGACCGTCTTTATGATAGAGCATCACATGGACCTTGTCATGCAGATATCAGACCGTATCTATGTTCTAGACTTTGGCAAGCAGATTGCACATGGCACGCCCGCAGAGATCCAGAACGATCCGCGCGTTATCGAAGCATATCTGGGGGTGGCTGAAGATGCTTAAAATCGATGATTTGAAAGTCAACTACGGCGGCATTGAGGCCGTAAAGGGAATTTCCTTCGAGGTACCGGAAGGAAGCATTGTCACTCTGATCGGAGCGAACGGCGCCGGAAAATCGACGACTCTCCGCACAATTGCGGGTCTTGTTAAGCCTGCATCGGGCAAGATCACTTTTGCGGATGAAGACATAACAGGGAAAAAGACCAACGAGATAGTTTCCAAGGGCATAACACTCGTTCCCGAGGGGCGCCGCGTTTTCCCTGATCTTACGGTTCTTGAGAACCTCAAGGTCGGCGCTTATCTGCGCAAGGACGATTTGACAGAAGATATTAAATGGGTATACAGTCTTTTCCCGCGGCTTGAGGAACGCTCATGGCAGGCAGCCGGAACTCTTTCCGGAGGCGAACAGCAGATGCTTGCGGTCGGCCGCGCCCTGATGAGTCGCCCGAAGCTTATGATGATGGACGAGCCTTCACTGGGGCTTGCGCCCCTTGTCGTAAAAGGCATATTCGATATCATCAAGGAAATAAACAAGCAGGGAGTTACCATTCTGCTTATCGAGCAGAACGCGAACATGGCGCTTCACACAGCCGACATGGGCTATGTTCTGGAAACAGGCCGTATTACGCTTTCCGGCCCCGGAAAAGAGCTTCTTAAAGACGAGGCGGTTAAAAAGGCCTATCTCGGCAAATGATAGAAGCGGCAATTGCGCACATATAAAAGCATACAGGGTGCTCCCCACAAACGGGTGCACCCTGTATTTCAAAGCAGGAGAAAGAGATATGAACCATACTGAACAAGCGAAAGAAGCGTTCAAAAGCGATATTTACGCGGTTGAAACAACAGGCGTCAGAATTGAGGAGGCAAGGCCCAATTATTCCAGATGCAGCCTGAAAATCGACGGACGCCATTACAACGTTAACGGCGATGTGATGGGCGGCGCGATCTTCACTCTTGCGGACTATGCCTTCGGTGTGGCGGCAAATACAGGCAATACGGCGACTGTCTCGCTTACAAGCACGATAAATTTCATCCGCCCAACAAAAGGCCCTATCCTCTATGCGGAAGCAAAGTGCGTAAAAAGCGGCAGAAGCATTGCTTTCTTTGATGTAATTGTGACCGACGATTTGGGAAACATTATTGCAACAGTTGCTGCCAACGGGTTCAGAAAACAGCATAAAGGCTGAAAAACGCTCCGGAGCTACCGGAGCGTTTTTTATCATGGCAGAGCTGTGAGCCGGCCCTTGGACCACGTTTTTGAACTTATAAACCGCTTTATTTATTCCAGTCGCGGATTTTTGCAGCGAGCCAATCAGCCCATTCCTTGATGCCCTCGCCGGTTTTTGCGGAAATTTCAAATACCACGATGTCTGGGTTAAGTTTCTTCACGCGCTCCCTTACGGCGTCAGTATCGAAGTTGAAATATGGCTTAACGTCAATTTTGTTGATGAGCAGAGCCGAGACCTTGGAGAACATAAGCGGGTACTTGAGGGGCTTGTCGTCGCCTTCGGGGACGCTGAGGAGCATAACATCAAAGGATGCGCCCGTGTCAAATTCTGCGGGGCAGACTAGGTTTCCGACATTCTCGAGCACCACAAAATCAAGGTCTTCGGTTCCGAACTCGTTGATGCCGCTTTCGGTCATGCCGGCGTCGAGGTGGCACATGCCGCCGGTGTGGAGCTGAATAGCCTTGACGCCCGTAGCGGCGATGGTTTCAGCATCGACGGCGGAGTCGATATCCGCTTCCATAACGCCGATACGGAACTGATCTTTAAGGGCCTCAATTGTGCGAAGAAGAGTCGTGGTCTTTCCGGAGCCGGGAGAGGACATGAGGTTCATAAGGCAAGTTTTTTCCTTTTTAAGCCTTGCTCTCAGCTTTTCAGCTTCGAGATCGTTATTTTCATAGACGCTTTGTTTGATTTCAAATATACGTACCTTGTCCATATTCTTTTTCCTTTCCTGATTTGTAAAGTTGTAAAGTGAAGCAGAGCATCAGCTCATGCCGAATTCCTGCATTCTCCTGTAAAATGTGCTGCGCGAAAGCCCAAGGTACTCTGCGGCTTTCGTTCGGTTGTTGCGGCACTTTCGAAGCGCCATCTCGAATTTCTCCTTTTCATCCAGCCCATAGATATCAAACGGTATCGCCGCAGCAGGCTTTTCCTCCGGCAGCGTTTCAAGGAAGTAATCACCGAGATAATTATGTATTTCCTTTTCGCTAATCAGCGTTTCCTCATGTGTGCTTATTATGCCTTCAAGCAGGTTTTGAAGCTCGCGGATATTTCCGGGCCAAGAGTATTTTCCGAGGAACTCAAGAGCGTTCTTGGAAAGACGGATGTCGGGTTTTCCCATGCGGGCGCAGAGCTTTTTGATGAAATATTCCGCGAAGAGGTAAACATCCGCACCCCTGTTCTTGAGCGGAGGGATATTGATTCTGATGATACTCAGGCGGTAGAACAGATCCTCGCGGAAGAGCTTTTTCTCGATCAGCTCCTTGAGATTCTTGTTCGAAGCGGCGATGATCCGCACATCGACCTCGATAAGGTCGTTGCCGCCGACCTTGCGAAAGGTTTTCTCCTCAAGTACGCGAAGGAGGACAGACTGCACTTCCATTGGCATGTCGCCGATTTCGTCGAGAAACAGCGTTCCGTGATTGGCGAGCTCAAATTTTCCGATAGAGCCCTCGCGTTTCGCGCCGGTGAACGCGCCGCTCTCATATCCGAACAGCTCGCTTGCGATAAGCTCCTTGGAAAACGCCGCGCAGTTTATTGCGACAAAGGGCTTATGGCTGCGTTTTGAAGCGTTGTGTATTGCCTGAGCAAAAACGTCCTTGCCGACACCGGATTCGCCCTGTATAAGTATGTTGCTGTCCGAAAGCGCGGCAATTTTGCTGCGCTTAATGGTCTCAAGCATAAGCTCGTTTTCCCCGATGATATCGTTGAAGGTGAAGCGCGCGTTGTTGTCCGTGAACTTTGATGTCATCTTGTTGGCACGTCCGTTCGTAGAGAACGATATTGTGATGCCGTCCGGATGGAACTTGTTCTGCTTATAGGTAGCGGTGCTCATATTGACATAGACCCTGCCGCTGCTGACGGAGAGCGGCAGTACCTTGTCGGTAACAAGCTTTTTTGCTTCGAGTATGCTCCAGAACTCCCTGTTATCCGGCAGGGGAAGGATGATTTCCTCAAGAGTAAGGTGATAAGTGTCCGGCTTTTTTATTCCGAGAATCTTAAAAACCTGATCGTTTATTATGACGACTTCGTTTCTGCCGTTTTTCTGACGCAGAAAGATAGAACCGGAGTCCTCGTCGCTTGATGTGAACATATCTATGCTCTGAAACAGAAATACATCGAGCTCAATCGTTCTGGCAATGGTTATGGCGAGAGAAAGCAGGTAGTGGTCGCTTTTTTCCTGAGGAACAGCGATGATAATGCTTCCGTATATCTCGTTCTCTGAGATGCAAATCGGAGCAAAGTAATAGGAGCCGTTGATCAAAAAACGTGAGTAATTGCAGTATCCATGTAGATCGGTAGCCTTCCGGTTTTGTATGCCGATTGTGAACGGGTTTGTGCCGATGCTGTCCTCAGACCATTTTGTTCCGCTTTTTATGCCGCATTGACTGAGCCAGTCGTCTTCGGCAGGGGCTCCGTATATTCTGAGCAGGATGCCGTCCTTGCTGAAGGTCAGCACGCGCAGGTCGGGCTCGGTATTGTTCGCGATGAAATGGTTGATTACCCAGTCTGAGCATATCAGAAGGCGCTTGTAGTTCTTTTTGGACCGTTCAAGCTCATTTTGCGTGAGCTCTTTAGGCATGGCACACTCATAATCGATATTTCTGTTATCGCTGCGCTTCCAGGAATTCTGGATGACAGGGTTAGGAAAATCAAAGCCTTCCATACCCTTATGCAGACCGGTCCAGGTTTCGACGTTCTGCTGCTTCCGCATAATAAACCGTTCCTTTCGTGGAATAAGCATATAAGGCTACGCTGAATGGCCGGTTAGAGAACAAGACGTATAATGATGGTACAATATCAACAAAAGATGATTCTAATTTGTTTCAGTTGATTGTATCACATAATCATATTTGTATCAAGTATCCATTTGGTAAATGAGTATCAAAATCTATATTCGGCTTGACGCAGAGAATGGCTTGTTATATTTTATAAATAGCGCTAAAATACTGCAATTTTCAGGCGAAGGGGCAGACGGATGAATATCGTTGTTATTAACGGCTACGCGGTGAATCCCGGCGATATTTCATGGGACGGCCTCAATGAATTCGGCATAGTCACGATATATGATCATATTCCGAATGAGCTTCTGGCGGAGAGACTGCGCGAGGCCGATATAGTTTTGGCCGGCCCGTTCGATTTTGACTCCGAGCTTATGGACAAGTGCAGGAATTTGAAGCTCATTTGCAAGCTCGCAACAGGCTACAATAACATCGACTTGACAGCTGCGTCGCAGCGCGGTATAACCGTCTGCAACATACCGGCTTACAGCACGCCTTCCGTCGTTCAGCATACCTTTGCGTTGCTTCTTGAGCTTTGTATGCATGCTGGGCGGCACAG
>JAJUHD010000161.1 GCA_029268085.1 Bacillota bacterium | reverse complement strand
GACAAGAAGATGGGCGAGCTCTCGGACATGGTTTCCCAATTTGAGGTTGCGGATGATTACACGCAGATAAACTACAACGGACGTCCTGTAAGGGTAACGCCCCTTTATTACAGTGATTTCTTTAAGTGGATATCCAACCGTTCCAAAGGCCTTCCGGCCTATATAATGATCGACATGGTAACGCAGGAGGTTCAGGCGGTACGGCTTAGCGAGGGTATGAAATACACGACGACCGAGTATTTATTCCGTAAGGTCGAGCGTCATCTCCGATTCAACTACCCGACGTTTATTTTCGACACCCCGAATTTTGAGGTCGACGATGATGGAACTCCATACTGGGTATGTCCGAGGATCGTCAAGAAAATCGGGCTGTTCGGCGGAACGGATATTGATGGCGCTGTCCTTATGAATGCGATAACAGGCGAGTGCGCATATTATCCCGCAGACGAGGTGCCCGACTGGGTAGACAGGGTCTATACCGCTTCACTTATTATGAAGCAGTATGACTATTACGGGATGTATCAAAACGGCTGGTTCAACTCCTTTATAGGGCAGAAGGGCGTAACTGTCACGACAGACGGTTATAATTACATCGCAAAAGATGGAGCGGTATATCTATATACCGGCGTAACAAGCGTCGTATCCGACAACTCGAACGTAGGCTTTATACTCACGAACCAGAGAACGAAGGAGACAAAGTATTACGCCTGCGCCGGCGCGCAGGAGAGAGCGGCAATGTCCAGCGCCGAAGGTATCGTGCAGTATATGGACTACCGCGCGACATTCCCGCTGCTTCTGAACATTTCCGGCCAGCCGACCTATTTTATGGCGCTCAAGGACTCGGGCGGACTCGTCAAGATGTACGCAATGGTAAATGTGCAGCAGTATCAGCTTGTCGCCTCGGGCACTACAGTTGCGGAATGCGAGCGGAACTATATAGATTTGCTGTCACAAAGCAATATTGTAGATAAGGGCAAGGATCCCGAAAAGACAGTTACAGGTACGATTTCCGATATCCGCACGGCGGTTATCGACGGAAACACCAATGTGTTTATTAAGCTTGAAGGCGATAGCTATTACTATGTGATTTCGGTGGCGGACTCAAAGCTCGCCGCGGTCCTTTCCATCGGCGATCGGGTGACAATCACGCCTTCTTTACAAGAAGGCGAGCTGCGAAGCGCATATGACGTAACTAGGGCGGATTAGCGGATTAACTATAAAATTGTTTTCGGGAGAATCTGAATGGCTCTTTATGCGATCGGCGATCTCCATCTTTCATTAAGCACAGATAAGCCGATGGATATTTTTGGCCCAAAATGGGAAAACCATGCTGCGAAGCTGAAAAAATCTTTTTCCTGTCTCTCGCCGGATGATGTAACCGTTATCTGCGGCGATTTGAGCTGGGGCATGGATCTTGAAGAAGCGAGAGAGGACTTTCTTTTCATCGACAGGCTTCCGGGAAAAAAGATCATTCTCAAGGGCAACCACGATTACTGGTGGTCCACAGCTACAAAGGCAAAGAGCTTTTTCATCGAAAACGGAATAACGACGATAAATATCCTGAACAACAACTGCTTCTTCTACGGAGACGATGTAGCGATCTGCGGGACTCGCGGCTGGTTTTACGAGGAGGAAACGGGCTCAGCGCACGACAAAAAAATCATGAACCGTGAGCTTATGAGGCTGGAAGTATCTTTAAAGGCGGGGGGGGATAGAGCAAAATATGTGTTTTTGCATTACCCTCCGAAATACGGTTCTTATATCTGTCAGGAGATACTTGACCTCTTTGAAAGGTACGGGGTTCTGATGTGCTGCGCAGGCCATATCCACGGCAAGAGCCTTCAGGGTGTTTTCGAAGGGGTCTACCACGGCGTCAAGTATAGGCAGGTCTCTGCGGATCACTTGAATTTCAGTCCGCTACGCATACTGTAACAGGATAATGTTCACAAAAAGTATTTGCATTTAATTGTATCATCTGTTAAAATACTGCTTATGGAATTTGACAATACCGGATTTCTCCGGTGAAACTGTAGGAGGAAAAAACCCAATGATCGTCAAGAACGTAGAAAAGAAAGAAAAGAACACCGTCAGCTTTCAGGTTGAGTTAGACAAGGCCGAATTCGAAGAAGCCGTTAACGGCGCTTACATTAAAAATAAAAAGAAAATCAACGTACCCGGTTTCCGCAAGGGCAAGGCTCCCAGAATGGTCATTGAGGGTATGTACGGCACTAACGTTTTCTATGATGACGCTGTTGATGAAGCGGCGCCCAAAGCCTTTGAATTTGCCGTTAAGGAAGAAAAACTTGAAACTGTCGGTCGTCCCAGTATTTCGAATTACGATGTCAGCGACGAAAAGGTTCTTACTCTGACATTTGAAGCGGCGCTTTATCCCGAAGTAACCCTCGGTCAATACAAGGGCATTGAAGCACCCAGACAGGAAATCAATATCACCGACGCCGACGTCGATGCTTATATAGAGGAGATACGCAAGCGCAACGCGCGCCAGATCACCGTCGAGCGTCCGGCGAAGCTGGGCGATACGGTCCTCATCGATTACGACGGATACCTCGACGGCAAGCGTTTTGACGGCGGCAAGGCGGAGGGCACAAACCTCGAGCTTGGCTCCGGCCAGTTTGTCCCCGGCTTCGAGGAGCAGATTGTCGGTATGAAAGCAGGCGACGAGAAGGATATTGATATCACGTTCCCGGAAAACTACCACGAGGGGCTTGCGGGCAAGGCCGTTGTTTTCAAAGTCAAGGTTCATGAAGTCACCGAAATGGAACTGCCGGCAGTAGACGATGAGTTTACGAAGGACGTTTCAGAGTTCGACAAGCTCTCCGACTACAGGGAAGCTATAATGGAGCAGCTTGTGAAAAAGCGCACCGAAGCGGTTGACGAGGATTTCGGCTACAACGTTCTGCAGAAGGCTGTTGAGAATATGACGTGCGAGATTCCCGATGCGATGATCGAAGAGCGCATGGGCATGATGATCAACGAATATGACCGTAACCTCATGGCGCGCGGAATGCGCCTCGAGGAGTATATGCGCATGACCGGAATGGATCCCGTTGCATTCCAGAACATGCTCCGCCCACAGGCTGAGGCCCAGGTAAAGACTGATCTTCTTCTCAACGCCGTTGCGAAGGCTGAAGATATTCAGGTTACTGATGAAGAGCTTGATAAGGCTGTCGAAGACATCGCAAAAGCATATGGCGTTTCTGCCGAGCAGATCAAGCAGGCTGTTCCTGCGGACTCGATGATCGGCGACATGAAGAAGAAGAAAGCAAACGACCTTATTATGCAGAACGCTGTTCCGACGGCTCCGGCGGAAGAAAAAGCGGAGGAAGAAAAAGCGGAGGAAGAAAAGCCGGCGGCTAAAAAGTCCCCCGCAAAGAGGGCGGCAAAGAAAGCGGAGACCCAGACTGAAGACGCTGCCGAGTAAAGCGGTAAATTACTTTTCGGTAGAGTCAGGCAGGGTAGAGGTTCTCTTCTCGCGGAAGGGAATATTTACCGGGAATTATGGGTATCTTCTTTTAGATTATTTCATATCACAAAAGGAGAATCATCATGAGTTTAGTACCATATGTTATTGAGCAGACCTCTCGCGGAGAACGCTCCTATGATATCTTTTCAAGACTTCTCAACGACCGTATCGTCATGCTCTCCGAAGAAGTAAACGACACCACTGCAAGTCTCATCGTGGCTCAGCTTCTTTTCCTTGAAGCGCAGGACCCCGATAAGGACATCCAGTTTTATATCAACAGCCCCGGCGGAAGCATTACATCAGGTATGGCAATCTATGATACGATGCAGTATATTAAATGCGATGTTTCCACGATCTGCATAG
Source organism: Bacillota bacterium (assembly GCA_029268085.1). GTDB lineage: Bacteria > Bacillota > Clostridia > Oscillospirales > Oscillospiraceae > UBA2658. Next base: position 1,698 of record JAJUHD010000161.1, on the reverse strand, counting down.
GTCTTGGCGCTTCAATGGGTGCGTTCCTGCTTGCCAGCGGCACGAAGGGAAAGAGATTTGCCCTGCCAAATGCTGAGATTATGATCCACCAGCCTTCTGCTGGCACTCAGGGGCAGATTACCGACATGGCCATCCATCTAAGGCGCTTGGAAACAATTAAGCGGCGCATGAACCAAATCCTTGCCGAAAAAACCGGAAAGCCTATCGAAGTAATAACCGAAGACACCGAGCGCGACAATTTTATGTCGGCGGAAGAGGCTGTTAAATACGGACTTATCGATAAGGTCATCTACAAGCGCTGATCAGTTTAATATCCTTATTAAGGGGCATCTATGGCTAAATTTGAAGAAAATAAAAATATACGTTGCAGTTTTTGCGGCAAGCCCCAGTCCCTTGTCGAGAGAATGATCGCCGGCAACGGCTCATATATCTGCGACGAATGCGTGCGTCTTTGCATGAGCATAATTGACGAGGGCTACAACCAGAAAAACGGCCTGTCCTCCGGTCAGTCAGCTGTTAGCGGTTTTGGGCTGAAAAGTTCAAATCTTCCGCGTCCCGCCGATATCAAGAAGGTGCTGGATGATTATATCATCGGGCAGGATAAGGCGAAGATAGCCCTGTCAGTTGCTGTTTACAACCATTATAAGAGGGTGCTTTACGGAGACAACGGCGATGTCGATCTCCAGAAAAGCAACATATTATTGATTGGCCCAACCGGAAGCGGCAAAACGCTTTTCGCGCAGACACTGGCGAAAATCCTCGACGTTCCCTTCGCGATCGCAGATGCGACGACGCTGACGGAGGCGGGGTATGTGGGTGAGGATGTCGAAAACATCCTGCTCAGGCTTCTGCAGGCAGCGGATTTCGACGTTGAAAAGGCGGAGCGCGGTATAATCTATATTGACGAGATGGATAAAATCTCGCGCAAGAGCGAAAACACATCCATTACTCGAGATGTTTCCGGCGAGGGCGTTCAGCAGGCGCTTCTGAAGATACTCGAGGGTACGATCGCGAACGTACCGCCTCAAGGCGGAAGAAAGCATCCGCATCAGGAATTCATCAAGGTAGATACAACTAAAATACTGTTCATCTGCGGCGGCGCGTTTGACGGTATCGAAAAGATTATTGAAAACCGTATGGACAGAAAGAGCATGGGCTTCGGAGCCGAGATCAAGAGCAAAAAAGAACGCGACACGGGCGCAATCATGCAGGAAGTCCAGTCTCACGACCTGCTAAAGTTCGGTATAATTCCCGAGCTGATTGGCCGTCTGCCCGTGATTGTTCCGCTTAACTCGCTTAAGCGCGAGGATCTGATCCGTATCCTAAGGGAGCCGAAGAACGCTTTGACACGCCAGTACATGGCTTTGCTGAATTACGACGATGTCGAGCTCGTCTTCGAGGACGATGCCCTCGAAGCCATCGCCGACAAGGCAATCAAGATGGAGATCGGTGCGCGCGGACTGCGCAGCGTCATGGAAAGCATCATGACGGAGATCATGTATGAAGTTCCGTCCGATCCGACGATCAGCAAGGTCGTCGTTACGGCGGACTGCGTGAATAACGGCATTTCTCCCATGGTCATAAGGAAGAAGGCCGCGTCACAGCAGTGACATCTATCGCCATATTTCAGAAAAAGCCGCAAGAATGCGGCTTTTTCAGTCCCTCGAAAGGAGGAAAACTATGACAGAAAACATGAAT
>JAJUHD010000160.1 GCA_029268085.1 Bacillota bacterium | reverse complement strand
TAGCGCCAACTTGAAGAAGCGGAACCGCTTCTTTTTTGCTCGCGGCAGCAATAATACCTCCGACTTGGCTGATATGCATAGCAGATTCACCTTCTTTCGTTGTTCTTATACAAGTATAACTATAACAGATAAAATTTCAAGCCTATTCAGAAAATTGACAGGATTTGACCTTTTGCATGCTTTTGGGGATAGGGAGAAAAAACAAAAATCTTTATAAAGTACTTTACAAATACAACCATTGGTTGTATTATTGCTTTGAGGTGAAAATCATGCTCTCAAAAAAGCTGAAACAGCTCCGAAAAGATAATAGGTTGACACAGGCGGAACTCGCAGCCCGGTTTGGCGTGACGCAGCAAGCTATTGCGAAGTGGGAAGCGGGCCGCGCTCTGCCGGAAGCGGAGACAATTTCCCATATTGCCGAATTTTTCGGAGTTACGACGGACTATCTGCTTGATCTGACGGATACGTTTGCCTCAACAGGTCCGGTTTCAAGCGTGCGGATTATTGGAACCGTAAAGGCCGGATATGACGCCTTCGCACTTGAAGAGGATTTGGGCAGCGCGCTTGCCGAGGTGAAGGATGCCGAGGCATACCGATACCTCGTTGTAAAAGGCGACTCAATGGCCCCATACATTCGTGAAGGCGACCTTGCCCTTGTCCGGCTCCAGTCTCACCTGAAAAACGGAGATCTCGGCGTGGTTATCTATGGGGACGGTGAGGCAACGCTGAAAAAATACTACTATTCTGATGGGGCAGTCACGCTCGTCCCGTTTAATGACGCGTATGAAACCGTCACACTTCGTGGGAAAGACTTGGAGCGCCTGATGGTTTTTGGCAAGGTTGTGGAAACCAAAACAAAATGGTGACAGGAGCAGGGCAATGGATTTAATGGAAAAACTGACAATTCTGGCCGACAGCGCCAAGTATGATGCCGCCTGCACCTCGTCCGGTGCAGACCGTCCCGGCAAAACCGTTGCAGCCGGATGCTGTCACTCATTTTCTGCCGACGGCAGGTGTATCAGCCTGCTGAAGGTGCTGATGACAAACTATTGCATTTATGACTGCAAGTACTGCGTGAACCGGGCGAGCAACGACTGCCGCCGCACAGCCTTCACACCGGAGGAACTCGCCGAGCTTACGATCGAATTCTACAGGCGCAACTATATCGAGGGGCTTTTCCTGTCCAGCGGCGTTATACGCAGTCCGGATTACACGATGGAGCAGATGATTCAGGTTTTGCAGCTTCTGCGTTACCGCCACAATTTCTGGGGCTATATCCACGCGAAAACCATTCCCGGCGCGTCGCCCGAGCTTGTGCACCGGCTCGGGCTTCTGGCAGACCGGCTCAGCATAAACGTCGAGCTGCCCAGCGAACAGAGCCTTCGGCAGCTCGCTCCGCATAAAAAGCGGGAAGCAATCTTTTCGCCCATGAAGCAGATTTGCATGGAGGCCGAGCAGAACCGGCAGGAACTTGTCGTCTACAGAAAGGTGCCGCAGTTTGCGCCTGCCGGACAGGCGACGCAAATGATTATCGGCGCAAGCCCCGAAACGGATTACCAGATCATAACACTCGCCGAGGCTATGTACGGAAAATATGCTCTCAAACGTGTCTTTTACTCGGCGTATATTCCTGCGGTGGAGGATTCCCTCCTTCCCGCGCTTGATGTAAAGCCGCCGCTTCTGCGTGAGCACCGCCTCTATCAGGCGGACTGGCTCATGCGCCAGTACGGCTTCAAGGCCGGGGAAATTCTTAGTCCCAAGGCACCGAATTTCAACCCCTATCTCGATCCAAAGTGCAACTGGGCTATCAATAATATGCAGGAGTTCCCCGTGGATGTAAACACCGCGGAGCTTGAAACTCTGCTCCGTGTTCCCGGCATCGGTCCGGCAAGCGCTCGACGCATCGTGACAGCGCGCAGAAACGGGCGCTTAGGGCTTACGGAGCTTAAACGCATAGGGGTGGTTATGAAACGGGCGCAGTATTTTATCCGGACATCCGACTGGCCTCCAAGCGCTCGGCCTAACAAGGAAATGACCGTTAGAGCGCTCATTGATCCGAACATTTATTCTTTTGGAATGGAGCAGTTATCTCTCTTTCAGGATATGCCTGGTTCCCGGCCGCTGCCTGCGGCCCGTGATGTAAAGTCCATAGCCGAAGCTGTAGAGGAGACGGTATTATGTCTGGCATCAAGCCTTTAGCTGTTCCCGCTGACGTCATTTACACCTACGATGGAAGCTTTGACGGCTTTTTATGCTGCGTATATGAAAGTGTTTATGCCGGAGAGCTTCCTATTAATATCCTTCGAGAGGAGGATTCGCCGCCGACGCTTTATGATGTACGGGCTATTATTACAAATCCCTTAAAAGCAGAGCGGGTACGAACCTCAATTCCTTCCAAAATCTCCGAACGCGCGCTGGAGCTTGTGATGGCAGTCTTTTGCAGCTGTCTTGAAAAGAAGGAGCTGCGGATCCTTGAATTCCTTTTGCAGGGTTACCGGGAGGGCGGAAAGCTCTGCTTCAAGCCGGGGGACGCTGTTGTAGCGCCGCTTTTAAGTGCGGAAAGGCACCTTTCAGGCGAAGCGCATCTCCTAAAGGGATTCATCCGCTTTGCCGATGTTGGCGGCGCATTAGTCGCCTCAATTACTCCAAAAAACTATATTCTGCCATTTATCACGCAGCATTTTGTCCTCCGCTATCACGACGAGCAGTTCATGATTTTTGACAAAACCAATAAAGCGGCGCTTGTTTACCAAAACGGCAAGGCCGAAATTATCCAGATCGATAATGTGGCATTTCCCGAGATTTCTGAAAACGAGGCGCAGTATCAGGCGCTGTGGAAGCAGTTTTACAACACAATTTCGATAGAGAGCCGGGAAAATCCACGTTGCAGGATGACCCATATGCCCAAGAGGTATTGGGAGAACATGCTGGAGGTCAGCGGTTTGGTCCATCCGACGGCGGACTGACTGCGAACGGTTCTGCCGTCCGTACACTTGTACAGATATAAAAACGAATTGTATATCATATGTCCCTCTATAAGCAAAAATCCGTGTAGGCTTAACGCACACGGATTTTTTGCTTTAATTATCGGGCGCAGAATTATATGTCTGCCATTCGTAATTACAGCTCCTGCATTCTGCGGCTGCTTTTCAAAAAGGCCAGATATTATCTGTATCGACTAATACCAAATCACTGCACGCTGTACATCCCATGGCTGTTCATATAATTAAACAGCTGTTCGCCATGACGCTGTTCATCCTGCTGAATATGCTGGAGAGTTTGTCTGACTATTGGGGACACGGCTTCAAATACTCCCGTATTATAGGTCCCTGAAACGTATTTTTCTGTTGATAGCAGATCGCTGCAGAGTATCTTATCGCCGGTGTTTCCCATAACTCCCTGATACGTCGTCTGCTGCGGCTGTGCTGCCTGCTGCTGCGTATGGCCCATAGTTGGTTGCTGGCCCTGAAGCATCTGATTGATCATATCAAAATGATGCTGCTCCTCTGTGGCAAGCGTATTGAAAAGCTGTTTTAACTGAGGGTCCTGAGCCTGTCCGGCGTAATTCTGATACTTAACAACGCAAATTTCTTCCTGATGCTTATTGTCCTCCAGCAGCATTCGTTCCTTTTGACTAAGCTGTATCTGCATAATAATCTCCATATACCGCTTTTTTATGCCAATAAAGGCCGGATTCATTAACGCATTGGCATTCGCGGTTGCCTCTCATTACGGCTGAGCGGCGCGCCGAATTATTAGTATACGAGTTGGAAGGCATTCAGCCTCTTCCAACCTTTCTCTAACATTCAATATTCTTAACAAATAATGGCGGATTATGTGCGGATGGTTAATCAAATCTCTGCCAAAATTCAGGAGATAACTTTTTTAGAATGTCTTAGCCTTTTAATGTGATCTATTAGGTTATAAAAATCAATTATTGTTAATAATCCTAATTAGAACATTAAAAGAAGGAGTTTATTATTATGGCGATATATGAAGGAAAAACATTGGTCGGATGGGCGGAAGAGTATGTTAATTCTCAAAATGTTCTAAGAGCTTATATTGAAGATTTAGAACAAAAGACTTCAATAAGCCCTGACGAATACAATAAATATGCTCTTTTTATCGAATGTCAAAAAATTTTAGGCGACACATCAAAATCCTGCATAAGAACAATGCTTAAAAAAAATATGTTCAATGTCGGAGAATTAGCTGAGTCTTTTGTATTGCTTGAGCCATATTTATTTGGTGCCAGACCAAGCAATAACAGTAGAAGAGCATAGACTAATCTGTGTTCTCTCTACATATCACATATTTATAATTGAAACTTAATAATACGTCGGCCAGGGTACTGATTGTGAAACGATATTTTAAAAACAGGGTAGGGACCAAAACGGTTCCTGCCCTGTTTTGTCCAGCATACTGCCGTCCAACGTGGATGCAAAAATACAACACCGCTCATCCGATCCTCGTGCATAACGCTGCTGCTCGAACCATCTATCCGCAAGCCGCATAATATGAATTGAGGGCTCTCTATGTATTGAGCCTCAGATACTATTAAAGGAGTTTGAATTAATGGCATATATAAAGGATGGGCAATATTGCTCCGATGATTATAAAGAAGAGTTGGATAAAGATTGCTGTTTTGTGCCACAGCATCCGAAGCCCAAGAAAATATTGCTGGAATGCGGATGCCGTCCGCAGGATGCAATTTTCGATTTGGATTACTGCCACGAGAAGCGCGTACAAGAATTTGTGCTGGACAGAGTAATCGTTGATACAACATGTTTATGCAGACCCGTCGTAAAAATCGAATTCTCCAGTCTTGTTGTATTTGAAGCGGAAGGAAAAGGGTTGTGCGAAAAAGAAATCGACGTTGAATTGCAGTTCATATTAGAAAGAATATGCAACGGGCATAAAGAAGTTGTACAGACATGGCAGTACGAAAATGAAATAAAAGTCAAGGCAGAAAAGCTTGAACTGGATATCAGTGAGCCTTTCACAGTCACCTTCTGCGACAGAACATGTCCGGGCTGCTGTGAATATAAGATGATCGTTAAGGGCAAGGATTTTGAAGGCGATTTTAAAGCAGTGAGAGTAGTTAAGCCTGATTTAAGCGTCCTTGCTCAGGGAATATGTGACGATTAGTTGAAAAAACTCCTAATATCAAGTATTAAGTTTCTATAAGAAAGCCCTTTATGGAATAATGGCTCCATAAAGGGCTTTCATGTAAACGGCGGGAATAATGCCTCGTCGTTTCAAATATTTAGCTATAATATCCTGAAGATTACGCTTTAACTCGCTTTCTCCGCCATCTTCGCGCCTCTCCATTCCCAATTGCTGCAATTACCGTAAGCCAAATTGCGCTCAACGCGGCGAGTGCTGCACTGGCTTAAATTTGAGCAGAATTTGCAGTCGCAGTCTTTTGCCAAATCGCCCAATGCCTCATCGAAAAGCTTCTTAAGTTCATCATATTTATCCATAATTCATTCTGCTCCTTTCATTTTAAATATAATGTATTTTCGGAGCAGATGTATAAAGCAACCGAAATACACCTATTTTTTACCAGCAATGTATGCAAAATGCATAATCTTTATGGT
>JAJUHD010000159.1 GCA_029268085.1 Bacillota bacterium | reverse complement strand
GCGCCTGAGGAGCCGATGACACGCGCGATGCTGGCATCGGCTCTATACTGCCTCGACGGTTCAAAGAAAACCGATAAAACAATCAAATTTACCGACGTTGAAACGTCGGAGCAGTACTATGATGCTATTGAATGGGCCGCTACAAACGGAATCGTTACGGGTTATGGCAGCGGCATTTTCGGAGCGGATGACAGCATCACGCGTGAGCAGCTGGCGGTAATGCTCCATCGCTATGCAAAGTACAAGGGACGCCGAGTGAATGCCGAGGCTGATATTTCTGCCTATTCGGATGCTTCCAAAGTTGCTGATTGGGCATACGGAGCAATGAACTGGGCGGTATCGGGCGGTCTCATCACTGGCAAGGGCAGTTCAATGCTTTCGCCAAACGGCAATACCACACGAGCAGAGGCCGCAACGATTCTGAAACGCTATGTGAACAGCGAGGAATTGGAAAAACGCACAGCCGTCTATGTTTCAGATTTCATTAAAGGCAACTTCGACAGCTTCTATGAAGCTTGCAGCGATGAGCTGCGGCAGGTTATTACAAAGGAACAGTTGGCGACCGGATGGACAAAATTTCTATCGGCAATTAACTCGTCCGGCGAATATCTCGGAAGTATTTACGCAAAAAACGATGTTGTGACAAGCTTTGTTGCAGGAGATCAATACAACCTCAAATTGATAATCCGTTATGACGGCGATGGCAAGCCGGATGGTATTCAAACAGTTCTTGCACCGAAGGATCCCCCTCAAGCACAGGTTACGGAAAAGTGGGAAGAGGTACCTGTTAAGGTCGGAGAGAAGGAATTGCCTGGAATGCTCACCTTGCCGAAAGGCGTGGAGAAGCCGCCTGTAGTAATATTGGTGCAGGGATCAGGCGCCTCGGATATGAATGAATCGCTTGGAGCCGTTAATCGCCCGTTTGAGGATATTGCGCACGGTCTTGCCGAACATGGAGTGGCTACGCTGAGATACAATAAGCGTACATACCAGTATCCGAATGACGTGTGCAATTCAATCGAATACGAAATGTTGGATGACGCAGCCGCTGCCGTGAAAATGCTATGTGGCGATAATCGTGTGGACGCGACCCGTATCTTTCTCCTCGGGCATAGCCTTGGAGGTATGATGGCGCCAAAAATAACTTTCGACAATCCGCGGATTAAAGGCTTCATTTCTATGGCAGGCTCGCTGCGACCCCTTCAGGAAATAATACTTGATCAGTATCGTTTGGCTATCCAGACGGAAGCGTCTATGACCGAACAGCAGAAAAAGGATGCGCTGGCGCAAGAAGAAGCGGCAATTGAAAAAGTAAGGACCCTTGATGACGGGGGCACAGGTATGATTTTAGGCATACCAACTGAATATTGGAAAAGCCTTAACGCCATCGACAGCTTTGCAATAGTGAAAAACCTTAAGGTTCCCATGCTTATTCTGCAAGGCAGTGCAGATTTTCAGATTTTTGCCGATAAGGATTTTAAGTTATGGCAAACAACCCTTGCAGGGCGCAGTAATGTGGATTTTAAGCTTTATGAAGGACTCAGCCATCTGTTTATGCCGAATCAAATACCCGCAAACGGCGGAATAGATACGTCAGTTTACATGGCCCCCAACAACATTGATCCAAAGGTGATAACGGATATAGCCGAGTGGGTTAATAAGCAGTAACTTTGCGATTTCCATTCTATAAACAAGCCGCTGCCGAATACAGGGGAGTATTCGGCAGCGGCTTGTATGCTTGAAAAACAGTTTTTTTAAATTTTACATCATTTTTTCGAGATTTGCTCTTATCGCGGCGATGAACTCGGAGCTTGTGACCTTTTTTATATCCGTCCTGTCACATAGCTCCGCAAGGTCTCCGGTCATTATGCCGCTTTCGATTGTATCGAGGCAGGCTTTTTCAAGCTTGCTGGCAAAATCGGAAAGAGGCTTGTTGCCGTCCAGCTCTCCGCGCTTGCGAAGTGCGCCTGACCACGCGAAGATAGTTGCGATCGGATTTGAGCTAGTCTGTTCACCCTTGAGCCAGCGGTAATAGTGGCGGGTTATTGTACCGTGCGCCGCCTCGAACTCATAGTCGCCGTCGGGGGAGATGAGGACGCTCGTCATCATAGCGAGCGAGCCGAACGCAGTCGAGACCATATCGCTCATCACATCGCCGTCGTAGTTCTTGCAGGCCCAGATGAAGCCGCCCTCCGAGCGGATGACGCGCGCGACCGCGTCGTCGATGAGAGTATAGAAGTATTCGATGCCCGCCTTTTCAAAGCGTTCTTTATATTTCTTCTCGTAGATGTCTGCGAAGATGAGCTTGAAGGTCTGGTCGTACTGCTTTGAGATTGTGTCCTTCGTCGCAAACCAGAGGTCCTGTTTTGTTTCGAGAGCGTATTCAAAGCAGGCATGAGCAAAGGACTCTATCGAGCTGTCCTTATTGTACTGACCTTGCAGAACGCCCGCGCATTCGAAGTCGTAAATGGTCTTGCGGAAGCTCTCGCCATTTTCACCCGTGAACAAAAGCTCGGCTTTTCCCTTGCAGGGAACACGGTACTCTGTCGCCTTGTATACGTCGCCATAGGCGTGACGGGCGATCGTAATAGGCTTTTTCCACCCTTTTACATAGGGCTTCACGCTTTCCGTAATTATAGGCGCGCGGAAAACTGTCCCGTCCAAAATTGCGCGTATAGTACCGTTCGGGCTTTTCCACATCTCCTTGAGCTTATACTCTTCGACGCGCTGGGCGTTAGGTGTGATTGTAGCGCACTTGACTCCGACATGGTGCTTCTTGATTGCGTTCGCCGCGTCTACCGTTATCTGATCGTTAGTCTCGTCACGTTTCGGAAGGCCGAGATCGTAGTATTCGGTGTTGAGCTCGACAAAGGGGGATAGGAGCTCGTCCTTTATCATTTTCCAGAGGATGCGGGTCATTTCGTCGCCGTCCATCTCGACGATAGTGTTCATAGGTATCTTTGACATCAGAATACTCCTTGACTTAGTTTTTGTGCGCGGCGTAGTAATTCATAAGGCAGCCGCAAAGGATGATCTCCTTTTCGTCGGCGGTGAGACCCGTGAGGTTCAGGGTAATATCGGCTGTTCCGTGTTTAGTGAGGACTTTTGCGGGAATACTCTCGGCTCCCGCTTCAACGGCCTTGCGTATGCCGGGAACGAAGATCCAGTCGTCAGGCTCGTAGCAAAAGTCTGTGCTTTTATCAATTGTAAAGGGCAGCATGCCCCAGTTGATGCAATTTGAACGGTAGCGCTTCGTTGCAAATTCGTAGCAGATGTTGGCTCCTCCGCCGAGGACACGCTGGCAAGAAGCCGCCTGCTCGCGTGCGGAACCGTCGCCGGGTTTTTTTGCGAAGATCGCGCTCGAAACTATGGTGCTTTTGAGCGTATCGGCGGGCAGCCCGAGCTTTTTCATGACTGTCAGAAGCTCGTCCGGTATCTCCCCCTCGGCGCGCTTTGCTTCCAGCGCCGCTGTTTCCTTTGCTCTTTCTACATATCTCGGATCGCGGCGGGACAGCGTGAAGGAGGCAAGCTTAATCGGGTTTGAGCGATAAGACGAGGTTTCGCCCGACGGGATGAGCTCGTCCGTCGTAGTGACTTCGTCCTGTATGACGCTCGCGAGTCTCAGAAGCGCGTTTTCCGCGAGAGCGGGTATCTTGGGCCATTCCGCAATGTTCGGGCCCATTTTCAGCTCTGCCGTGCCGTCCGCTTTGCCAAAGCCGAAATACACGCGCTTTTCGTAGACGGAACGGTCGAAGCTGTATGCGTGAGGCTCGGGTTCTTTATAATCAATATCCGCAGCGCTTGAGAGTATGCCCTTGTTTCGGGCTGTCGCCGCAATGGAACGGGCGTCCATGAGCATGACGGAGGAGATCTGCCCGTCCGAGGGCTTCGAGCCCTCGCGGTTCGGGAAGTTCCTTGTTGTATGGCGGATCGAAAGGGCATTGTTAGAGGGAACATCGCCCGCGCCGAAGCAGGGACCGCAGAAGCAGGATTTAAATAGCGCGCCGCTCTCCATAAGGCTCTGCTGAACGCCGTTTTTAATAAGCTCGAGGTTCACAGGTATGCTGGGCGGATAGACGGAAAGCGAGAAATAACCGTTGCCGACCGAGCAGCCCTTAAGAATTGCCGAGGCCTCCGCGATATTGTCGTACATGCCTCCGGCGCAGCCTGCGATAACGCCCTGATCGACATAGAGCCTTCCGTTCACAAGCTTGTCGGTCAGCCGCAGCTTAACTCCGCCGGAAAGCGTTTTTTCCGCGTCAAGCTCGACCTGCCGCAGGATATCGCCGGCGTTAGCCTGAAGCTCGCGGATAGTATAAGCTTTCGAAGGATGGAAGGGAAGCGCCGCCATGGGCTCTATCGCGCCAAGATTAATCTCGATCATCGAATCGTAGTAGGCGCCGTCCTGCGGTGAAAGAGCTTTATAGTCCTCCGGCCTGCCGTGAGCGGCGAAGTATTCCTCGACAGCGCCGTCGGTCTCCCATACGGAACTCAGGCATGCTGTCTCTGTTGTCATAACGTCAATGCCTATGCGGAAATCCATCGGAAGATTCCTGATTCCGGGGCCGATAAACTCCAAAACCTTGTTTTTGACAAAACCGTTGTCATATACTGCTCCGCAGAGAGCTATCGCCACATCATGCGGGCCGACGCCGTGTCCGGGCTTTCCCGTAAGGTAGACGAGAACAATTTCGGGGCGTTTTACGTCATAAGTGTTGGAAAGAAGCTGCTTAACAATTTCAGGGCCGCCTTCGCCGATGCCCATCGTACCCATCGCGCCGTAGCGTGTGTGACTGTCGCTTCCGAGTATCATGCGGCCGCAGCCCGACATCATCTCGCGGGCGTACTGGTGTATGACGGCAACGTTCGCGGGAACATAGATCCCGCCGTATTTCTTCGCGGCTGAAAGCCCGAATACATGGTCGTCTTCGTTTATCGTTCCGCCCACAGCGCAGAGACTGTTGTGACAGTTCGTCAGGACATAGGGAATCGGAAAGCTCGTCAGCCCGCTGCCCTTGGCGGTCTGGATGACACCCACATAGGTAATGTCATGGGAGATAAGGCTGTCGAACTTCAGCCGCAGAATATCTTTATCCCTTGAAATATCATGTTTTTCGAGTATACTGAAAGCAATGGTTTTTCTGCGAGCATCCGAAATGTCCTCGGATAAGCGGGAAGCATCCTCCGGAACACCGTTATTCAAAAAAACACCGTTTTTATGCAGCTTAATCATAAATTCACCCTTGAACTTTTTCTCGCTAAACAGTAGTATATATCGCCATGTAGCGCGTCCCGCGCCACGGCTTAAATTTAAGCGCGTGCCGCCGGAAACGGCACGTGCGCGATATAATTTCTGCTTATGCAGAAATTATATCATAAATATGCTTCTTGGCAAGATGTTTGCAGGAATGATTCTGCTAATTGCAAAATCGCATAAATAATTTACCGCCGCAAAGGGAAAATTAGTGACATTTTGAATAATTAAAAAAGTGCAACTTGCATAATGGTAAATACATGTGTATAATGAACGTTATTATATTATACCACATCGGCAAATAGGAAAAGGAGGGCTGTATTTGGAGATTTCCAACGACGTTCTGAAGGGTTATGTTGCCGATCTCTGCGGCGATAT
>JAJUHD010000158.1 GCA_029268085.1 Bacillota bacterium | reverse complement strand
CGTACGGCTCTTGAGCAGCCCTCGTCCATGGTAAAGCGCGCTCTCTCCCAGTCGCAGGAGGCGCCGAGCTGCTTCTGCTGTTCGACTATGCGGTCGCCATATTTGTTTTTCCAATCCCAGACACGCTCTAGGAACTTTTCGCGCCCGAGATCATAGCGGGTCAACCCTTCCTTCCGGAGAGCCTCCTCAACCTTGATCTGCGTCGCAATACCCGCATGGTCGGTTCCGGGAACCCAAAGGGCCGCAAAGCCCTTCATGCGCTTATAACGGATTAGTATATCCTGAAGCGCCGCATCCATCGCATGGCCCATGTGGAGCTGGCCCGTTACGTTAGGCGGCGGCATAACTATCGTAAAGGGCTTCTTCTCAGGATCACGGACGCCCCTGAAGGCTCCTCCCTTTTCCCACATCTCATAAATTCGTTTTTCAACTTCTTTTGGCTCATAGACCTTTGAAAGCTCTTTTGCCACGATATTTCCTCCTCATCTATACAGATAATCAAAAACGCCCCGAGCTGATGCTCAGGGCGTTAAACCGCGGTACCACCTGAATTCACCGCAATCGCGGCGCACTCGAATGCTCATAACGCGAGCGTACGGACCGACATTTCCTTCGGCCGGCTCCGGGGCGACCAATAATCGAAGTGCGCAAAAGCTCTCACCATATGCTTTCTCTCTTTGCCGCACAAACCGACCATACTTCCCGTTCAAAGCCTTTAAACTATTATATTATTATATGTTATAGACTACTTTTTGTCAAGATATTCGCAGGCGGAAAGAGCGGCCGTATTCCCCTGCCCGACGGCTCTTGCGATCTGATATGGTCTTCCGGTGCAGTCGCCTGCCGCATACACTCCGGTAACCGATGTTCTCATATCGCTGTCCGTGATTATATGACCGTTTACGACCTCAAGCCCTGCGAGAAAGCTGCTGGGCGCGATAGTGCTGCGGAGGATGAAAACACCGTCTACTGGATAAGCCGTTCCGTCTGCAACAAGCTCCGTAACAGTGTCTCTGCCCTTTATCTCGAACTTTTTTGCCCTGTTTTTATCGAAATATTCGACTTCACAGCCGATAGAACGAAGAAACTCCGCCTCGCTTTCCGCTTCCTCATTAAGCCCGATGACTGCGACCTTCCTGCCGCGGTATAGCATACCGTCGCAGGTCGCGCAGTAGGATACTCCCCTGCCCAAAAAATCCTGCTCGCCGGGATAAGTCGACTGCTGCACAATCCCAAATGCCAAAATCAGCGCTTTGCAATCGAAATAGTCCTGACCGACCGAAACAGAAAAATAACCACCCATCGAAAGCGCGTTCAGAGCCCTGCCTGTTACTACCTCTATCCCCGCGTCTTCAATCTGCTTACGGAAGGTCATCAGAATCGACTCGCCGCTCGCGTTGGACATTCCGGGATAGTTTTCAACACTTTTTGACTTCCAGAGATTATTCTGCTCCACGCTGTTTGATATAATTTTTACGCTTTTGCCCCTGTTTTTGGCTGTCAGCGCGGCGGAAACGCCCGCGGGTCCTCCGCCGATGATGATGATATCCGTCATGTATGTTTCCTCCTGCGTCGTCTGGCTGTAATGTATTTTATCACATAATTATTGTAATTACTACAAGAATCGTTTATAATACCTGCATGGTTTTCTTGCTTTTAAGGATGAGAGGAACGGAAAATAATGAACGAAAATACAAGCAACTTTATACACGATTTAATTGACGAGGACATCGCAGAGGGCGGAGCATATGCTGGCATGAAGGTTCACACCCGATTCCCGCCCGAGCCTAACGGCTATCTGCATATCGGCCACGCTAAAGCAATATATATCGACTTCGGCACCGCCCAGAAATACGGCGGTCTATGTAATCTCCGCATGGACGACACCAACCCCGCCAAGGAGGACACCGAATTCGTCGAGGCTATACAGGAGGATATCCACTGGCTGGGCTTCGATTGGGGCGACAGGTTCTTCTATGGCTCGGACTATTTTGAGCAGACCTACGGCTATGCCGAGGAGCTTATCAAGAAAGGTCTTGCGTATGTCTGCGAGCTGACTCCAGAGCAATTCAAGGAATACCGCGGAGATACTGCGACACCCGCAAGAAGTCCGTACAGGGACAGGCCTATAGAAGAGAGCCTTGACCTTTTCCGCCGTATGCGCGCGGGCGAATTCCCTGAAGGCAAGTATACGCTGCGTGCAAAAATCGACCTTGCAAGCGGCAACTTCAATATGCGCGATCCGGTCCTTTACCGTATACGCTTCATTGAACATCACAGACAGGGCACGAAGTGGTGCATCTTCCCGATGTATGATTTCGCCCATCCCATACAAGACGCGATCGAGGGCGTAACGCACTCTCTTTGCTCGCTTGAGTATGAGGATCACCGTCCGCTATACAACTGGGTAATCGAAAACGTATCCGTACCGTCAAAGCCGCGCCAGATCGAATTTGCACGTCTCGGCATCAATTACACCGTCATGTCGAAGCGTAAGCTGCGCCGTCTGGTTGAGGAAGGCCGCGTCTCCGGCTGGGACGATCCTCGTATGCCCACACTCTGCGGGCTGCGCCGCCGCGGGTACACGCCGAAGGCGATACTGAGCTTCTGTGATCGAATCGGGGTCGCCAAGATGCCCAGCACCGTCGAATACAGCTTCCTTGAGCACTGTCTGCGTGAAGACCTGAACGAAAAGGCAACCCGTGTTATGGCGGTCCTTGATCCGATCAGGCTTACTATAACAAACTATCCCGAAGGCAAAACCGAAACCTTCATGGTTGAAAACAACCCGAACCGTCCTGAAGACGGTGAGCGCGAGGTCTCCTTCTCCCGCAGCCTCTATATCGAGGCCGAGGACTTTATGGAAGTTCCGGTGCCAAAGTACTTCCGACTTTTCCCAGGAAATGAAGTCCGGCTTAAGGGCGCATATGTCGCCAAATGCACCGGCTGTATTAAGGATGAAAACGGCAATGTCGTCGAGGTTCTCGCGGAATACGATCCCGAATCCTCCGGCGGTGACCCAAAGGACGGACGCAAGATCAAGGGTACTATCCACTGGGTTGATGCTAATACCGCGATTGATGCCGAAGTACGCGTTTATGAAAACCTGTTTTCAGACCCTGATCCCGACGCAGGCGACAAGGACTTTATCAAATGTCTGAACCCAGATTCCCTTCAGATTCTGAAGGGCTGCAAGGTCGAAAAGAGCCTGAAGGACGCAATTTTCCCCCACTCCTATCAATTCATGCGCAAAGGCTACTTCTGTGTTGACAACCGCGATAGTTCTCCCGAGCACCTTGTTTTTAACCGTTCAGTCGCGCTGAAGGACAGCTTCAATAAATAGCCTATTTATAAAAACAGGACGCGTTTTCAATCCGCGTCCTGTTTTTATATTTGTTATAACATAATATCAAGGTCCTTTGCTAATCGGCAGATTTATCAATATAGGGAGACGGAGCGGGTGCAATGCCGCGTTTCCACTCGATCCAGTTTACTATAAAGAATGATGCCGCACCGCAGGCACTGCCAAATACCACCGGCAGGACTCCAAGATAGAAGCCTCCGCCCGACAGTATTTGCCAGTAAACAACAGCAATGGTACCAATAATAATGGAAATAATTCCAGAATTTTTGGTTGCTCTCGGGACAACAAGACCAAGCCCATAGGCAGCGAACGGACCTGCGCAGCGAATTGCAAAAGCAAATGTGTTCATGGTTATGATATCGATTTTAAAAAGTGAAATCAACATTGCAACGACGGCAAAAATAACGTTGCTTAAACGAGTCAGGAAAATTATCTTCTTTTCAGTTAACTCCACGGCATGCTTAGTCTTCATCCAGAGGTCATTAATAAACATCGTTGACATAGCCAACAGGTTGGAGTCGGCGCTGGACATGGTCGCTGAAATTATCGCGGCGGCAAGAAATCCGGTAATTACCCCCGGCGCATAAGCGCTGGTGACCTTCATCATGGCTGTACTACCCGCTATATCAGGGAATTTATCTTTAACCGCCAGAGCGCACAGACCGATAATTGTCGGGAACATTGCCATTGCCGCCATCAGTACTGCGGAAAGCAGAGCTGCATTTCTGGCTGTTTTTTCATCTTTTGCACTTTCAAAGCGGCTGACCATCTCCGGCCCCGATAAGAAAGTGCAGAAATAATTGAAAACATAGCCGATTATTGTGATCCAGCCTATTTTGAAAAAGTCAAGCTGAACGGGAGGCAATTTAGCTGAAATATTCTCCCACCCGCCGCATCCGTTTATTACAAATGGTGTGGCAATACCTAAGCCAACCAGTATAATTATAAACTGGACTAGATCACTGATCTGATCCGCGATCATGCCGCCCATAGTTGTATATATGATAACAACCAAGCCGGCTATAATCAGGCTGACATTAAGAGGTATTCCTGTCAATGTGGAAACGACCGAACCGGATGCGGCAATCTGAGATGATGTTAAGAAAAAAAGCGCCAAAATGTTTAGTACTGCAGTGACGGAACCCATGGACTTTCCAAAGCGGCGTTCCACAACCTCTGGGATCGTAATAGCAAGTGTTTTTCGTATCTTAGGCGCAAAATATGAAAGCGGGATCATGGCAAGCGATGCCGCCAACACATACCAGCTCGCGCTCAAGCCCCAGTCGCCAAAAGCTTTTGCAGCAAGCCCTGTGGTTGAACCGCCGCCGATATTGTTCGCAGAGAGCGAGAACGCTACCATGAACAGTCCCATTCTGCGTCCGGCCAGCATGTAATCTTTGCTGTCTTTTATAGAAACTTTGCTGACGATGAAGCCAATAATTAGCATTCCCAAAAGATAGCCGATTACGATGATTAAAGGAATGACTTGTAATTCCATACTATATCTCCGTCTTTCTGTTAAGGATATACATAGTATGTGCAATTTATAAAGTGCAATTCCAATACACTTTGTATTTTCAAATCATTCCACGACGAACTCCTCCGTTGACAGCATACCATTCCAAATATAACCGTCGGTATGTAAATTTATTGTTTTTTACGGAATTACTTCACCGCATTCCGGACAAACCTTTCGAGCATGGCCGCAATCTCCGCGCGTGTGGCGGCGCCCTGCGGGTTCAGGCTGCCGTTTGTGTCGCCCTTGAGGATGCCGGCGCCGCAGGCCCACTGCATCGCTTCGTACGCATAATCCGATATGGAAAGCGCGTCGCTGTAGGACAGAATATTCGTGTCCCCGCCGATGGAAACGTCGTATCCCTTGTATTTTGCGTAGTTGTACAGAATCACCGCAAGCTGTTCGCGGGTTATCCCCTTGTCGGGATCAAACAATCCGCCGCCGACGCCACTTGCGATGCCGTTCGCCGCCGCCCAGCCGGCTGCGCTCTCGTACCATGTGCCGGACGGAACATCAGAGAAGCTGTTCTTGTAGCTCCCGCTGTCGCCGCTTAGACGGTATAAAACGGTGACGAGCATCGCCCTTGTCGCGCCGATGTTCGGGCTGAAGCTGCCGTTTCCGGTGCCCGTGACGATTCCCCTCGCCGCGATGAAGTCAACCGCATCATGATACCATGCGCCCGTCGGCACATCGCCGAAGCTCACCTGGTTAAAGCCCACGGCGTACAGACTGAAGTGGGTGGTCGTAAAGGTTACAGTTCCCGTGGCCGGGTCATAATGGCCGTT